>JBHIBC010000007.1:0-70322 GCA_046758905.1 Acidobacteriota bacterium | reverse complement strand
CTTCACCCCTCCCTGACCCGATATCCCCCATCCGCACGCTCGTCGGGCATTTTCCCATTGAATTCGAAAGACTTGACAGGTCAGGGTCCGCACTGAAGTAGGGCGTTCTCCACTGTGCTACGGCATACCCGTCGAGGGGAGGACCCCACGAAACGATTGACCCCGGGGCGGCCCCGTGCTGTGATCGGTCGAGCGCGAACCGACCGTTCCGCAAGGAGGAATCCCGATGCGCCTCGTGCCCAAGACCGGCATGCTGACCGAGCGGGAGGTGCGGATGATCCACGAGGGCTCCCTCGAGATCCTCGAGAAGACCGGGGTCCTCTATGAGAACAGGACGGCGCTGGACATCCTCGAGGCTCACGGCCAGAAGGTCGATCGCGACTCCGGGGTCGCCTGGATCCAGCCCGACCTGGTGGAGAGGTGCGTCCGAACCGCGCCGCGCAGGTTCACCCTGGCGTCGCGCGACGGCAGGCACGACGCGGTCGTCGACGGGCAGCGGATGCACCACATGACGGACGGGCAGGCGTCCTTCACCATCGACGAGAGGACGGGCGAGCACCGCCCCTCGACGCTGCACGACCTGTGCCTCAGCACGCTGCTGGCGGACGCGCTGGATCCCGTGAAGGTGATCTGGTCCACGGTGTTCCCGACGGACGCGTCGACGGAGAGACGAGCCCTGTTCGAGGTGGCGGCGTCGTACATGTGGTCGACGAAGCACTTCCAGATGGTGGGGGGCGTTCAGGATCCGGAGGACGTGCCCTACATCCTGGAGATGATCGACGCGGTGGACGGGGATCGGCGCAGACGACGTGACCGGCCGATTTTCTCCATGGTGACCTGCCCGGTATCGCCGCTGAAGCACGACGACGCGATGACGGGGGCGTGCATCGCGCTGGCGAAGGAGTGGGTCCCGATCGTCTTCTGGCCGATGCCGCTGCAGGGAGCGACCGCCCCGATCACCGTCGCCGGCACGCTGCTCGCGACCAACGCCGAGTTCCTGAGCGGACTGGTGCTCTATCAGCTGGTGCAGCCGGGGCTGCCGATGATCTATCCGGCGGGGCCCGAGACCCTCGACATGAAGACCAGTCTGGCCAGCACGGCCTCCCCGGAGGGCCTGGTCCTGAACCTGGCCTTCAAGCAGATGACCGATTTCTACGACGTGCCCTACATGGCCGGCGGTATCTGCTCAGACGCCAAGGTCCCGGGGATCCAGGCGGCCTACGAGAACATGGCGACCGGGATGACCGCCGCCCTATCGGGATGCGACCTGCTTGTCGGGATCGGCATCCTCAACGACGGCAACACGCTGTCGCTCACGCAGATGGTGCTGGACGAGGAGATCTGCGAGATCCTGACCTACGTGCGCGGCGGGATCGAGGTGACCAGACAGTCGCTGATGGTCGACTCCATCCACCGAGTCGGCCACTCCCCCAACCACCATCTGTCCGATCCGGCCACCATGGCGTACATCAGGTCGGGCAGGGCCTACTGGCCGAGGATCAGCTTCCGGGGCACGTACGGCGACTGGAGGCGCCGCGGCAAGGACGAGCTGCAGCTCGCGCGTGAGAGGATGAGGGAGCTGCTGGACCGACACGAGGTGGATCCCCTGCCGGCGGAGGTACAGAGGTCCTTCCGGCGCATACTGGCGAGGCGCACCGGCTACGCCGAGGATGACCCCCGGATCGAGGGGGTCTTCCGCAACCCCTGGCGCGGCTGAGCCGCGGGCTTGCCGCGAAGGCGACCGGGGCCCGACTACGGGCACGCCTGCGCGGCGATCCGCGCCGTCCCGTCCGAGGTCCTCCCGAGCGCCGTCCGGGCGGCCGGGTCGGGGTTGCTGTGCCCCACGAGGAAGTACTGCGCCGTCCCCACCTGGGGCGCCGCGCTCGTGGCCACCGTCAGCTCCGTGCCCGCGGGCGCCGCCGGCAGATCGCACGTCAGGCTGGCCAGCGTGCCCAGCCCGACGTCGGGCGGCGGCACCGTCCCGACGAACACGTCGTACCCGCTCATCGGCGCCAGCTGAGGCCGCGCGGTCCACCGCAGCGTCGTCACCCCGCTCGCGCGGTCGTGGGTCGCGGACAGAACGATCCCGGCGCCGTCGCCGGAGTAGACCTCCACGTGCTGCATCCCGCCGGCCGTCGTGGTGCACGCCAGGGCGTTGCTGCAGCGCGCCAGCACCTGGTAGACGGCGTCCGCCGTGGGCGCGTCCAGGAAGAACGCGTTCGACGAGAAGTCCTGAACCAGCTCCCCGTCCTTCAGGAAGCGGAACTCCGTCACGCCGCCCGCGCATCCGCCCGGATTGGTCGTCCCGATCGCGTCGAGCCGGATCGTCTCGCCGCTCTCCACCACGCCGTTGCCGTTTCCGTCGGTCACCATCAGGCTGACGACATAGCCGTGGTCGCCCACGCCGGGGTCGCACTCGGTGCCGGGATCCGGGCAGGACGGCGGCGGCGGCGTGTCCGGGTCGGCGCTCGGGGTCGCCTGCGACACGATCGCTCCGCTGATGTTGATGTCGTCCACCCACCAGCCGTCGTCGTGCACGCTGTTGTCCCAACCGCGGCCGTACGTCTGGTAGTCCTGCGTCGGGTTGTCGAAGTCGAACTCCCACCCCTGGGCGATCCAGCGGATCTGCACGCGCTGACCGAGGAAGTTGGCCAGGGAGAAGCGGCTCCGCACCCACAGCGCCCCGCTCGACGGCGTCGTCTGGCCCGTGAATCCCGGTCCCGGGCACTGGAAGGTCGTGTCGGTTCCCCAGGCGGTGCCGCAGTGCGAGTAAACGCCCAGCGGGAAGCACATGGTCTCGTGCACGCCGCGCGGCGCCGGCGGCGCCGTCCCGGTGTCGGTCGGGGTCAGGTTGCAGTAGGTGGTGATGGCGCCCCAGTGGCTCCAGATGTAAGGGATGTGGTCGTAGACGTTCTCGAACGGGGCCAGCTTGTCCCAGAAGCCCCAGTCGTCCACGATCGGGTCCGAGTTGCGGTCCACCCGGATGTGCACGTCGCCGAAATCCACCGCCTGGCCCTCCGGGACGTCGGTCTCGTTGTTGTCCTCCATGTCCGCGATGTGGAAGAAGGACAGCTCCAGGTCGCCGCGCGGCAGCGGGTCGAGGTTGACCGTCACCATGAACGCCGCCAGCGAGCGGAAGCTGGTCGTGTCCTCGATCCGCTGCGTGCCGACGTGCCGTCCCCAGTGCAGCGAGTTCACCCCTGAGAAGGCGAGCGCGCCGTCGACCGGAGTCGTCTTGAACGCGGTCGTCGACCCCACGTGGAAGGTGGGATCGCAGGCCCCGGTCGGACAGTGGATGTGCCAGTCCATGTCGTTGTCCGGGTCGATGCGGCAGCCCGGATCCTCCGGCGGGACCTTGTAGCCTCCGCAGCCGATCCCCTCGAGGGCGTTCAGGCCGCCTGGGGCCGTGCCGACCGTCACGCCGATGGTGTCGTTCGGGACGCCGTCCCTCCCGTCGCTCAGGTCGACCTTGCCGTTGCCGTCGCGGTCCACGTCGAAGTTCTCGACGATCAGCCCGTCATCCGCCGTCCCGGGGATGCCGTCCGGGCCCGGGACCAGCGTCGGCTGGGCGCCTGCGGGCAGGTCGAGATCGAGCAGGGTCCGGACGGTGGCCCTATTCGCCGTGCCGAGAGCCTCCTGGGAGGTCAGCCCGAGCGTGAAGTCGCCCAGCGCCGGCTCGGAGGCGTTGATCGTCTCGGTCAGCGCCGACACGGTGAACTCGAACGGCCGGCGCGCGCCGCTGATGTCGGCCGTGTCCACCTTGGCGCCCACCGGCAGGTCGCCGATGAACACCGACGGCTTGGTGATGCACTCGATGTCGGCGTCGGATGTCCCGAGGTGCAGCGTGACGTCCGTCAGGTCGGTCGGTCCGGCGTTCGACACGATCAAGGTCATCTCGCACTGCTCGCCGGCGTCGCAGAAGATGTCACCGTCGCCGTTCAGGTCGGCCACGCTCACCGCCTCGACGACGATCGTCGGCAGCGGCACCTTGCCGCAGTTCACCAGCACTCCGAACGACACCGCGTCGTCCGGGATCCCGTTGTTGTCGCCGTCCGTCATGAAGATCGAGTCGCACTGGTCTCCGACGCCGTCGCGATCGGAATCGGCCTGGCGGGTCGTCCCGGGGACGATCGGCTCGTTGAAGACCACCGGGCAGTTGTCGATGGCGTCGGTCACCCCGTCGATGTCGACGTCGTCGTCGGTGCTGCCGCAGGCGCCCTCGTTGACCACCCCCAGCAGCGAGCAGGTCTCCTGCGAGATGTCCGTGCAGGTGCACTGCGGACCGCTGCCGGTGCAGACCGTCTCCGGGTCCTCGAGACAGACGCCGGAGGTCGGACAGTCGGTGTCCAGCTCGCAGAGCATGTCGCTCGACCGGCTGCAGGTGCCGGTGGCAAGGGAATCGGCCCGCGCGCCGACGCAGTCGCCGTCGCAGGCGTCCCCGATGCCGTCGCTGTCCAGATCCGTCTGGGCCGCGTTCGGCGTGCGCACGCAGTTGTCCTGGCGGTCGTTGATGCCGTCGGCGTCCCGGTCGGTGTTCTGGTTGCATGCCGACCCTCTTGCGGAGGCCCCGCCGGCGGGCGTCTGCAGCGGGTTGAACACGTCCGGACAGTTGTCCAGCGAGTTCACCACTCCGTCGAAGTCGATATCGTCCAGGTCGCACACGTCGCCGACCGCGTCACCGTCGGAATCCGCCTGGTCCGCGTTGGCGTTGTTCGGGCAGTTGTCGCAGATGTCCCCCAGCAGGTCGCCGTCCGCGTCCTCCTGGCCCGGGTTGTAGTCGAACGGGCAGTTGTCGGCGTCGAAGATCACCCCGTCCCCGTCCAGGTTGTCGAACCCCGTCTGTCCCGGCACCCCGTTGCCGTTCCCGTCGCACAGAGGGTCGAGGTAGTAGAACTGGATCGAGTCGTCCTGGGTGGAGACGAACAGAGACGTGCCGGTGTTCAGGGTCTGGGTGATGGTCACGTTCCCGGAGAACAGACCCGGGGCGACCTCCGGCAGCTCGAAGCTCTTCACCGGGTGGAGCGCCGTCACCACCCCGGTGCTGAACGGCCGGGCGTCGCTGTCGGAGGCGGCGAACACGGCCACCGATCCCGCTCCTTCCCGCTTCGGGTCGTTGACCGTGACGGTCAGCGTCTCGTCGCACTCGAACAGGGCGGTGCGGTCGACCGAGAGGGAGCCGCACTGCAGTCCCGCCGCCTGCCCCGGCTGGTCGAATCTCAGGCAGGCGGGGGTGTGGCCGAGGGCCGCCTCGTCCACCGGGTGCCGCTCGTCCCACTCGAACACCACGTCGTCAACGCCCATCCCGTAGTCGGTCAGGTTGTCGAGCGTCTCGATGTCCCAGAAGCCGATGGCGATCTGCCAGCGGTTGCCGGGGTTGACCGTGAAGGGGGTGACCGCCGCCGTCTCGTCCGCGCCCGGCCCCTCCATGAGCGAGATGAAGCCGGCCTCGTAGGTCACCAGCGTGTACTCCAGGTTGCGCACCGGTCCGGCGACATCATTGGTCCACGGCCTGTTCTCGCAGGTGTCGCCCGGATCGCAGTCGGCGTCGGTCTCGCACAGGCGCAGCGGGTCGCCGCTGCACGACTTCTCGAACGACAGGACCGTGGGCGCGTCGGGGACCGGATACGGCAGCAGATTGGCGGGCGCGAGGGGGATCGGGCTGCCGCTGTTCGGGTTGGTGTCCTGCGTGCAGGCCGTGAATCCCGTCTCGTCGCCGCTGAGGTTGGGCCCCGCCCCCGGACAACCCGCGAACGATCCGTCCGGATCCTCCAGCGGCCCGAAGGTCCGCTGGCGCAGGCCGACCCCGCCCGGGAAGACCCCGGAGCCGCTGCTGCCGAGGTCGCCCACCTGGTAGTCGATGCCGCCGTAAGTGAAATCGAACGGCTGGCACAGCAGACAGTTGCCGGTGTCGTCGTCGACGTTGTTGTCGACGTTGACCGACCCGCCGGTCAGACCGTCCTGCGTCTGCATCTGGAGGTTGAAGCCGATGCGCTGGAACTCGGCGCTGTACTCCAGCCCGCGCGCATCGAGCTTCTGGTGCACCTTGGCGATGATCGGCGACACCAGGAAGTCCTGGAAGAACTCCACCTCCGGGGGCGTGGCGGTGTCGAACGCCGTGGCGTGGCTGTCGCAGGCCGAGGCCGCATCGCTCGGGGTGGCCGGGTTGCCGTCCCCGGTGTGCCAGATGCCGGCCCCCAGATTATTGAAATCATTGTTGTCTTGAATGGCGGTCTGGAAGCCGCACACGCCGCGGCGCACCCACTCCCAGGCCACGCCGGAGGCGGCGCCCGGAACGCTGGCCGGGTGGCGCAGCCCCGTGAAGCCGCCGTCGTTGGCGTCGAAGTGGAACGGCGCCCTGTCGGCGCTGCTCGGGGTCGGGCCGGCGATGATCCCCCTGTCCAGGATGCCGTTCGGGATGACGTCCCGCTCGCCCCCGTCGAGCACGCCGTTGTCGTTCAGGTCCTCTCCCAGGGTGTTCGTCACCAGGCCGGTGGCCGTGCCCGGCACGAACATCGAATCGAAGATCAGATCCTCGTCGGGCAACTGGATGCCGAGGAACGGGTCGGAGACGTCCGCCGCGTCGATCTGGAGATTCCTGTTGAAGTCGCGGATCTCGCGGCCGCCGAACGGGTAGTCGGTCGAGTAGTGGAACGTCTCGTAGTCCGAGTTCAGCGCATGCTTGAAGGTGAACACCTGCCGATCCAGCTGGATCCGATCCGAGTTCCCCTCCAGCGTCAGCGTCATGTTGACGATGCGGTCCGCCTCCGCCAGCGCCGCCACCGCCGCGCCGTCGATGTGCAGGGAGAAGGTGGCCGACGTGATCTGCCCGCCGGGGATCCGGCCCATGTTCAGCGGCGAGTTCAGTACCCGCACCGCCGACGCCCCCGGCCCCGACGCCGCGAGGAACGCCCGCACGTCCGTCAGGTCGTGGTCCCGGTTCGAGTTCACGAAGGTCACCGAGTAGGTCACGTTCTCGTCCGCATCCATGAACTGGTCCCGGTCGCACCCGCCGCCGATCAGCACCTGGTCCGTCCCGTTCTCGTTCTCGATCAGGAACCTCCAGGCCAGCAGGTTCGGATCGCAGGAGATCCGCGACGAGGCCACCGCGTCACGCGGCGTATCGGCGTACCGGGCCCGGACGAAGTAGGGCTCGTCCGCAATGTTGCCCCGCGTCTCCAGAACGCCGTTGTAGCTCACCGCCCCGCCGCGCGCCTGCCGCAGCGGCACCGCGGACGACGTGAACGAGTTGGCGGCGCCGTTGCTGAACCCGATCCCCGACTCGGTGTCCACGACCTGCCCGTCGGTCGTGACCACCTCGAACGTCGTCGCCGCCGACACCGCGGAGGCCGTCACGCCCATGTCGAACACCGTCGCAACCACGTCCTCGGCGCACCCGTACAGGCTCTTCTCCAGCCGCGCCGCGCTGCCCGGAAACGCGATCGTTCCGTTCACGGTCGTCTGGGTTCCCACCCCGAGCACCGGACCGGCGACCACCAGGCCGTACGGCTGCCCGTCAGCATCCAGGAACCCGTCGGAATCCAGATCCTCCCCGGGGTCCAGCCGCCCGTTGCCGTTGGCGTCCTCATCCGGCCCATCCAGCACCACGATCTGTCCCGGCAGGGCCCCGCCGGCGCCCTGCTTCACTCGGACGCGCCACGTCCCCGTGAACAGCTGTGAGTCCTGGGGATTCCCGTCGCCGTCCGGGTCCGCCGAAAGGTGCACCGCCTCGATCGGGTTGCGACGGTCGGACACGTCCGGCTCCGCCGCCGCGCGGCCGACGCTCCACTGGCCCAGTTTCAGCCCCTGCCCGAGATGGTACACGTTGCCGTCATAGACGATATCGTCCGAGGTCCCCAGCGCCGCGTCCGGGCCCGGCGACACCACCTCCAGGTCCAGGTCGTTCATCAGCAGGCCCCCGGGCCCCAGCAGATCCGGCACGTCGCTCCAGGCCAGCGCCACCCGCAACTGGCCCCGCGAGACCACGCGCGCCGTGCCCCCGGGCGTCGGCACCAGCAGCGTGCTGTCCGAGTCGACCACGAAGTCGTGCTCGATCACCGGCCGCGTCTCGTGGCGGATCGCCGGCTCCCCCGTCGCCAGCTCGTCGTACACGATGAGTCCCGCCGCCGGGTACTCCACCGTGTCCGGGGACCCGATCCCCTTGCCCGTCGGCCAGTTCGCCAGCGGCAGCACGGACGTCAGGACCGGGCGTCCGTACCCCTGTTCGTTGTTCCCGATCACGCCGACGTTCGATCCCGCCACGATGGACAGGTTCACCGCCCGCGCGAATGCCACGCTGCGGTCGGACGGCGTCGGGTAGTCCGTCCCTATCTGCTCCAGGAAGTTCGCCGACGCCGCGATCGCCGCTTTCACCATCGGCCCCGACACGTTGGGGATCCGGTCGCCGTCGACCCGGGTCCCCGTCGGATAGAAGCCCTGAGCGAAATAGTCCCGCACCAGCGCCGCGGCTCCGGCGACCGCCGCCGCCGCGTACGACGTCCCGAAGTTGATCCCGTCCAGGACGGCCTCGACGGGGCTGTTGTTGTCGTTGTCCATGCTGCGCCACACCGACGCGGAGGTGGTGTTCGGCCCGAAGAAGAAGCCGGTCACGTCTCCGCCGACGCTCAGGATCATCGGCGCCATCCGCAGCGACGCGGAGGTGGCGGGCCCCTTCGCGGTGAAGTTCGACGGGTTCTCCTCCAGGTTCGAGCTGAACTGCGTCTGGGTGTCCTGGAAGTGGCTGCCCACCGAGACGATGTTCTTCGCGGTCGCCGGCGGCGCGATCTGCAGGCCGCTCGGCTCGTTCGGGTCGTTGTCCAGCGCCGTGCCGTTGAACAGGTCCGGGTAGCGGCTGCGGACCTCGCCCTGGAAGGGGGAGAAGTCCTGGGGCAGCCGCGTCCCGACGTTGCCGACCGGGACGAAGACCATGTAGTCGCGGTGATTCACCAGGAAGGCATCGATGTCCCGGGAGTCCTGCGGGTAGTCCCCCTGGTCGGTGAACTCGAGCTGCACGCCGAAATTCGGCACGCCGAAGGGCATGACGTGCAGGTGGACATCCTCGCCGCCTCCAACCAGTCCCGCGCAGGCCCCGGTACCGGTGGCGTCGCTCGGGCAGATCGCGAGGGTGAGCCGATCCAGCAACGCCCCGGGGGCGACGTTGCCGCCCTGCTCGACGAGCGCGCCGATGGTGCAGCGGCTGGCGCTCGCGGCGTCCTGCATGAGGATTCGCGCTCCGCGCGCCACCCCGTCCATGCTCAGCTTATTGACGCGGGCCCGGATGTTGTAGATGTGGATGTCGACGGCAGCTCCTACCGACGATCCGTCGCCCGCGATCACCCCCGCCACGACGTTGCCGTGCGTCCCGCCGCCCGACAGGGTCGCGTCGCAGGTCGTTCCCGTGTCCTCCACCGCCTGGATGGAGTGGACCTTCCTGTGCCTCGGGCCGATCGGCCGGGTCAGCGTGATCGCCTGCGTCCCCGTCTGCGAGAATCCCACCGAGTCGTAGGACACCCCGTTGTCCGTCACGGCCACGATCTGCGGAGGCACCACGTCGCTGCCGTCGTTGATCCGCTCGCCGTCGGCGATCCCCAGGGCGTCGCCGTCGACGCCGCCGCCGTCCACGCCCGCGTCGTGGTACGGCTTCTGGAACGGGAGGTTCTCCTTGAGGTTCCCCACCATGACGGTGGTCGGGATCTCGACCGACTGCAGCAGGTACTCCGGCTCCTCCTCGACCATCATCACCCGCGGCAGCCCGGCGATCGCGGGTAAGCGCGAGTAGTGGGCCTGGACCGCGAACGACAGCGGGTTCACGGCCGACCAAGGGATCACGTTGTCCTCGCCCGCGATCCGCGCCAGCGCCGCCCGCGCCTCTTCCGGGTCCGTCCCCGGGAAGTGATGCACCAGGAGCCGCAGCTCCTCGCTGGCCGCCCGGTCCCGCTGCAGCAACGGTCGCCGCCCCAGGGAGGGCTGCACGCGGAACTGCGCGCCCCACGGCATCGCCGCCGCCAGGAACTCCGCCTCCGACAGCTCCCGCACCGCCCTCCCGGGCACCTCCACCAGCAGCGCGTTCGTCGGCATCACCGCGTGCACCGTCACGCCGAGCGCCGCCAGCTCCTCCCGGATCGACCGCAGCCCGCGCTCGCGGACGGCGCGCTGCGTCAGCTGAATGGCGTTGAAGCCGTCCCGCATCTCCCCGCGCTTTCCCTCGGGGAGTCCCCGGCCCGGACGCCCCGCCAGGGCCGGCACGCGCTGCCGCAGCGTCGCGATCTCCGCCGGGTCGACGAACCCGAGAGGCGTCTCGATCATCCGGCCGCCCGCCAGGTCAGTCTGGCTCCACATCGGCCGGAAATCCCCCAGCGGGTTCATCCCCGGCCGGCGGTCGAACGTCACGGGCCTGCGGTTCAGCCGGCTGTACTCGATATCGCCGGCGTACTGAGCCAGCTCCTCGTCGCTCATGTGCCGGCCCCGTCCGGACGTCAGGCCGAGCGTGGCCAGGGCACCGCTGACGACCAGCAGTGCGCACAGAGCACTCAGGATGGTTCGGCGCTTGAGGCTTGAATGCATGGCTCCCCCCTGAAATCATGCCCCCGAGTTCTCGAAATGAAGACAGGAGTGCGTTGAGATCTGAGACAGATCGTTTTATCGCGTCCGCTAGTCACGTCCTGCGATCGTTGATGTCTGTAAGGTCGTCGGGCTCGGACGGTTCCGCGGGCCCGCCGCAGGGCCCCGCAGACACGCCCCCCCTCGACGTTCATCCGATATCGGCATGTACGGTGAAACCGCTCTCCTGTCAACCGGACAACCTGAAATGAGCCTCAAAGTTAGGCAGCGCACCGGCCCGTCGGAGGGCCGTCCGTCAGGTCGCCGGGGGCTGTCGTTTCAGAACGTGGCACGCAGGCGTCGGGACGACGGCCGCGGTCGGGCGGCGACACGCCGTCGCCAGGCGGTCGCGTGGCTACCCGCCCCGGGCGCGCCTCTCGCCGAGGGCACGGATGGCGTCGTCCAGGATGTCGAGACCCTGGTCGAACAGGGACCGCTCAATGTTCAGGGGGGGCTGAATCCTGGCGAACCAAGCGATGTCGTCGTGGATGAGGTAGAGCCCGTGCCGCAGGCACTCGCGATTGACCAGGTCCGCGAACTCGAAGTCCTTCTCGCGCGTGTTCCGATCCTTGACGAACTCGGCGGCGAGCCACAGCCCCTTGCCGCGGACATCACCGACGGCCGGGTATCTGTGTTGCATCTGCCTGAGGCGTCCGAGACCATGCTCACCGAGCTCGCTCGCGCGATCCAGGAGCCGATCCCTGTGAATGATCTCGATGGTCTTGATGGCGGCGGCGCAGGCCGCAGGATGACCGGCGTAGGTCCCGGCGACGAACGCCTCGGCGAGATCCATGATGTCGGCCCGGGCCGCGACCGCCGCGATCGGCATCGAGCCGCCCGACAGCCCCTTGCCGATGACGAGCAGGTCCGGCTCCACGCCCCAGTGCTCGAAGGCCCACATCCGGCCGCAGCGCCCGAAGCCGCTCTGGACCTCGTCGATGCACAGGTACCAGCCGTGTCTGTCGCAGATCTCGCGCAGCCCCGGCAGGAAGTCGTCGGGGGGGACCCAGACCCCGCCCTCCCCCACCACCGGCTCCACCAGGACGCCCGCGATCCTCGATGCAGGGACCTCGTAGGTCAGCAGATACTGCTCGATGAAATCCAGCGTCGCTCGGCCTTCTCCGCCCGAACTCGAGCGGAGGAGGGTCCGGTAGGCGTACGGATACGGCGCGAAGATGACCCCGTTGACCAGCGGGGCCACGTCGTCCCGCAAGGCGGCGTGCAGCGGTCCCACCGACATGGCGCCGTACGACAGGCCGTGGTACTGCCCGTAGAACGAGATCACGAAGGGGCGGCCGGAAGCCCGCCGCATGATTCGGAGCGCCCCCTCGACCGCCTCGGTGCCGGTGGTCAGGAAGACGACGCGGTCCGTCCGTTTCGGGCAGACCTCCAGGAGCTTCTCCGCCAAGGCGAGCCGTTGCACGCTGTTGGCGCTGCTCGTCCAGCAGACGACCCCGGATTCGCGCAGCATGTCTCTGGCGGCGTCGACGACCTCGGGGTTGCAGCTGCCGACGTTGTTGGTGGCCCACCCAGAGCCGAAATCGATGAAGCGATTGCCATCGACGTCCTCGATGAGGGATCCCCGCTGCCGACGGCTGAAGAAGAACCGCTCCCCCTCGGCGCCGTAAGCGCCGCGCGCGAGGAGCTCGGCCTCGCGCCGCATGAGGCGCCGGGTCTCGGGGCCCGGGGGCGTGGTTTTTATCAGTGAAACGCGCTCTTCGTGCTTCATCGGTGGACTATACCACGGGCGTCATCGACGACGCGCGGGACGCTCCAGCCAGGCGCGCACCTGCCCCGCCATCCGCTCGAGACGCTCCGGCTCCGATCCGGCGACGTCCCGCGTCTCGCCTGGGTCCTCCTCCACGTGGTACAGGGCGTGTCGGCCGTCCGACCCCCAGTGGATCTTGTACCCGTCGCTGCGCAACGCCACGAGGGTCCGGTCGAAGCGCGACAGGTCGCGTCCGGGGAACAGCTCCTCCATCACCTCCAGGAACTCGACGGGGGGACCGGCGAACTCGCCGACGATCGGTCCGTCGGCCGGACGCGTCGGGCCGCCGACACCCGCGCCCGGAAGGAGATAGGCCTCCACCTTCACCCCTTCGGGCTGGGGGACGCGGGCCAGGGCGAGCAGCGTCGGGTAGAGGTCGTGCATCTGCACCGGGTCGGAGATCACCCGCCCACGGGCGACCCGCGGGGGGTAGCGCAGGACCATCGGCACCCGCAGCAGCGTGTCGTGCACGCTCATCTTGTGGTCCATCAGTCCGTGGTCGCCGATGTTCTCCCCGTGATCGGCGGTGACCGCGACCACGGTACGGTCCAGAAACCCCGTCTCGCGCAGCAGCTCGATCACCTCCCCGATCCGGCGGTCGACGTAGGCGATCTCGCCGTCGTAGAGATCGCTGAGGATCCTCAGGTCCTCCCCGGTCAGGTCGGACCCCCCCATGATGAACCGCATCTCCTCCGGATGTCCGAGGCGACTTAGGCGCTCGACCTGCGACGGGTCGATCCCGTCGCGGAGCAGGCGCGAGCGCTCGGGCTCCGGCGGGTGATAGGCCAGGTGCGGCTCGAAGTAGTTGATGAACAGGAAGAAGGGCCGGCGCCTGGAGTCGGGATGGCGTCGCCACCAGCGGACGAACCGGGCGACCTTCTCGTTGGTCAGCGCGGCCCCCGTATCCCGCGTGTCCTCCGCGACCTCCTTCCAGGTCTCCCCGTAGGTGTCGAACCCCTGCTGGAAGTTGTAGGCGGATCCGATCCAGGGGTTGGCCGTGTAGCCCACGGTCCGATACCCCGCCGCGTGCAGCGTCTCCGCGATGGTCACGGCCTCCTCCGGCAGCCGCAGCGATCCGCAATCGGTCCCGTGAAGCGACGGGTACTGCCCTGTGAACAGGCTGGCGTGGGCCGGCACCGTCCAGGGGGCCGGCGAGAAGGCCCGCTCGTACACCGTCCCCTCGCGGGCCACGGCCTGGAGGAACGGCGCGGTGGGGCGATCGTATCCGGCGAACGGGAAGCGGTCGGCGCGCGCGGTATCGATGACGATCAGAAGGATGTTCGGGCGATCCGGAGCGGCGCATCCGGCAAGCGCCAGCGCGCCCAGCAGGATCGGGCAGGTTCGGCGGAGCAAGGCGGCCGGCATCCTAGCACCCGCCTCGCAGCGGGGTCAAACCCGGCACCGCCCGGGCCGCGATCGGACGGCGGCGCCGACCGTTCCTTGACATCCCGAACCCCGATGGGCGAAGATCCCCGCTTCGCCGATAGAGCTCATGTTGCATAATGAGAAATAATCGGAGCCGCCCCTCGCCCTTCCCGCCCAACCTGTCCGACGACTACCCCAGGATCACGACCCCGCCGCCCGGGCCGAGGGCGCGCGAGATCATCGCCCGGGACGCCCGATCGGTCTCCCAGAACCTCTCCAAGGACGTGCCGCTAGTCGTCGGGCGCGCCGGGGGCATGGTGGTGGAGGACGTGGACGGGAACCGGTTCCTGGACTTCGCCGCCGGGATCTCCACCGTCTCCACCGGCCACTGCCACCCGGAAGTGGTCGAGGCGGTGGCGAGGCAGGCGGAGTCGCTCATCCACATCTGCTACACCGACTTCTATTACCCGATCTACCTCGAGCTGTGCGAGGAGCTGGCCCGCATCGCCCCGATGAGAGGGAGCAAGCGCGTGTTTCTGGCCAACTCGGGCGCCGAGGCGGTGGAGACCGCGGTCAAGCTCGCGCGGGTGCGGACCGGACGGCAGAAGATCGTGGGGTTCTTCGGAGCGTTCCACGGCCGCACCTACGGCGCGATGACGCTGACGGCGAGCAAGACCGTCCAGAGGACCGGGTACGGCCCCCTCGTGCCCGATATCCTCCACACCCATTACTCCTACTGCTACCGCTGCCCGGTCAACCGCAGACCCGAGAGCTGCTCGGTCGAGTGCCTGAACCTTCTCTCCGAGACGCACCTCCGCACCACGACCGACCCCGCCGAGGTGGCGGCGGTGATCGTCGAGCCGATCCAGGGGGAGGGAGGTTTCATCCCGCCCCACAGGGATTTCCTCCCGAAGCTGCAGGAGCTGTGTCGCCGCCACGGCATCCTCCTGATCGCCGACGAGGTACAGAGCGGCATGGGACGCACCGGCCGGATGTTCGCCCTGGAGCACTACGGGATCGACCCGGACATGATCCTGCTCGCCAAGGGGATCGCCTCGGGGATGCCGATCGCCGCGGTGATCGCACGGGACGACGTGATGAAGTGGAACGACGGAGGACACGGGTCGACGTTCGGCGGCAACCCGGTGTCATGCGCGTCGGCGCTCGCCACGCTCCGGCTGCTCGGGGCAGGGCTGATCGACAACGCCCGCTCGGTGGGGGCGCATCTGATCCGGACGCTGCGACAGCTCCAGGAGAAGCACCCGCGCATCGGCGAGGTGCGCGGGCTCGGGCTGATGGTCGGCATCGAGGTGGTCGCCGACCGGCAGAGCCGCGCGCCGGACCCCGAGGCCAGGGGTTCCGTCATCAGGAGGGCCTTCGAGCGGGGCCTGCTGACTCTCCCCTGCGGAGCCTCGACCATCCGCCTGTCGCCCCCGCTGGTCGCCACCCGATCCGACGTCGACAAGGCGGTCTCGATCCTCGATGCCGCCTTCTCCGAGGTCGACTGATCCCGGCCGCCCGCCGCGGGGCGGGAACCCGCCGAGATCCTGTCCGGCGCGCCGACGTTGATCATCAGAGCGTGAGTGGGGTCCGGGGGAGTGCCGACGGGGAACGGGGGGCTGGAGGCGGCGATCGGAATCGAACCGATGTATGGAGGTTTTGCAGACCTCTGCCTTACCGCTTGGCTACGCCGCCTGGCCGGGTTGCACGGGTCCTGTCCTGCTCGGGCGCATGATACCGGGGCATCTCGGGGCTGTCAACGAAACCGGGGCCGGCTCCGGCGCGAGGTTCCGCCCGAACGCGAAACCGCCGGCCCCCGATGGAACGAGTCGAGCCGGCGGAGATGAGGTCTGGAGCGGGAAACGGGATTCGAACCCGCGACTTCAACCTTGGCAAGGTTGCACTCTACCTCTGAGTTATTCCCGCCCGCCCGCTGTCCGCGGGCAGCGCACGACTATATCGGCGTGCAGCCGCACTGTCAAGGTCGTGCGGGGTCCTCGTGCGGGCAGGTCAGGAGGCCTGGAAGGCGTCGCGGATAAGGGTGATCCCGACAGGTGCGTCGCCCGGCGCGATCACCTCCACCACGTCGAACCGACAGGAGCGCGGCCGGCTCCGGCCGACGGACGCCAGATAGATCCCGGCGGCGCGCAGCAGCCGGTCCCTTTTCCTCCTGTCGACCGCCTCCGCGGGGCGCCCGCAGGCGAGGGACGAACGTGACTTGACCTCGACGAAGACCAGGGTGCCGCCCTCCTCGGCCACCAGATCGATCTCCCCGGCGTGCGTCCTGAACCTGCGGGCGAGGATCCGGAACCCCAGGGCGGCCAGGTGCGCTGCCGCCGCCTCCTCTCCCGCCCGCCCGAGGCAGGTGCGCGCCGCGCCCGGCCGCGGCGGGGGGCGCGCCGGGCGATAGGATCGCCTCCGCTCGGCGACCGAGAGGGCCTCCGACCTCATCATTCCTCCTCCCACGGGTCGAGGTCGTCCAGAGGGTCATCGTGGGCGCCCGGGCGGTCGGCCGGCCCCGGAGGACGCCCCGGACCGGGCCCGCCGAGCGGATGCGGCCGCGGGCCTATCCCCCGGCGAAAGGCCTCGCGTAGACGCCGCTGCATGGCGCCGTGGAACCGTCGCTCGAAGAACAAGAGTCGAGCCTGCTGCCGAGGCCCCAGCTCGGCGGCGATCCCACCGCGCAGCTCCATCTCCCTCCGGCGATACGCGCTCTCGCCCTCCCGGATCTCCGCGAGGAGCCGTTCGATCGCGGCGTCGCCGGCGGACGGGTCGCGCAGCAGGGCGCGGAGCGACCGCAGCCGCGCGCGCCGCTGCTCGGCGAACCGGCGCCTGGCATCGAGCAGCTGCTGCATCTGCGGGATCACCTGCTCCTCCTGCCGCGGCGTCAGCTGCAGGACACGTTTCATGCGGGCGATCATCAGGTACTCCATCGCCTCGCGCACCTCCTCCGGCGTGACCGGAGGCTCCCCTCCGGGCGCGGCTGGCCTGGGCCGGTCGCCGCGCGGCGGCCCCTGCACCGGGGCCGCCCGCAACCCCCCGCTCGCGACCAGCAGCACCCCTAGAACTCCCGCCGCGATTCGCACCACCCGACCGACCGAAATCATCGCGATCTCCCTCCTTCCCCTAGCCCTGCAGCCGGCTCAGCTCACGGCCTAGCGCTTCAGTCTCCTCCGGCGTGAGACGTTCGAGCGAATCCTCGATCTCCAGGGGATCCCCTAAGGTCATCTCATCGAGGACCCTCAGGAGTGCGCGGCGCCCCGTCTCCACACCGGCCGCCCTCTGGAGGATGGCCTCGAACCGGGCCTCCGGATCGTCTCCGCCGGCCGAAGCGTCCGCCTCCGCGATCGGATTCGGCCTCGGGGCGAGCGGCCTCGGCATCCGGGCGGTGAGCAGCGCCACCGAGACGACCAACGCGGCCGCGGCGGCGAGCGCGGCGGCGGCTCCGACGCTGCGCCGGCGGGCGTCGGCCCTCGCGAGGCGGCCGCGCAGCCGATCCGTGTAGCTCGCCCAGTACTCCGGCCCGGGGTCCGGGACCTCCCGGCGTCCCAGCGAATCGAGCGCCGCCTGCAGACGCGCGGCCTCCGCGCCGCAGGCCCCGCAGGCGCGCAGATGCTCCCCGAGGGCTCTGGAGCCGGTCGGATCCAACTCCCCCGCCAGACGACGGGCCACCGCCTGCCGGGCCTCCTCGCAGCGCATCATGCTCCCACCTCCTCCGTGTCGCGCCCGCGGGCGGCCGCCGCCAGACGGCTGCGCAGCCCCTGGACCGCCTGGAAGAAGGTCGCCTTGGCGGTCCCGACGGCCATGCCCGCGGCCTCGGCGATCTCGACAAAGCTCATCTCCTCGTAAACCTTGAGATTGAGTACCTGCCTCTGGCGCGGAGGCAGGGTCCCGATCATCTCCCGCACCTGCCGCCGGAGCACCGAGTCCGGCCCCTCCGGGCTCGCGCCCCGCAGGCCCACCGCCTCATCCAACGGCACCGCCCGCAGCCGGCGGACGCGCCGGAGATTCAGCGCCAGGTTGACGACGATCCGCGTCATCCAGGTTCGGAACTGCGCCTCGCCCCGGAACTTCCGCAGCCCCCGATGAGCCCTCATGAACGCCTCCTGCGACAGATCGTCCGCGTCCTCGTGACAGCCGGTCAGCCTGTAGGCCAGCCCGTAGAGGTCGCGGCGGTGCCGCGCGACCAGCGCGTCGAAGGCCGACTCGTCGCCGGACCGGAACCGGGCCACCAGGCTCTCATCGGTGTCCATCGTCTCGGTGGCGGCCTCCATCGCTTCCTCTGCACGGGATAGACCGCACGCGGCGGGGTGCGGTTTAGAGCCGGGACGCCGGCCGCCGGCGGAGCCGGGGACCCTCAGGCTCCCCGGCGTTTCCACCTCACACCCCGGGGGGTGTCCTCCAGAACGATCCCCTGAGTCGAGAGCGCGTCCCGGATCCGGTCGGCCTCCGCGTAGTCCTTGCGGGCTCGGGCCTCGGACCTGCGGCGGATCATCTCCTCGACCTCCCGGTCGAGCGCCTCCACCCGCCCGACCCGGACCCCGAAAACCGACTCGAAGGTCCGCAGGAGGTCGAGCACCTCCCGCGCGTCGTCCGAGCCGGCCCTGCCCTCGTCGAGGGCCGTATGGGCCTCCCGCACCAGGACGAAGAGATGGCCGAGGGCCCCGGCCGTGTTGAGATCGGAGTCCAGCGCCTCCACGAAGCCGGCCCGCGCGGCGGCGATCCTCTTACGGAGGGACCGGTCGCTGCCGGGCGGAAGCGACGCCTCGCGGAGCCGACGGGCCAGGTCGTCCAGTCGCTCGAGCGAGGCCCCGCTCCGAGAGAGAGCCTCGAAGGTGAAATTCAGGGGGCTGCGGTAGTGCGCCGACAGCAGCAGGTAGCGGATGGAGCGCGGATCGAACCCCCGCCCCAGCAGGTCGCGCAGGGTGTAGTAGTTCCCCAGCGACTTCGACATCTTCTGACCGTCGACGATCAGGTGGGCCGCATGCATCCAGTAGCGCACGAACGGCCTGCCGGTCGCTCCCTCGCTCTGGGCGATCTCGTTCTCGTGGTGGGGGAAGATGTTGTCCACGCCGCCGGTGTGGATGTCGAACGATTCGCCGAGGTACTTCATCGACATGGCCGAGCACTCCAGGTGCCATCCCGGGCGTCCCTCACCGATCTCCGTCGTCCAGTAGGGCTCGTCGTCCCGGCGCGCCTTCCAGACCGCGAAGTCACGCGGGTCGTCCTTCTCGTACTCATCCGAATCGATCCGCGCGTGGCCCGATGCGGCCCCGGGGTCGATGCGGGCCAGACGGCCGTAACGGGGGAAGGTGGTGATGCGGAAATACAGCGATCCGCGGCTTTCATAGAGGTGACCGTTGTCCCGGAGGCGGCGGACGAGAGCCACCATCTCGTCGATGTGCCGGGTGGCGCGGGGATAGTGCTCCGCCCGCTCTATCCCCAGCGCGTCGATGTCCTCGAAGAAGGCGTCGACGTAGCGTCGCGTGTAATCGTCCAGGTTGAGGCCCGCCTTCAAGGAGTTGGCGATCGTCTTATCGTCCACGTCGGTGAGGTTCATCACCTGGACGACGCGGAAGCCCCGGAACCTGAGATACCGGCGGAGCAGGTCCTCCCAGACGTAGGTCCGGAAGTTCCCGATATGCGCGTAGTCGTACACCGTCGGCCCGCAGGTGTACAGGCGCGCCTCTCCCGGCGTCAACGGGACGAAATCCTCGACTCTCCTGGTCAGCGTGTTGTAGACGCGCAGTCCCATGAGCCTCGTGCGGCAGGGGGCGAGTCTAGCGTCCGATCCCCGCGCTGTCAACGAGGCTGCGAAGACCACGCCCGCGAACGGGGTACGGGCCCTCGGCCATCCAAGCCGATCCGTCTAGAAGTCGAACTGGAACCCGACCTCGAAGCGCCGGCCGAACTGACGCTCCGAGATGAGCTGTAACGCGCCGCCGCGGTTCGGGTTGTCAGGCAGGAAGAACGAGATCCGCAGGTCGTCCGTGTTGAGCAGGTCCTGCACCGTCACGAACGCCTTTGCGTTGAAGCGTCCGAGGACGAACGCCTTCGAGGCCCGGACGTCGATGTTGTAGACCGCGTCGTTGCGCAGCGAGTTGCGCCGGATGGGGATGAACTCCGGCTCCTTGTCGCCCCTGACCACGCGCCCGAGGAGCCTCCGGAAAGAGAAGTAGTCGAAGTTGTCGGCCGACGTGAAGAAATCGACCTCCGAGAACGGGAGGCCCGAGCTCCACTGCAGCGTGCCGCCCAGCTCCCAGTCGCCCGGCAGGAAGGTGACCGCGTTGAACTTCACGACGTGTCGCTGGTCGAAGTCCAGGTATCCGAACTCGAGGGCGGTGGTCGCGGGATCGTCCCCGAGCAGCGACGCGAAGTTCTCCGCGTCTCCGCGAGCCCGCGAGTAGGTGTACGAGGCATCCATCTGCCACTTGCGGCTCAGCCTCTTGGTCACCTGCAGCTGGATCGACTTGTAGCGGGACGTGTTGAAGTTCCCGATCCGGAAGATCCGGTTGAAGAAGAAGTTGCGGTTGTAAAGGTCGGGACGGAAGTCCTGCTGACGGACGCTCGCCCCGCCGCCGGTGGCGGCCCCGCTGCCCTGGACGAGCCTCCCCAGGACGTCGATCGGGCGCTCCTCGCCCGGTCTGTTGGCGTTCGGCTCGCAGCAGCGGATCTCGTGGTTGATGTCCAGGTCCTGGAGCCCGTTGCGACCCTTCCTGTCGATGAAGGTGACCCTGAGGGAGAGCTCCGGCGCCAGCTCGCGCTCGAACCCGATCGACAGCTCATCCGTGAATGGGGTCTCCAGGCCCCGGTCCACCTGGCTGGCGTCCGGCGGGGCCTTGGAGAGGGCGGCGCCGAGCTGGTTGTTCGGGACGCCCGCCCCCGTCACGCCGTCCTGGTCCTTCCGATAATAGCGGTAGATGAAGTCCGGCCCCTCCTCCGGGATCACCGTCGCGAGGAACAGCTTGTCGTAGAAACGGCTCCAGTTGGCGAACAGCTTGGTCTTGCCGTCCGCCCAGGGGTCCCACGAGATCGACAGCCGCGGCGCCAGGTTGTTGTTGGTCAGGCGGAAGGACTCCCGCTCCTGGAAGGTGGCGTTCCCCTTCTCCCGCAGGATATCGCGGTTGATCTCGCCGGTGTTCGGGTCCACGGCCTCGGGGAAGAGCTGCGCCAGAGTCTCGGCGACGAGCGTGGTGGAGATGTGGTGCTGGGTGAGCCGGGAGGCCGCCAGGAGCCTGAGGCTGTTGTGGTCCCGGACCACCGCCTCGCCGTGGGGCGCACCCTCCTCATCCTTGATCGTGAAGTTGGTGCAGACGTTGCCGCCCACGCCGGTGTTCTGGCTGAAGATCGGATCCCCGCAGAAGCCCTGGCTGATGATCCCGTCGTTGTTGCCGATCTGGCTCTCGTCGGTGACGTTCTGCTCTCCGCCCCCCAGGTTGAAGATGGTGTCGAACTGCCGCCGCTGCTCCGCGGGGTCGAACTGCGTGAAGCCGAACGAGTCGGTCGCCTCCCGATCGAACCGGAGGCCGATGCCCAGGGTCAGGTTGGGCAGGGGCTTGTAGACGTCGTTGAAGTAAGCCCCGAAGGTCGTGTTGTTCGCCTCGTTGAAGATGCGGTTCTCCGAAGGAAGCCGCACCGCGGTGGTGGGCAGGATGGTGCTGGAGGTCGGGGGCGACGCGTTCGGGAACAGGAAGTTGCGCGCGTCCGTCGCCTGCTTGTAGTCCTCCTTCTCGATGACGGCGCCCAGTCTCAGGTCGTGCTGGCCGAACCAGTCCGGGACGAAGACCGTCAGGTCCTCCCGCAGGGTGACGCGGCTCTCGTCCTGGTTGATGGTGAAGTAGTAGGGGCCGCTGATCCGGAGGGTGCGCTGGTCCTGCGAGTAGTCCAGGTCGTTCGGGAGCGGGTTGAGCGACCCGTAGGGGTAGGTCGGGTTCACGTTGCCCTTCTCGTCCACGAAGAAATCGTCGGGGGCGACGAACGGACGGTCGTCGAGCAGCTGGTTGCCGTTGCGGTCCTCGGTCCCGTCGTCGAGACGACCGTCCCCGTCCAGGTCCTCGCCGGGGTCCAGCTTGCCGTCGCCGTCCTGATCCTCGTTGATGAAGTCGAGATGTCCGTCGCAGTCGATGTCCTCGCGGTTGGCGCCCTCGCACGCGCCCGGCGCCGTGAGCCTCCCGTCCCCGTCCAGGTCCTCGCCCTCGTCCAGCACCTTGTTGCCGTTGCGGTCCTCGAAGACGTCGAAGCGCCCGTCCCGGTCGAAGTCCTCCCCCGGGTCGCGCTCGGTCCCGTCGATGAAGCCGTCCCCGTTCCGGTCGATGAACAGGACGCCGTTGCCGTTGGTGTCGGGATCGAGGGTGGGGAACAGCTCCGGGGTGGAGGTCCAGTACTGGAGCCTGGTCTCGAGGAAGACGTTCGGGTTGAACACCGAGGTCTCGGTGAGGACCAGGTTGGTGGCGCCCGCGTCCACCGTGTAGCCGCTCTCGAGCTGCGTGAACGAGTTGAGGCCGAGGTTGTTGAACTGCTGCGGATCGATGTTGACCGTGAAGCTGAGCTTATTGTTCGGGTTGATGTCCCAGCTGAGCTTCCCGAAGACCCGGAACTCCTCGTGGCCGCGCACGAACGCCTGCGTCAGCGCGTTGACGGGAACCTCCTCCTGGATGTACTGCGCGCTGAAGAAGTACCAGGCCTTGTCCTTCCTGATCGGCCCGCTCAGGGACAGGAACGGCCTGAAGTCATTGAAGTCCAGGTCGCGCAGCCCCAGCTCCCCCAGCCCGCCGTGCAGCTTCGGGTCGTCCAGGCCGGCGCCGTCGCCGTCGAATATGTTGCTCCTCCAGAAGAACGAGAACCGGCCCTGGAAGTCGTTGCCGCCCGACTTGGTGATGATGTTGACGAAGCCGCCCTGGCCGCGGCTGAACTCGGCCGAGGCGCCCGACGTCTTCACCTCGATCTCGGCGATCGACTCGATGTTCAGCTCCTGACCCCGCTGCCCCGTGAGCGGGTCGACCGTCGACACCCCGTCCACCAGGGTGATGGTGTCGGTGTCGCGGGCGCCGAGGATGTTCGGGTTGCCGTCCCCGTCGACATCCGTCACCCCGGGCGCCAGGGACAACACGTCCTGGTAGTTCCGCCCCAGGATCGGCAGGGCGTCGATGAACTCGTCGGAGAAGCTCGTCTGCGTCGTCGTCGAGGCGGTGTCCACCACGTCCGTCACCGCCGTGACCCTCACCCTCTCCCGCATCTCCTTGTCGGGGCGCAGCGTCACCGGAACGCTGGTGAACCCGCTGCCGCGCACCTCGATGTCGGACAGGATCACCGTGGCCATGCCGGGGAAGGAGACCGTCACGGTGTAGCCGCGCCCGGGAGGCAGGGGCGCGACGCGGAACTGCCCCCGGGCGTCGGTGACCGTGCCCTGCTGGGAGATGCCCAGGTCGCGGTTCTCCACCAGAACCGTGGCTGCGACGATCGGCTCGCCGTCCTTGTCCACGACCAGCCCGCGGATGCCCGAGGCCGTCTGGGCGAGCGCTGCCCCGGGGAGGGACAGGGCGAGGGCCAGAACACCGCTCAACAGGATGGGCAGGGCTCTCTTCACGACCATCGGTTCGAACCTCCGGGCTCGGCTCGGGTGGTGCGCAGCCCCTGTCAAGGCACCGGCCTTCCGTCGGAGTCGCAGCTGTGCGCGGGTCGCCCGGAGTGTAGGGGAACGGCGTCGAGCCTGTCAAGGATGGCCCGTCGGCCCCCTCGTGACTCTGCCCCCATCCCTCCTCCGCTCCCCCGGACCGTCCGGTGCCGGGCGTACGGGACCTCAGCGGTATTCGGCGGCGACACCTGCGGTCGTAATTCTACCGCCAAGTGCTGGCCTGTCAACCGGATCCTGAGGCGGGCCGTGCGGAGTCTATGCAGCGGGCGGGCGGGGGCTCCCGTGCTTAAGGGAGGTCGATCCTGAGCCGTTTGATCTTCTCGTTCAGCGTCGTCGCCTTGAGCCCCAGCAGCTCGGCGGCCCGACGCTGCACCCCGTTCACCCTCTTGAGGCTCTCCAGGATGATCTCCCTCTCGAACCGCTCCATCGTCTCGTAGAAGGAGAAGCGTCCCTCCATCAGGGCGGCGGGGGTCGGCAGGCGGATCCCCTGGCGGCGCAGCGCTTCGGGCAGCAGCTCGACGTCCAGATCGGGCGTCGACGCCAGCACGACGGCCCGCTCGATGACGTTCTCGAGCTCCCGGACGTTGCCCGGCCAGTGGTAGTCGAGCATCAGCGCCATCGCCTCCGAGGTCGGGCCGCGGATCTCCTTGCCGTTCTCGGCCGCGTAAAGGGCCACGAAGTGTTCCACCAGCAGCGGGATATCCTCCCGCCGGTCGCGCAGCGGGGGCAGGTTGAGGGTGATGACGTTCAGCCGGTAGTACAGGTCCTCCCGGAATTCGCCCCGCCGGACCAGCTCCTGCAGGTCGATGTTCGTGGCCGCGATGATCCGCACGTCCACCTGGACGCTCTGGATCGCGCCTAACGGCAGGAACTCCTTCTCCTGGATCACCCGGAGCAGCTTGGCCTGCACCTCGGGCTTGATCGTGCTGATCTCGTCGAAGAAGATCGAGCCTCCGCTGGCCACCTCGAAGAGCCCCTTCTTGGTGTGCACCGCCCCCGTGAACGCTCCACGGATGTGCCCGAACAGGTTGCTCTCAAGCAGATCGGCCGGCATGCTCCCCGAATTGACCACCACGAAGGCTTCCGCGGGACGTCCGGAGTGACGGTGCACCGCCTGGGCGACCAGCTCCTTCCCGGTGCCGCTCTCGCCCTGGATCAGCACGGTGGAGCGGCTAGGGGCGACCTGCTCGATCAGCCGATACAGCTCCCGCATCTCCCGGCTCTTCCCCACCAGCCCCCCGAGCCGGCTCCGGCCCTGCAGGGCCCGCCGGAGACTGCGGTTCTCGCGGAGGAGGCGTCGGTGTCGGAGCGCGTTCCCGAGGGTGCGCAGGACGTCCTCGTTCTTGAACGGCTTCGTGAGGTAGTCGTGCGCCCCCATCCGCATCGCCTGCACCGCCGTCTCCACCGAGCCGTAGGCGGTGATCATCACCACCAGCTGGTCGGGGTCCCGCTTCTTGATCTCCCTGAGAGCCTCCAGACCCCCCATGCCCGGCAGCATCAGGTCGAGGATCACGAGGTCGAAGCCCCCGGAGCCCAGGGCCTCGAGGCCCTCCTCGGCGTCCCCGCAGCCCGAGATGGAATGCCCCGACCGGGAGAGGACGTCCCCCAGCACCTCCCGGACGATGGGCTCGTCGTCGATCACCAGGATCCGGCCGCTCCCCACCGCGCGCTCGCGCGAGTCCTCACTCTCGAACGCCGCCACGCGCGGTGGGTTCATGCCGAGGCGCGCCTCCGGTCGGCGACCGGCAGGCTGACCCGGAAGCGGGTCCCCTCCCCGGGGATGCTCTCGGCCACCAGCGTGCCGGCATGCTCCTTCACGATCCCGTAGGAGACCGAGAGCCCCAGACCGGTCCCCCGGCCGCGCGGCTTGGTGGTGAAGAACGGGTCGTAGATCCTGTCGATCTGGTCCTGCGGGATTCCGACGCCCGTGTCCGACACCTCGATGCGCACGCGGTCGGCGACCGACAGGGCCTCCACCCTCAGGGAGCCTCCCCGCGGCATGGCGTCGACGGCGTTCAGCAGCAGGTTCATCAATACCTGCTGCAGCCTGCCGCGGTTCCCGACGACGGGAGGCAGCCGCTCATCGATGCGGCGCTCGATCCGGACGCGCTTCCCCCGCAGGTGCGGCTCGAACAGGTCAAGCGTCTCCCGGACCATGTCCCGGACGTCGAGACGCTGGTAATCACCGTCCCGCTGGCGGGAGAAATTGAGGAGGCTGGAGGCGATCCCGGCCGCTCGAAACGCCTGCTGCTCGATCTTCTTGAGAAGGGGGTATTCCGGATCGCCCTGGCGCCTGCCCTCGAGGAGGAGCTGCGCGTAGGAGGCGATTCCCGTGAGGGGCGTGTTCACCTCGTGCGCGATCCCCGAGGCCAACAACCCGATCGACGCTAGGTGCTCGCGCCGTCTCAGCTCCTCCTCCCGTTTCACCTCGTCGGTGACGTCGTCCACCACGATGACCCGGCCGCACGGCTGGCCGTCCGGCCCACGGAGAGCCGATTGCGACAGATTGACCAGCAGCCGGCGGGCATCGCGCGTGACCAGAGTCGATCGGTACATCCTGATCCCTTCCTCAGGGAGGGCGGCGCCGCGCCGGGACCCATCCGCCCCGTCACCCGCCGTGAAGCAGCCGGCAGGCAGGATGTCCGACAGCGGCCGCCCCAGGATCTCGGCGCGCGGCGCGGCGAACAGGGTCTCGAACGCGCCGTTGACACCGACCACCCGCCCCCGCAGGTCGGCCACCAGGATGCCGACCCGGCTGCTCTCCAGGATGCTCTCGTTGAACTCCTTCAGGGCCTCCACCTCGCGCACCTTCTCCGCGACGGCGCTGTACAGGCGCGCCCCCTCGAACGCCACCGCGGCGTGCCGGCAGAAGGAGACCAAAAGCTGAAGGTCCTCGCTGGTCAGGGGCTCGCCTCGGTGCGAGGTCCCGACGCCGAGGATCGCCACGATCTCCCCCTCGACGGTCATCGGCAGCAGGTACTCGAGCCCTAGGCCCTCGATCAGGTAGGCGCCGGTCTCCATCTGATGCACCCCCGGATGGTCCCGGAGGGGCAGGTAGTCGACCCGCTGCAGCAGGCCGACGACCGGGTCGTCCGGGCGAATCCCGTGGCCGGGGGGATCGGCCGCGAACTCGCCCCGCTCGCCGTGGCGGACGAAGACCAGCGCCCTCTCCAGGCCGAAGGTCCTCTCGACCCGGGCCGTGAACTTGCGCCGCAGGACCGGAAGGCTCAGCTCCCTGTTGAGCGCCTCCCCGAACTCCGTCAGGGTCCGGCGGTAGTCGTAGCGCTCGCGGTAGAAGAACTGATCCACGGAGGCCTTCAGGCGCCGGTGAAGCCGCGGGTAGAAGATCGCCATGAGGAATGTCGCCAGGATCAGGGCGAGGTTGAGGCCGGCCGGGTTGATGCCGCCGGCCGCCCTCTCCATGATCACGTAGCAGGCCGCGTAGGTCGCGGCCGCGGTCAGGACCAGACCGGTCGCGACGATGCCGCGCTTGAGGAAGATGTCGAGATCGAGCAGACGGTATCGGACGATCGCCGCCGCGAAGGCGAGCGGCACCACCGAGATCGACAGGACGGCCAGCTCGCTCCACCCGCCGATGCGGATGTTGAGGGCCCGCGGCGCCAGGTAGAAGAGGGCCGCCGGCAGGAAACCGACCAGGCTGCCCCAGGCCATCCACTTCATCTGCCAGCGCGTCGGCAGCCGCTCGGCCGACAGGTAGGCGCGCACCGCCTTGACGATCCCGTAGATGAGGTAGACGGCGATGTACAGCTCCTCCAGTCGGTTCTTGAAACGGATCGCCGTCAGAGGGTCCGAGAAGCGATACACCCCCTTGAACGGAATCAGGTAAAGGTTGTAGAGCAGCAGCAGGAATGGCGGTAGATAGATCGCCAGGCTCCTGCGGAGCCGCTTCCGTGCGCTGCCGCGATTCTCCTCCTCCAGGGCGAAATTGATGTGCAGGAACAGGGCCGGCGCCAGCAGACAGCCCGCCAGGTCTCCCCAGTAGGCGGACCAGTCGAGCACGGTGGCCTCCCCGGTCGGGTCCATGACCAAGAGGAGGAACATCGCCTGGCAGAGGAGGGCGAACGGCACGGCCGCCCGCGCGCGCGTGGCCCGCAGCCAGACGACGAGCCCCACGCCCAGGAAGGTCAGGCCGACGATCGACAAGTAGTAGTAGACCGGGGCGCCGCCGCCGACCCAGGCGGGCCGGACGCGGAACTCGAGCTGCTCGCCGTGCCGCTCGACCAGGTAGGCGATCGTCTGCCCCCTCGGGACCCGCCACGGCGCGTCCTCGGCCGCCACCGCCGAGTCGACCGGCCTGCCCTCGACTGCCCGGAGGCGGTCGTCCGGCCTGAGTCCCGCCTTCCATGCCGGCGCTCCGGGGATCACCCAGCCGGCGAGCGGCCCGCGCGGAGTATCGACCCACTCGACGCCGGTCTCGGGCGCGACCTTGTTGACCTGCGAGTGAAACGAAAGGGCGCCCCAGGCGAGCAGCAGGGCCGTGAACGTCACCGCCAGCGTCCGTCTCACGTCGCCCTCGTTCCCCTCAGAAGCGGATGTCGACGCCGCCGGTCAGGCGGGACGCCGATACGGGGACGGCGCGGCCCGACCCGTCGAAGAGCGTGCCGTAGGCGAGGTCCTGGTAGGCCATCAGGACCTTCCAGTCGGCATTCCAGGTGTCCTGGAGCCACGGCAGGTCCTGGTAGATCACCAGATCGAGACGCCTGAAGTCGATCTCGCCGGACCCGGTCAGTGGATCACCGCGGTCCTCGGCCATCATCCACTGGTATCCGACCTGCAGCTCCGTCTCCGTGGGGGCGTAGACCGCGCGCAGGCGGGTGGCGTAGTAGCGCAGCTCCGCGGGCATCAGGATCTGGACCGGCGCCTCCTCCACGGCCGGGGTCAGCCGGCCCCTCACTCTCCCGACGCTGCCCGAGATGCTGCCGCGGAAATCCCCGATCGCGTGGGCCAGCTCGAGGTCGAACTCCCGCCGGCCGGCTGCGCCGTCGGTCAGCAACGGCAGGGCGTCGCCCCACTCGCCCGCCGCTCCGTGCGGCCCGCCCGACTCCAGCCCCTCCTCGAACGGCTGGTAGCGAAACGTCGCGGACAGCCGCAGCCGGTCCCCGCTCCGGCGCTCGAGCGCGATCAGGTATCCCACCCGGCCGGCCCGATCCCGGTCGACGGAGCCGCCCGCGCCCGCGCGGAGCTCTCCCGCGGCCCGTCCCGCATCGTTCAGGCGGAACATCACCATCGAGCGCAGCAGTGTCGCGCCGTCCTCCGACAGCCTCCGGGTCAGCCCGATCCGGGGCACGATGTAGGTGCCCCCGGCGGACAGGTTGGCGTGGTAGCCGAAACCGTAGTTGACCACGTATCCGTCCGCCACCCGCCAGTCGTCCCCCGCGAACAGGCTCAGTGCGTTTCCCCGCGTGCCGGGCTCCGCGAGCGTCGGTCCGGGACCGGGCCGATTGAGCATCACCCCGAGATCCCGAAGGTCGTAGCGATAGCTCGAGGTGCGCAGAGCGAAGTCGAGCCGATGGTCGCCGGAATCGATGGCCATGCCGGCGGTGGCCAGCCAGGAGCGGTCGGTGAGCCGACCGATCTCGGTGCCGTCCGCGGGCGCCAGCGGAGCCCCTGCCTGCGGCACCCGCACCCCGGTCTCGAAATAGGCCGCGTCCACGAACAGGCGCGTGACCCCTCCCAGACGCCGGTCCCAGCGCGAGCGCAAGCCGATCGTCCGCTGCTCCTGGTCGGTCGACCCCACCGCCTCCTCCCGGGAATCGACCACGAAACGATGCGTGCCGTACTCGATCTCCGCCGTCAGCGCGTCCGCCGCGCCGAGATCGAGGTCGACGCCCGCCCGCATGAGATCGGAGCTGCGATCCCGGCGCACGGCACCGCCGCGCAGCGTGGCGACCGCCTTCCCGGAGCGGCCCAGGAAGCGCCAGGTGCCGAGCCCCTCGATGGCGCCGCTTAGGGCCAGCGCCGTCGTGCGGCCCGCCGTGTCGCCGATCGCCGCATCTTCCCCTCCCGGCCGGGCCGCACCGCTGAACCGCTGCCGAAACTCTCCGTCCACGGGGCCGAGGACCTCGCCCAGCCATCCGGAGTGCGCTGCCCGCGACGCCACCGGCGGCCCGGCGACAGACTCCTCCCGCTCGTGCAGCACGCCCCCCGTCGAACGCCTGAGGATCCAGCTGAGGCCGAGCTCCTGCCCCGCAGATCCGACGGGGAGATCCCCCAGGACGATCCTCGCCGCCCGCTGCAGCTCGAGCTCCAGGAAGGCCCGGGCCCGGGTGTTCACCGCGCTCAGGGCGACGTCGTACCCGTTCTTATAGGCCGCCACGCTGTATCGACCTTCGGGAAGGAGGGCCGAGAAGCCTCCGTCCGGCCGGCTGCGCACCGCGCTGAAGCGGCCGGAGGCCGGCGAGCCGGCCGTAAACAGCAGGAGCAGGTTGGGGTGGCGGGGCGCGATCGGCGTGACGATGACATTCGCGCCCCCGATGCCCTCTCCCTCGCCGTCCACGACGCGGCCGGTGAGAGTCCGGTAGGTCCGTGCGAGGGCGGTCCCCGACGCGGCGCCCGACCCCATCAGCGCCGCCAGCGCCGCCGCGACGATCGGGGTCCTGAAACTCATGGGCCGTCCTCCGCGTCCATTTTTCCGAACCCCGGGACCTGAACCCGAAGGGCGCTCGGGCCGACGAGCGGCGCTTACGCTAGCCGACTCAGGGGCCTGAAGTCAATCGGCCCGGTGCCGACCCCGACCGGCACGGCGCGTACGGCGGCTTGGACGTCTCGCGCAACGGAGCGGCCTCGGGCCCCCGGAGGGGAGGAGCGTCTCCAGGGGACAGCCGCGGCACCGGGGCTCCCGCCTCAGACAGCGCTCCTTGCCGACCCTCACGAGCAGCGCATGATACTCCCCCAGCAGGACCGGGTCCGCCGGCAGGCCCGATCCCAGCAGGCGGCGGGCCTCTTCGTACCCCTCCTCGGCGTCCAGGACGGCGTGGCGCGCGAACAGCCTGCGGCTGTACGCGTCCGCCACGAACACCGGTCGGGCCGCTGCGTACAGCAGGATCGAGTCGGCCGTCTCCGGCCCGATCCCGGACACCGCCAGGAGGCGCTCCCTGAGCTCGGGGGCGGGCAGCGCCAGGAGTCGGCCCAGGCGCCCGCCGCTGTCGCGCTCGACCATCTCGAGGAAGGCGCGCAACCCGCGCGCCTTCTGGTTGAAGTACGCCGCCGGACGGATCAGCCGCGCGATCCGACGGAGCGGCGCGCGGCGCATCCTGTCCGGGCTCAGCAGTCCCTCGCGGCGCAGCGCCGCGAGGGCCTTCTCGACGTTCGTCCAGGAGACGTTCTGGGTCAGGATGGCGCCCACGACCACCTCGAAGCGCGTGCGCGCGGGCCACCACCCCTGGGGGCCGTAGGCCCGCAGCAGGGCCCGGTAATAAGGAAGGTGGACCCAGGCCGAGCGCGACCGCATCCCCGGCTCAGAACCGGGCCGTCACCCGAAGTCGGTAGCGCACCCCGGACCAGCCTTCCGCCGGCGAAGAGGACAGGACGCTCAGATCGACCGTGTGACCCCCGCCCCGCGCGAGCACGATCGTCTCCGCGTATCCGACCGGATGGCTCACCGTCGGCTCGAGGCTCGACACGGTGGCGATCTCGCCGTCGACCGCGAGGTCCATCTGAAGCCGCCCGCCCGACTCGACCTGCGGGGCGATGCGGACCTCGAGCCTCTCGCGGCGGTAGCGCTTTCCCCCCTCCCCGGCCTCCGGCAGCGGCACGTTGAAGGAGAAGGAGTTGCTCGCCTCCCGGCCGAGGACGGCGCGCAGCACATTGCTCTTGAGGGGCGTCCACTCGCCCCGAATCCCCTCGGCCCGCGAGATCGACAGCACGATGTCGACGAAGCGCAGCGCCTCCGGGAGCCCCGGAGGTGAAGCCGCGCAGCGGATCCGCAGCTTCACGCGGCCGCCCGTGACGTCGGACGAGTAGGCCTCGATCAGACGATCCTCGGGGCCGCTCAGGACGAACGACGCGACCCTCCGGTCGGGGACGGACGTCGGCCCGCTCGGCGCCGAGGGGAGATGGCGGGCCACGGTCTCGACCCTCAGCATGCAGGCGCCGTCTCCGCGAACCTCGGGCGTGATCCGGGCCGTCACCCCGACCCGCTCCGGGGGCGCGGCCGGGCCGCGCCCGCCCGCGAGCGTCACCACCTTCCGCAGCACGCCGGTGTCCCCGGGGAAGATGTCCGCCTCGTCGGCGCCGACGCTCCGCGTGCCCCGACGGTCGACGGCGATGGTCTCCACCGACACGCGCCGCGCGGTCACGAGGCGGGCGCCGTCGCCCGAAGGGGCGCCGCGCCCCCCGTCGCGGTCCGTGGCGCCCCCCGGGGTGGCGACAAGCAGGCAGGCGACCAGCGCCCCGATGCTTCCCGGCCGCGCGGAGGCAGAGCACCCCATGCGCCGACAGGCTACCACAACGACCGTCGGGTATAATCCCCGGGCGCGGAGGACCGGCGTGCCGATCTCCAGAGACGAGGTCCGCCACATCGCCCGACTGGCGAACCTCGAGTTCAGCGATGAGGAGTACGAGCGCTTCACGCGGCAGCTCAACTCCATCCTCGATTACGTGGCGCAGCTCGAGCGGCTCGACACCGACTCGATCGAGCCCACATCGCACCTCGACGGTGGAGAGCCCCCGCTGCGCGACGATCGCGTGCGCGACTCGCTGCCTCACGAGGAGGCGCTGGCCAACGCGCCGGAATCGGCCCGCGGCTACTTCAAGGTCCCCAGGGTCATCGGGTGAGCCTCCTTATCGAACGCAGCGTCGGGGAGATCCGGTCCCTGGTGTGCTCGGGGGAGGTCAGCGCCGTCGAGGTCTGCCGCGCCCACCTGGACCGCGCGCGCCGGGTCGAGCCGAAGGTCCGCGCCTGCCGCCTGCTGCTTGAGGACGAAGCCCTCGAGGCCGCCGCCCGCATCGACCGGGACCGCCGGGCCGGCCGACCCCTCGGCCCCCTCGCCGGCGTCCCGATCGCGGTCAAGGACGCCCTGTGCACGCGCGGCTCGAGGACCACGTGCGCCTCGCGCCTGCTCGAGGGGTTCGTGCCCGGGTTCGACGCCACATGCGTGGAGAGGCTGCGCGCCGCCGGAGCCGTGATCGTGTCGAAGACCAACATGGACGAGTTCGCCATGGGCTCCTCCACGGAGAACTCGGCCTTCGAGACGACGCGCAACCCCTGGGACCTCGGTCGCGTTCCGGGCGGGTCGAGCGGCGGATCGGCCGCGGCCGTGGCGGCCGCGGAGGCCCCGGCGGCCCTCGGCACCGACACCGGCGGATCGATCCGCCAGCCGGCGTCGTTGTGCGGCGTCGTCGGCATGAAGCCGACCTACGGCCGGGTCTCCCGCTTCGGCCTGGTCGCCTTCGCGTCTTCCCTCGACCAGGTGGGGCCGCTGGGGCGCACCGTGGAGGACGCGGCGCGCGTCCTGCAGGTCATCGCCGGCCGGGACGCGCGCGACGCCACATCGGCGGCGCTGGCCGTGCCGGATTACCTGGCCCCCCTGGGGCGCGGGATCGGCGGGCTGCGCATCGGGGTGCCGCGCGAGTACTTCTCGGGCGGCATCGACCCGGAGGTCGAGGCGTCGGTGCGCTCCGCCCTGCGGGCGGCGGAGAGGGCCGGCAGCCGGATCGTGGAGATCTCGCTGCCGCACACCCGGTACGCCATCCCCGACTACTACATCGTCGCGACGGCCGAAGCGAGCAGCAACCTGGCGCGCTACGATGGGGTGCGCTACGGGCGCCGCGCGGACGGCGATGACGATCTGGCCGCCCTCTACGTCCGGACGCGCGGCGAGGGGTTCGGCGCGGAGGTCAAGCGGCGGATCATGCTCGGGACCTACGTGCTCTCGGCCGGGTACTACGACGCTTACTACCTGAAGGCCCAGAAGGTGCGCACCCTGATCCGCGGCGACTTCGAGCGGGCCTTCCAGGAGGTGGATGCGATTCTCACCCCCACCTCCCCGACCCCCGCCTTCCGGCTGGGAGAGAAGGTGGACGATCCGTTGTCGATGTACCTGTCCGACATCTTCACCGTGACCCTCAACCTCGCGGGCCTCCCCGGGATCTCCATCCCCTGCGGCCTGACCCGGGCGCAGCTCCCCGTCGGGGTGCAGATCGTAGGGCGACGGTTCGACGAGGAGACGGTTCTGCGCGTCGCCGCGTCGCTCGAGGCGGAGCTGGGGCTGCGCGAGCTCCGGCCGCCGCTCGCCGCCGCCGGCGCCGAAGCGTGAACGCGCTCTTCGGCGATGCCTCGGACCGACGCGCGATCCTCCCGGGCGCGGCCCTCGGGCTCGCCCTCCTCGCGCTCGCGCCCACCCTCCCCCCGGACGAGCGCGCCTCGGTCAGTGCGGAAGGGGATCTCTTCCTCGAGGTGCGCGTGGGCTTTCAGCAGACCTACGCCTCGATCGGACAGCGCTACCTCATCGATCTGCGCGAGCTCCGCGCCGTCCGCTCGCTCAACGGCGACTCGCCGCCGGAGGCCGGACGCTGGATCCGGATCCCGTACGCCTCGCTCAACGACGACTACAAGGTCAGGGTGATCGGGGACCTGTTTCCCGAGGACGTCCCGCGTTCCGGGAACTGGATGCACCGCGTCGGGAAAGGCCGGATCCCGGCGGCCGAGGAGAGCCTGTGGCACCTGGCCCTCTGGTTCACGGGGCGCGGGGAGAACTTCGAGATCCTGGCCGACCGCAACGGCCTGCCCGACCTGAGCCCGCCCGCCGGGGAGGAGATCCTCATCCCGGGTGAGATCCTGCTGCCCCCGTTCGCGCGCCTGGCCGGACTGAAGACCGTGACCCGCGGCGCGCCGCCCGCGGAGGACCGGGGCGCGGAAGGGTCCGGGCCGGCGCCCGCCGTCCGGCTGCCGCCGGCGGAAGGGGCCGAGCGGCTCACCTACGGGGCGGACACCCGGGGCCGCTTCGCCATCTACCGGCTGCGGCGCGGGGAAGCGCTCTACTCGGCGGTGGTCGTGCGGTACACGGGCGTCGTCGACGCGGCCGAGGTGAACGACCTGGCCCGCGCCATCGCCCGCCGCAGCGGCATCCGCGACGTCACCGACATCCCGGTCGGCTTTCGGGTCAAGATCCCCCTGCAGCACCTGCTGCCTCAGTACCTGCCGGAGGACCACCCGCGCCGCCAGGCCTGGGAGCGCGGCCGGGCCGAGGTGGCCCGTTACACCAACCGGGCCCGGAGCCGGAACTTGAAGGGGGTGGCGGTCATCCTGGACGCCGGCCACGGGGGCCGCGACATCGGCACCTCGCACAACGGCATCTGGGAGCACGATTATGTCTACGACGTCATGGCCCGGATCAAGGCCCGCCTGGAGAGGGAGACCGGCGCGAAGGTCCTCACGACGATCAAGGACCGGAAGGAGGGCTACCGCATCTACGAGCGGAGGCGACTGCCCCGCAGCGGGGCCGAGGTGCTGCTCACGACGCCGCCCTACCGTCTCCGGCACCGGACCGCGAGCGTCAACCTGCGCTGGTATCTGGCGAACTCATACTACCGCAGGCTGGTCGCCGAGGGGTTCGACCCCTTGAAGATCGTCTTCACGAGCCTGCACGCGGACGCCCGGCATCCGTCGGTGGGCGGCGCCATGGTGTACGTCCCGGGCGAGGAGTACCGGCGCGGCCGGTACGGTCACAGGGGCACCGTCTACAGCAGACACCGCGAGGTACGCGAGCAGCGCTACGTCTCCTTCACCAGGTCGGAGCGCGAGCGATCCGAGGGTCTGTCGCGCCAGTTCGCCCGTGCGGTGGTCCGAGAGTTCCGCCGGCGCGGCGTGAGGGTCCATCCGTACGGACCGGTTCGCGAGCGCATCGTCCGCAGGGGCCGCTCCTTCGTCCCGGCCGTCCTGCGCTGCAACCAGGTGCCCGTGGAGGTCCTGATCGAGGTCAGCAACCTGAGCAACCGCGCCGACAGCCGCTCGCTCGCATCTCCCACCTACCGCCAGAAGGTGGCCGACGCGTATGTTGACGCCCTGCAGCGGTACTACGGAGGTGCACGACCCCCCACCTCCGTCCGGCTTCGCGCCGGGAACCGATAGCCCGAGCCGGGCGGCGTCCTCTTACCGCGCCCTCCCGCCCTCCAGACCCCTCGCCCGCGCGTAGTCCTGCGCGTGGCGGATGCGGCTCCCGAGGCTGGGGTGGGTGTAGAGCAGCGTCTCGATCCACGGGTGGACTTGGTACTCGCCCAGGTCGTGGCGGGCGAACTTGATGAACGAGGAGGCGCCGGCGAGCGGGTCCCCGGTGACCTCGAGGGCGAACTGGTCGGCTTGGCGCTCCTGAACGCGACTGAAGGACGCGACCGCCGGCGTCATCACGAAGAAGAGCAGGTTGAACATCAGCATCATCACCGGCAGCGAGGCCGGCTCGGCGAGGCTCGCGATCCCGAGCCCGGGCCGGACGGCGATCAGCCGACGGGCGGCGCGGTCCACGAGCAGGAACGCGAAGACGATGACGACCGAGAAGAAGGCGACGAATCTCCAGATGTGGTGAAGCACGTAGTGCCCCATCTCGTGGCCCATCACGAAGCGGATCTCCCGCGGCGAGAAGCGCCGCAGCGTGGTGTCGTACAGCACGATCCGCTGGGTCCCGAGCAGCCCCGCCACGTACGCGTTGTTGTGCTCCGACTGCCGGCTCGCGTCGACCTGGTAGACTTCATCGGCGGGAATCCCCTGCGCGCGCGCCATCGCCAGGATGTCGTCCTTGAGGGCCTCGTCCTTCAGCGGCTCGAAGGTATTGAACAGCGGGGCGATGAATACCGGAGCGACGGCGAGCGCCACGATCATGAAGACGATGCCGATGGCCGCGCCGGCCAGCCACCACCTCCGGGGCATCCTGCGGATCGTGAAATAGACCGCCGTCCAGAGGATCGACCATAGGACGGCGCTCACCATCAGACCCTTCCCTTGGTCTCCCAGCCACTCGAACAAAGTCTGGTTGGCGAAGCCGTAGCTCCTCTCGCGCAGGAGCCCGCCGTAGAGAGAGAGCGGGAAGGATCCCAGGAACATCACCAGCGTGAGCAGGACCGCGTACAGCGCCACCTTGAGGTTGGCGCCGCGCGCCACGCGCTCCGCGAGCCGCTGCAGGGTGCCGGCGAAGCCGGTGAACACGACCAGACACAGCAGGGCGATCGACCAGAGCGACCCGACGAGGAACAGGGCATAGTTGCCGTGGGAGTAAGCCTCCATCTCGGGCTCGTCCTCGGGGATGCCGTCCAGGGCGCCCTCGATCAGCGCCGGGGGCTCGATCCCGGACGGCGACTCGGCGAGGCGGACCCCACCCGGGGCATCGACCGCGCGGGCGGGGCCGGCCCCGAGCAGCGCCACGACCAGGAGCGACACGCCGGCGCACAGCCTTCTTCGCGTCACCACGAAACCTCCATCTTCGGCCCCGGACGGGCGTGTCATTATACCCGCAGCGGCCGCGGGGCCGGCCCGACGGCCCGTCCGTTCTTGACGCCCCGGAAACGCGTATGAAACAATGCCCGCTCCGGTGCCGCGGGGCGCCGGCCAACCAGTTCGCGGCCCGGCCGGTGGAGCAGAGCGACCCACCCGGTCCGCCGTCTCGGGAGACATGAAGGTCCTCCTCGTCGGTAGCGGCGCCCGCGAGCACGCCCTCGCCTGGAAGATCCGCCAGAGCCCCCTCGTCCGCGAGCTCTACTGCGCGCCCGGCAACGCCGGGATGGCGGCCCTCGGGGATTGCGTCCCGATAGACGCTTCCTCGATCGTCGAGCTCGCCGACTTCGCCGCCACCCTCAGGATCGACCTGACGCTCGTCGGCCCGGAGCTGCCGCTCACGCTCGGCATCGTGGACGAGTTCGAGAAGCGCAACCTCCCGATCTTCGGGACCTCCCGGGCCGCCTCGGAGCTCGAGGGCAGCAAGGTCTTCGCGAAGGAGTTCATGGCCCGGCGGAAGATCCCGACCGCCAGATTCGCCGTCGCCTCGAACGCGGCGCAGGCGCGCGCGATCCTCAAGAAGCGGACGGACGGTCCTGTGGTGCTCAAGGTGGACGGGCTGGCCGGAGGGAAGGGTGTCACGGTGGCCGCGAATCGGAAGGAGGCGGACGCGGCGGTCGAGGCGATGCTGGTCGAGCGCCGCTACGGATCGGCGGGCGACCGCGTCGTGATCGAGGACCGCCTCGAGGGGACCGAGGCCTCGCTTTTCGCCCTCTCCGACGGCGAGCGCGTCCTCCCCCTGGTCACCTGCCAGGACTACAAGAGGCTCCTGGACGGCGACGTCGGCCCCAACACCGGCGGGATGGGAGGCTACTCCCCTTCCGTCAACATCGACGCCGATACCTTCCGCACCATCCTGGACACGATCCTGATCCCCACGGTGAGCGGCATGGCGGAGGAGGGGCGTCCCTACCGCGGCGTCCTGTACGCCGGCCTGATGCTTACCGGGCAGGGCCCCAGGGTCCTTGAGTTCAACGCCCGTTTCGGCGACCCCGAGGCCCAGCTGATCGCCGTCCGCATGAAGAGCGATATCGTCCCGGCCCTGCAGGCAACCCTCGCGGGCCGTCTGGAGGAGGCCAGGATCGACTGGCTCAGGGCACGGTCGGTCTGCGTCGTCCTGTCGTCGGCCGGCTATCCCTGGCCGACCGAGACCGGCAAGCCCATCAGCGGCCTCGGCGCGGCGGCGGGGATGGAAGGGGTGGAGGTGTTCCACGCCGGCACGCGTCCCGACGGCGGAGGGGTGGTCACCGCCGGGGGGCGGGTCCTCACCGTGACCGCCCTCGGGGGGACGTTCGCCCAGGCGGCGCAGCGGACCTACGACGCGGCGCGGACGATCCGCTTCGAGGGCATGCACTTCCGCACCGACATCGCCCGCGACGCGGTGGAGGCGGCGGCGCGCAGAGGCTGACCGTCTCCCCCTCCCCGCTGCACCGCCACCGCGCGGCCGGCACGGCGGCGCCTGCCCGGGACGGCGGGCCGTGCTAGCATGAAACCCCGTCGCAGGGGAGGATCGTGAGGGCCGCCGAGTCGCGGGCGAAGAGGATCTTCGATCTCCTGCGCGCCTACCACAGGTCGCGCGAGAACATCCGCCTGCTCATCGAAATGAGCGACATGACGGACTACGAGAAGGTCGGGTTCATCGACGCCTGGCAGGAGGAGATGGCCGACTATTTCGCGAGGAACGGTTATTGCTTCGCGTGCAACCGCCTCCTCGAGCGCTGCGTGTGCGAGGAGCCGATCCGCCCGAGCCCGAGACCCGACGCCGCCTGAGCTCCCGAGCGGCCTTCCCCCGCCGGTCGGGAATCCGGCCTCTGCTACAATCGCCTCCTCCCGTGATGCGCCGCGGAGGCCGCCGTTCGTGCCCACCTATCGCATCGTCACGCTCGGCTGCAAGCTGAACCAGGCCGATTCCGCCGCCCTGGAGGGTCGGCTCCGCTCCCTCGGGATGGCCCGCGCCGCTCCCCCGGCGGCGGTCGCCGCGGGGTCCGCGGGGGCCGTCGATCTGGTCGTCCTCAACACCTGCACCGTGACCGCCGGCGCCGACCGGGAGGCCCGCCAGATCGCCCGGCGCCTCAGGCGGGCTCACCCGGGCGCGCTGCTGATCGCGAGCGGGTGCTACGCCGAGCGGGACTCCGACGCCCTGCGCGCCGCCGCCGCAATCGATCACGTCGTGGGGACGGAGGATCAGGCCGGGCGAATCGAGGCCATCGCGGCGGCGGCCTTCGGCCTCCGCCCCGATCCCGCGCGGCGCAACCTCGGGCCGTGCGGGGCGACGGAGGGGTGCGAGGCTCCGGCCGAACCGCTCGAGCGGACGCGCGCCTACCTGAAGGTCCAGGACGGCTGCGATCTGCGCTGCTCCTACTGCGTCATCCCCGCGGTGCGCGGCCGGAGCCGGAGCCTGCCGCCCGAACGGGTTCTGGAGCGGATCGAGCGCCTCGCCGCCGCCGGCTACCGCGAGATGGTGCTCACGGGCGTCAACACCGGCGACTATGGGAGGGACCTGGATCCGCCGCTGCGGCTGCACGACTTGCTCGACCGGGCGCTGCGGCGATCCGCGCTCGGGAGACTGCGGCTCAACTCGCTGGAGCCTAGGACCGTCACCCCCCGGATCCGCTCCCTGCTGGCCTCTTGCGGAGGGCGTCTCGCCCGGCACCTGCAGGTCCCCCTGCAGTCGGCGAGCGATGCCGTTCTGTCCCGGATGCGACGCCCTTACAGGATCGCCGATTACGCCCGCGTGGTCGAGGACCTGCGCGCCGCCGTGCCCGAGATCGGCCTGGGGGCCGACGTGATCGTCGGCTTCCCGGGCGAGACCGAGGCCGACTTCGCGGCGACGCTGCGCTTCGTCGCCTCCTCGCCGTTGAATTACTTGCACGTCTTCCCGTACTCCCCCCGGCCCGGGACGAGCGCGGCCGCCCTCCCGGGGCAGGTCCACCCGCGGCTCATCGCCGAGCGCGGCGCGAGGCTCCGCGCTCTGGCGCGACGCATATCCCTGCGCTTCCGCGAATCGTTCGTCGGCCGCGATCTCCCGGCGCTCACCCTGCGCGAGGTCCGCCCGGACGGACGTCTTCGCGCCCTGACCGACAATTTCATCGACGTCGGGGTCGACCTCGACGGCCGGGACGCCGACGCCCTCTCCAACCGGCTCGTCGCCTTGCGGATCACGAGCGCCTCGGAGACCCACACCCTGGCGCGGACGATCTGAGGGGAGAAGGCGGCGCCTCCCCTCACCCGCCTCGACGCGTCGTGTCGATCAGGTGTCGCTCCAGAGCGTCGCACAGATCGCCCTCGGCTCGCGCGCGCATCAGGGCGAGCTGTCGCCGATCGGGCCGGGCGGATCGCCGGGCCCGATCGGCCTCGGCGCACGCCCGGCGCGCGGCGCGGCGACTGGAGGAGAGCACGATGCGCAGCATGACCCGCGTCCCGAGCAGCGCGCTCACCCGACCGTAGAGACGGCCGGCGGCGGCGAACAGGGCTCCGACCCGCGCCGCCGCCCCGGGCGGCCTCGGCCCGATGCCCTGCAGCTGACGCCGCCTCTGCGACTCGCGGCGCAGGTAGTCCTCGAGGATCCCGCGCCCGCCGGCGTCGTCGATGCGCTCCGCGTAGACGCGGTAGACGGCCGTCACCAGCTCCTGAAGGAACAGCTCCTGCTGCAGGCGGCGGGTTCGGGTGGCGTCGCCGGTCATCTCCGGGGTGGTTCGACGCGGGCCCGATGCGGCTGCCCGGAAGCGTAATGCCCGCACGCGGAGCCGGCGAGCCCGGCGACGGGGCAGGTCCGGGCGCCGTCCCCTCCCGCGCGCGAGGCGGCCGGCCGTTAGCGCCTGATCAGGTCCTTGAGCGCCTTGGCGACGGTGAACTTCACCACGGTCTTCGCGGGGATCTGGATCGGCTCGCCCGTGGCGGGGTTGCGGCCGGTGCGGGCGGCGCGCTTCACCACCTTGAACTTCCCGAGGCCCGAGAGGGGGACCTCCCCTTCCTTCCTGATCTCGCTCTCGACGATGCGCGTGAACCCTTCGAGGAAGGTCTTGGCCTGCTTTCTGTCGGTGTCGGTCTCGCGGGCGATCGCTTCGATCAACTCCGTGCGGTTCATTCGGGATCTCCCCTTGTGATTGTCGACTCGGCTCCCCCCGCACCGCGGGCGGCCGGGGCCGCGACCTTGTATCACGTCCGCTCCGGGCGATCAAGCGCCGCGGTCACTTCCAATCGACCGGCAGGCGGAGCGTCCTCCCGTCGCGATCGGAGTAGAGGATGTACCCGTTATTGGCGCCGAACAGGAAGAGGTCCCGGGTCACCTCCACGTCCCGCCGGCAGTACTGCTCGACCAGATCGACGCGCCCCTCCTTCCACCACCGCAGCGACTGCAGCCCGTCGGCGCTCTTGCCGATGCGCAGCGTCGCCCCGGCGACATCGGCGAGCTTCAGCCGGAACCCCAGCTTCCGGTAGATGTCGGCCAGCATGTCGAAGGAGCGGATGTGGGACAGGTCCCAGTCGGTGTACGCCCCGAGGACCACCAGGTCGAACCGGTCGATGTTGTAACCGACCACCCGATCGGCCATCACCAGGTCGAGCAGCAGGCGGTCGACGTCCTTCTCGTAGTAGGTCCGGAATCGAGCGTTCACGTCGTCGTACGTCACCGCCAGCGCCAGCTTCATCTCCCCGACGTTCTGCCAGCCGCCCACGTCCTCCGCGCTCCTCTGCGTCTCCAGGTCGAAGAACAGCGTCTGCTCGCGAGCCTTTCCCGCGTCGCCCGCTCCGCGCCGGTACGTCGCCGGGGGCGGCTCGTGTTCCTCCCCCCGCCCCATGGCGCGGATCGGAGCGCGGTCCGGCGCCGGGCCGGGGGTCGAGTCCCGGGGCGGGGCGGCAGGCTGTTCTGATGCCACGCGGCAGGCCCCCAGGAGCGTCGAGTCCCGGGGCGGGGCGGCAGGCCTCACGGGCTGCGGGTCGGCCTCCGGTCCCGCCCCTTCCAGCGGGCGCCGGCCGGCCAGCACTTCCAGGACCAGGCGCGCGGCCGACTTATCGAGCGGGTGGTTCCCGTTGCCGCACTTCGGCGACTGGACGCATGAGGGGCATCCCGCGTCGCAGGGGCACGCGGCGAGCAGCTCCGCCGTGCGGCTCAGGAGCCCGCCGATCTCCGCGTATCCCTTCGCCGCCAGCCCGACGCCGCCGGGATGGCCGTCATAGATGAAGATCGCCGGCCGCCCGACCTGCGGGTGCAGGGGGTAGGAGATGCCGCCGATATCGCCCCGGTCGCAGATGGCGAACAGGGGGAACAGCGCGATCAGGGCGTGCTCCACCGCGTGGATCCCGCCCATGAAGTGCCCCTCCCGCGCCAGCACCATGTCGCGCAGGGCGTCGGGCAGCAGCATCCAGAAGCCGACGGTCTCGAAGCTGAGGGCCGGGAGCGACAGGTCGAACAGGCCCAGCGGGTCGCGGCCGAACAGCCGCCGCTTCTCGTAGCCGGTGATCCTCTCGGTCACCCTGATCCGGCCCAGGCTGACCCGGAGGGCCCCGACCGCGCGCGTGTCGAGGACCTCCAGGATCTCGGTCTCCTTCTCCGCGCGGACCTCGGTGTAGTAATCGACGTCGACCGGGACGGCCCGCACGCGGCGCGATCCGATCGCCAGCTCGCGGACGAGATACTGCTGCCCGTGATGGAGGTAGATCGCGCCCTCGTGCGTCTCGTGAAAGGCGCGCACCCCGTCGATGGTGCCCACGACCCGGGCCGCCGCCTCGTCGATGATGGTGTAGGTCGCGCCGATCGACCGGATGTTGACGTCGCGCTGCGGCCTGCGCCGGAGCGTGAACCAGCGCCCGCCCTCCGCGTCCCGGGCCAGCGCTCCCTCCCTCTCCAGGTCGCGGGCGACGGCGAAGGCGCTGTCGTCGTAGAACTCGGCGTCCGCCTCCTCCGAGAGGGGGATCTCCGCCCCGGCGCATACCAGGTGCGCGCGCGCGATCACGGGGTTGTCCGGATCGAAGACCGCCTCCTCGAACCCCCGCTCCAGCAGCTCCATCGGGTGTGCCATGAAGTACTGGTCGAGCGCGTCCGGCATCGCCACCAGGACGGTCAGCGCCGGCCGATCCTCCCGGCCCACGCGGCCGATCCTCTGCCAGGAGGAGACGATGCTCCCCGGATAGCCGACCAGCAGGCAGACGTCGAGACCGCCGATGTCGACGCCCAGCTCGAGGGCGCTGGTCGCGATGACGCCGCGCAGCGTGCCGTCGACGAGGCGCCTCTCGATCTCCCGCCGCTCCTCCGGCAGATAGCCCGAGCGGTAGGCGCTCACGCGGCCGCGATAGCGCGGCGCCGACTGCAGCAGCCAGGAGTGCAGCAGCTCGGTGATCTTGCGGGCCCGGGTGAAGGCGATCGACCGGAACCCGTGGTCCATCGACCACGCCAGCAGGTGGGTGGCCGCGGTGTAAGGGCTCGAGCGGGGATTGAGGAACATGAGGTGCTTCTCGGCCCGCGGGGCGCCGCTCCGGTCGACGAGGGAGAACCGCCGACCGGTGAGCGCCTCCCCCAGCCAGCCCGGATTGGCGATGGTCGCGGAGGAGGCGATGATCCGCGGGCGTCGCCCGTGGGACGCCGCGATCCTCAGCAGGCGCCGCAGGATGTGGTGCACGTGGGATCCGAAGATCCCCTTGTAGACGTGCAGCTCGTCGACGACCACGCAGTCGAGGTTCTCGAAGAAGGCGCGCCAGTCGTCGTGGTGCGCGAGGATCCCCAGATGCAGCATGTCGGGATTGGTGATCAGCACGTCCGGCGGGTCAGACTTGATCCGGCGCCGCTGCGCGTCGGGCGTGTCGCCGTCGTAGATGGCGGCGCTCACCGGACGCCCCGACCCGGGCAGAGCGCCCGGCCCCGGGAGCAGGCCGCCGTGCCGCGCCGCGGCCGCCGCCAGCTCCCGGAGGCCCTGGAGCTGGTCCTGGGCGAGCGCCTTGTAGGGGAAGAGGTACAGAGCCCGTGCCCCGGGCCGTATCAGGGCCGCCTCCAGGGTCGGCACGAGATAGACCAGGCTCTTGCCGCTCGCGGTCGGCGTGACCGCCAGGACGTCCTCCCCGGAGCGGCAGCGGTCGATCGCCTCCGCCTGATGGGAGTACAGCCGGGAGATCCCCAGATCCTCGAGCCCCCTCCCCAGGGGAGGCGGGAGCGGTCGCTCGAGATCCCCGTACGACGACGGGCGGGCCGGCAGCGAGGCGACGTGGACGACCTCCGCGCCCAGCTTCTCGGAGCGCCGGATGCGCTCGATCAGCCCGGGGATGGACGGGACGTCCGCGGGGCGGCGCGGCGCCCCCGGGCGCGCTCGGGGCGCGGCGCGGGCCGCGCCCGGTCCCGGGCGGGAGGAGGTCCGAGCCCGGCTCCGCCTCTCGGTCGACAGGCTCACCGCCGCTTCCCCGCGTCATACTCGTAGAACCCGCGTCCCGACTTGCGTCCCAGCCACCCCGCCTCGACCATCCGCCGCAGGAGCGGGCAGGGGCGGTACTTCGGGTCGCCGAGGCCCCCCTGGAGGACCTCCAGGATCGCGAGGCACGTGTCGAGCCCGATGAAGTCGGCGAGGGCCAGCGGGCCCATCGGGTGGCGCATCCCGAGCGTCATGACCGCATCGATGTCCTCGCGGCTGCCGACTCCCTCGTGGAGGGCGAAGATCGCCTCGTTGATCATCGGCATCAGCACCCGGTTGGAGATGAATCCGGGCAGGTCCTGCGATCGCACCGGCGCCTTGCCGAGCCGGACCGCGAGGGCCCGGGTGCGCTCCAGGGTCTCCCCCGACGTCCGCTGCCCGGCCACCAGCTCCACCAGCGCCATCGCCGGCACTGGATTCATGAAGTGCATGCCGATCACCCGCTCGGGACGGTGGGTGGCCGCGCCGATCCGCGTGATCGACAGCGACGAGGTATTGCTCGCCAGGATGACGTCAGGACGACAGATCCCGTCCAGGTCCGCGAAGATCCGCAGCTTCAGGTCGAGCTCCTCCTGGACAGCCTCGACCACGAAGTCGCAGGCGGCCAGGTCGCGGAGATCGGTCGTCGCGCGCAGCTGCCGCATCGCGGCGCTCTTGTCGGCCTGCGACAGCTTCCCCCTGTCGACACGGGACTGCAGGCTCCCGTCGATGCCCCGCCGCGCCGACTCCACGATCGCCGACTCGCGATCGAGGAGCAGCACCTCGAGGTCGGCCATCAGGCTGACCTGGGCGATGCCCCGCCCCATCTGGCCCGCTCCCACGACACCGAGGACCCTCACCGGCTCGTCGGCCATGACGCCCTCAACGCCCGCCGCGCGGCGGGCTCCCTGTTAGAGGAAACGGCGGGCGGCGACGAGACGCTCGACCAGGCCGTCCGGGTCGATCCGCAGGCGGCCCCGGCGCTCGCGCGTGTACGGCCCCGCTCCGGGCGCGACAGCTCGTCGCGCTCGGGGGAAACGACCGGCACCCGGCGGCCGTCAAAGAGCGCGGATCGCCATCGCCACGCCGTTCCCGCCCCCCAGGCAGAGCGCCGCGACCCCTTTCTGCGTCCCGCGGTCCCGCAGCGCGAAGATCAGGGTGTTCAGGATGCGGGCGCCGCTGCAGCCGATCGGGTGCCCCAGGGCCACCGCTCCCCCGTGCACGTTGACCCGCTCGGGCCGCAGCCTGAGCTCCCTGATCAGGGCGATCGATTGCGCCGAGAAAGCCTCGTTGAGCTCGAACAGGTCCACCTCGTCCGGGACCCAGCCCGCCCTCGCCAGCACCTTGCGCACCGATTCGACCGGCGCCATCATGACCATCCTGGGCTCGATGCCGCTGCTGGCGTGCGCCACGATCTCGGCCAGCGGCCGATGTCCTCCCCTCGCCGCCCTCGACTCGGACATCACCAGGACTGCGGCCGCACCGTCGTTGACGCCCGGCGCGTTGCCGGCGGTGACCGTGCCCCCCTCCTTGAAAGCCGGCCTCAGGCGTGCCAGCGCCTCCAGGGTGGTCTCCCGCCGGGGCGCCTCGTCCACCTCCACGGCGATCGGCGGACCCTTCCTCTGGGGGACCTGAACCGGAACGATCTCGGCCCTGAACTTGCCGGCGTCGATGGCGGCGATCGCTTTCCGATGGCTCTCGACCGCGTATTGGTCCTGGGCCTGCCGGGTGATGTCGTACCTCTCGGCGACGAGCTCCCCGCAGCAGCCCATATGGAAGTTCTCGTACGCGTCCCACAGCCCGTCGTGGATCATCGAGTCGACCAGCTCGCCGTGTCCGAGCCGCAGACCCTCGCGCGCGCCCCGGACGAGGAAGGGCGCGTTGCTCATCGACTCCATGCCTCCCCCAACCACGACGTCGTGGTCGCCCAGGCGGACCGCCTGAGCCGCGAGCGACACCGCCCTCAGGCCCGACCCGCAGACCTTGTTCACCGTGAGGGCCGCCACCTCCGCCGGGAGCCCGCCCCCGAGCGCCGCCTGGCGCGCCGGGTTCTGTCCCAGCCCCGCCGTGAGCACGTTGCCCATGATGACCTCGTCCACCTCCTCGGGACGGACCCCGGCCCTCCGGACGACCTCCCTCACGACGATGGCCCCGAGCTCGGGGGCGGTGAGCTTCTTGAGAGCCCCGAGGAACTTCCCGACGGGAGTTCGACAGGCACCGACGATGACCGCCTTGTGCATGGAGGATCCTCCTCGCGGAACGCGGCGAGTATATCAGGGTTGCTCGCCGCGGTGGTTCGGGTTCGCGATCCACGGTGACGTTAAGGATTTGCTTACGATATCGACCTTGACTGGGGATCGGGCCTGAGGTATATAGAGCAGTGGTTGCATGCCGTCCGGAGGAGGACGCCAGGACGATGAAGCTTCATGGATGGAACGTCAAACCGCTCAAGCCGCGGCTGACGCAGCAATCCAAGGACGAGCCTCTGTCGGAGGATATCTTCGTGAACAGCATCGTCGCCGTGAAGGACGACAAGAGGGTGCTCCTCCACCGTGTCGTGAAGGTGAACCCGGACGGCAGCGAGGAGGTGTTCATCATCAAGGCCTCCCCGAAGATCCTCGAGACGAACCACTGAGTCGCATCGGCGGGCGCGACCGCCGAGCGGACTCCCGACCGAGCAGGCGGCCCGAGCGCCGCCTTTTTCGTGTCCTCGCGGTGTGGTAATTTACCGGCCGATGCGTCCCCCGGACCGCTCCCTCCAGGTCTCGTCGCTCCTCCTGTTCGCCGCCGCCACGCTCCTCGCGGCCGGGCCGGCGGACCCGTACCGCATCCACCCCGGCCGCTTCGACACGAAGAAGGCCGAGCACCCCCCTCGCCCCGGGCCGGTCCGCTACGTCCTGAACGAAGTGGTGGTCGCGGTCCAGTATCTCGAGCCGGCGGACAGGGCCGCGTTTGTCGCCAGCATCTCCGCGGGGCTTCGCGACCCGTTCGCGGTGGCCCCGGGCCGGCCCGAGCGCTACCACGCCTTCCGCATCACCTTCGAGAATCGCTCGTCCGCGGACCTCGTCTTCCAGCCCGGTCACGCGTTCGTGGTGACCGACCGCGGCGAGCGGGCCTTCCCGATCGACCTGACCGACCTCTACCTGGTGGCCTCGCGGGGCGGCCTGCCCGACCCCGAGGCCGCGATGAATCGCATCGCCCCGGTGATCTACGACTCCAGCGTCGAGATCCCGGCCGGCGCCGGGGAGTCGCGGATGCTCGTCTTCGGGGCCTTCCCGGACAAGTGGCGGGAGTTCCGGCTCACGCTGGGATTCGTGGAGATCGGATCGGAGCCCCACTCCCTGTCGTTCCCGTTCCACAGACACGCGAAGAAAGGGTGAGGCCCGTTGACGGCGAGACGGCTCGACGGCGAGGCGGTGGCCGGCGCCATCCGTGCGGAGGTGGCGGGCGAGGTGGCGGCGCTCAGGGACCGGGCGGGCGCCGCGCCGCGCCTGGCGGCGATCCTCGTCGGGGACGACCCCGCCTCGAGGGTCTACGTGAGGAACAAGATCGCATCCTGCTCGGCGGTGGGGATCCGCTCGGAGGCGATCCGCCTGCCGGCGGACGCCGGCCGCGACGAGATCCTGGAGGCGGTCCGCAGGTGCAACGCCGACGACGATCTCGACGCCATCCTCGTGCAGCTGCCCCTGCCCCGGCCGGATGATCGGGTCCCCGTCATCCTCGAGATCGACCCGGCCAAGGACGTCGACGGACTCCACCCGCTGAACGCCGGGCGGTTGATGATGCGGCTTGACGCGCCGGCTCCCTGCACTCCAACCGGGATCATCGATCTTTTGGATCGGTCGGGCCTGCCGATCGCGGGACAGCGCGCGGTCATCATCGGCCGCAGCGACATCGTCGGCCGGCCCCTGGCCCAGATGCTGACCCATCGGGACGCCACCGTCACGCTCTGTCATTCGAAGACGAGGGACCTCCCCGCCATCACCCGCCAGGCGGACCTGCTGATCGCAGCCGTCGGGAGGCCGGCGTTCGTCCGGGCCGGACACATCCGTCCGGGCGCAACCGTGATCGACGTGGGGATCAACCGGGTGGTCGATCACCGGCGGGTGGCGGAGATCTTCGGGCCCGACTCCGCCCGCGCGGCGCGCGCGCGCGCGCGGGGCTACGCCTTGGTGGGTGACGTCCACCCTCTGGAAGCCGAGCGGCTGGCCGGACACCTCACGCCGGTCCCCGGAGGGATCGGCCCCCTCACGATCGCCTGCCTGCTGCGCAACACCCTGCGCGCCGCCCGGATCCGCCGAGAGGGGGTCGCCGGCGGGGTCCGCCGAGCATGATCGGTGGGGGCCGCGACCGCGCCGCCCACCGACACGGATCCGCGGCGCCGTTCCGGCCTTTCGTCCTCAGGGTCGGCCTCACGGGCGGGATCGCCACCGGGAAGTCGAGCGTGGCGCGCATCTTCCAGAGCCTCGGCGCCACCGTCCTGGACGCCGACGAGATCGCCCACCGCCTGATCGAGAAAGGCGCGCCCGCGTACGAGCGCGTGGTGCGGGAGTTCGGCCCCGGGATCCTGCGACGGGACGGGTCGATCGACCGGCGCCGACTGGGGCAGATCGTGTTCGGGGAGCCCGTGAAGCGGGCCCTCCTCGAGTCGATCCTCCACCCGCGGATCCGCGAGGAGGAAGCGCGGCTGGTGACCACCCTCACCTCGATCGGCCAGGGCCGGATCGCCGTCACCAACGCGGCTCTGCTGATCGAGACCGGCGCCTACCGCGACTACCACCGCGTGGTGGTGGTGCACTGTGCGCCCGACGCGCAGCTCGAGCGGATCGTGGCCCGGGACGATCTGGCCCCGGACGAGGCCAGGGCCCGGGTGGCGGCCCAGATGCCCACCGGGGAGAAGCTGCGCGTCGCGCACTACGCGATCGACACGACCGCCGGCTTCGCGCGCACGGAGACGCGCTCCCGCGAGGTCTTCCGACACCTCCAGCTCGACCTGCAGGCGCTGGCGGTCGCCCCGTGAGGCCGCGTCTCAGGCCCCGAGGACCACGTTATCGATGAGCCGGGCGCGGCCGAACCGCGCGGCCGCGGCCAGCAGCGTCCGCCCCCTCAGATCGCGCACCGGCTCGAGCGTGGCGTCGTCCACCGCCTCGACGTACTCCAGCCGCGCGAGCGGCTCGGCCTCGATCATCTCCCGCGCGATCCGCTCCACGCGACGCGCGTCGGTCTCGCCCGCGCGGGCCCTGTCGGCGGCCGCGCACAGGGCGCGGTAGACCACCGGGGCGGCGCGCCTCTCCTCCGGGCTCAGGTAGGCGTTGCGCGACGACAGCGCCAGCCCGTCCGGGGCGCGCACGGTCGGGCACGCGACGATGGCCGCCTCCTCGTGCAGGTCGCGCGCCATGCGTCGGATGATCCGCAGCTGCTGCGCGTCCTTCTCGCCGAAGTACGCGGCGTGCGGCCGGACGATCGCCAGGAGCTTGGCGACGACCGTGGTGACCGCCCGGAAGTGGCCCGGGCGGGCCCGCCCGCACAGCGCGTCCTGCATCCCCGCGACCTCGACCCAGGTGCGGTGATCCGGGAGGTGGATCGTGCCCTCCTCCGGCGCGAACACGATGCCGACCCCCGCGTCCCGGGCGAGCCCCGCGTCGCGCGCCGGGTCGCGCGGGTAGGCGTCGAAGTCTTCCGACGGGGCGAACTGCAGGGGATTGACGTAGATGCTCAGGACGACGAGGTCGCACTCACGGCGGGCGCGGGCCACCAGGGACAGGTGTCCGTCGTGCAGGGCGCCCATGGTGGGCACCAGGGCGATCCGTCTTCCCTCCGCGCGCGCGCCGCGGGAGCGCTCCCGCATCCGCGCCGGGGTCCGGACGATCTCCACTTGCGGCTCACCCACCGGGCCGGCCGGCCCGAGGCCCGGGCGGGGACGGCGCGCTGTACACCTCCGACTCGGAGGGGAACGCGCCCTGCCGGACGTCCCGGGCGAAGCGGCGCACGGCGTCGTCGATCGACCCGCCGACGTCGCAGTAGCGGCGCGCGAACCGGGGCGAAGGTCCCGGGCTCAGGCCGATCAGGTCGTGCAGGACCAGCACCTGGCCGTCGCAGTAACGTCCGGCTCCGATGCCGACCGTGGGGATCCGGACCGCCTCGGTCACGGCGCGGCCGACCGGCTCCGGCATCCCCTCCAGCACCAGAAGGAAGGCGCCGGCCGCCTCGAGCGCGCGGGCGTCCTCCACCAGACTCCGAGCCTCCTCGGCTCTCTTCCCCTGGACCCGGTAGCCGCCCATCAGGTGGAGCGACTGGGGGGTGAGGCCGATGTGCCCCATGACGGGGATCTCCGCCCCCACCAGGGCGCGCACCAGGCCGGCGCGCCTGCGGCCTCCCTCGATCTTGACCCCCGCCGCCCCGGCTTCCTTGAGGAAGCGGCCGGCGTTGCGGATCGCGTCCCGGCGCCCGGTCTGATAGGAGAGGTAGGGCATGTCGGCCACTACCATGGCGCGCCGGGCGCCGCGGGCCACGGCGCGCGTATGGTGCAGCATCTCCTCCATGGTCACGGGGAGGGTGCTCGGATAGCCGAGGACGTTGTTCGCCACGCTGTCGCCGACCAGCAGGACATCGACCCCGGCGGCGTCTATGATCCGCGCCGTGGGGTGGTCGTACGCGGTCAGCATGACGATCCGGCGGCCGCCGGACTTGGCGGCGCGAAGGTCGGGCACGGTCACGGGCCTGTCGGGCGCGGGAGAGGCGGGCGGGACGCTCGGGCTGTGGCTCATGGGAACCTCCTTCTCCCCTCCGGGGGACGGTCCGGCCCCGGTAGGGGGAACGGGTCTGCGGGCAGGTCAGCGGCGCGCGGCTACGATCGCGCCCATCCCGGTCCCTTCGAGGATCCGAGCGGGTTGTAGTACTGCACGCCCCTCTGCATCGACCGAATCTGGCGGAGCACCTCCTCCAGGTCCTCCCGGCTCTTCACGAAATCGATGTCCGACGTGTCGATGACCAGGAGCGGCGTCCTGCTGTAGTGGAAGAAGAAGTAATTATAGGCCCGGTTCAGCTCGCGGACATAGGCGTCCGAGATCTCCCGCTCGTAGTCCCTCCGGCGGCGGCGGATCCTCTCCATCAGGACCTCATCCCTCGCCTGCAGGTAGATCACCAGGTCCGGGTGCGGAACCTGCTCCTCCAGCAGGCCGTACAGCTTCTCATAGAGCATGAGCTCGGAGTCGTTCAGGTTCAGGTAGGCGAAGATCTTGTCCTTGGCGAAGATGTAGTCGCACACCAGACACTGCCTGAACAGATTGCCCTGGGCCATCTCCTGCTGCCTGCGGAAACGGCTGAGCAGGAAGAACAGCTGGCACTGGAAGGCCGCCCCGGGACGGTCCTGATAGAAGTCCTCCAGGAAGGGATTGTCGACGTTCTCGAGCACCTTGCGGGCGTCCAGCCTCTCCGCGAGGAAATCGACGAGCGTCGTCTTGCCGACGCCGATAGCGCCCTCGACGGCGACGAACTTGAAATTCATCCCCCTCTGTCCGACGGAAAGGCGCGCATTATAGCCGCCCCCGGCCGAACGGCGCAACGATCCGCTCGACGCGCGACCGGTCCGGGCAACGCTCCAGCAGCTCCCGGACGGACCGCTTCAGGATCGGGTGCCGGACGCCCGGCGCGATCTCGGCAAGCGGCAGCAGGACGAACCTCCGGAGGTGCATCCTTGGGTGGGGCAGGACGAGCTGGCCGTCGTTGCGCACCAGGTCGCCTTGCAGCAGGATGTCGAGATCGATGACCCTCGGACCCCCCTTGCGCCTCCGAACCCGCCCCATGGCGCGCTCGATCGAGGAGCAGATCTCCAGCAGGTCCTCGGGGCGCCGCGCGGCCTCGCAGCCGATGACCTGGTTCAGGAACTCCCCCTGGTTCAAGACCTCGACCGGGTCGGCTCGGTACACGGAGGACCTCAGGCGGGAGCGCACCCCCACCGCCTCCAGGGCCCCGATCGCGGCCCGCAGCGAGCCGCTCCGGTCTCCGAGGTTCGAGCCTAGGCCGATGAACACCATCTCGGGCTCGCTCACGGGACTGCAAACAAGTCTCTTATATTCAATGACTTGGGCATGACAGCGTGGGGATCGTCCCTCCCTCGCGGCGGCGGGGGGGCCGCATCCCGAGCCGCCCCAGGCCTGTCCGGCCTGGCCGAGCCCCGGACGGGCTCCTTCAGGCGCGCGCGTTGACACCCTAAGATACCATCTGCTACCATCCTCTCCTCGTAAGTCATTATCCTCCCTGGAGGTTTCAACTTCTTCCGAACCGCTGCGGAAGGGTCCGCAGCCGCCCACCGGAGTTTCGCGGCCGGGTAGCGAACGGAGATCCATGAAAAAGCCAGCCAGGAAATCGGGTAAGACGCGCGGGGTCGCGCTGAAGAGCAGCAACGCCTGGGACATCGAGGACAGGGCTCTCAAGGACTTCGAGCGCGCTCTGGGCTTCCTGCATCGCCGGAACTATTCGGAGGCGCTGGAGAGATTTCAGGGGATAGCCAGATCCCACCCGCGCGAGAAGGAGCTCGTCGACCGGGCCAACATCTACATCCGCGTTTGCCGGGGACAGCTCGATAAGAACGCGGTGCAGCCCAGGAAGCCTCACGAGCTCTTCTACCACGGGGTGATGCGGGCCAACGAGGCCGACTACGACGGGGCGGTGGGCTTTTTGGGCAAGGCCCTGCAGGGCAATCCAAGGGACGAGAAGGTCCTGTACGTCATGGCCTCCACGCTGGCGCTCAAAGGGGAGCGTCAAGAGGCCCTCAAGCACCTCCACGAGGCGGTGGAGCTCAATCCCATCAACCGGATCTACGCGCGAAACGACCCCGACTTCGAGCCGCTGCGGGATGACGAGGCTTTTCAGGACCTGATCTACCCCGAGGAGGTCTAGCCCCGCCGGGGGAGCGATCGCCGTGAGCGCGAGACGACGCCGCACAGTGGCCGGGAAGGGCGCCCGGAGGAGGTCCCGCCGCCCGACGGGCGGGAAGCCGAGGCGTCGTCGCCGCCCGGCCCGGGCCCGGCCGAGGAGGCCGGTCCCGCGCGCCCGCCGGAGAGCGTCAGCGAAGCGGGCGCCAGCCGCCGGACGCCGGGCCGCCGCGAGACGGACCGCCCGCCTGCCGCTCGGGGCGGCCGGGCGCCCGAATCCGGCACCGCCTCCGCTCAGGCCCATCTTCCGGACCTATCAGGGGCGCGCGAACTCCCGCAGGCCGCCCGACCCGCGGCCGGGGCCCGGGCCGGGAGCCGCCGCCGGAGGCCCGGGCAACGGCCCTCTCCGGATGGGCACCAGGCCGACGGCCCCCGGATCCCCCCCGACCCCCTATCCCCTCCGGCCCGTCGCGCCGATCCCGCCGACGGCGAACGAGGCCGGAAGGCGGGTCGCCGCCCCCGCCAGGACCCGGGAGGTCTGCACGGTGATCCTGGCGGCGGGCCTAGGCAAGCGGATGCGGTCCCGCACCTCCAAGTTGCTGCACATCATCGCCGGCCGGCCGATGGTGCGGCACGTGGTTGAGACCTCCAGGACGGCGGGGGCTGCGCGCACGGTCGTCGTCATCGGCAACCAGGCCGACGAGGTGCGGCGCGCGGTGGGCGAGGACGACAAGTCGATCGCCTTCGCGTTCCAGAAGGACCAGCACGGCACGGGCCATGCCGTGCTCGCCGCCGAGCGGCAGCTCCACGGCCACCAGGGTCACGTGCTGATCCTGAACGGCGACCTTCCGGCCCTGCGCCCGGAGACCCTGAAGGCCTTCCTCGAGTTCCACCGGGACTCGGGCGCCCCGATGAGCCTGCTGACGACCGTCGTCGACGACCCGACCGGATACGGCCGGGTGCTCCGGAACTACGCCGGCGACCTCTCGCGCATCGTCGAGGAGCCCGACGCCACCCTCGAGGAGCGGGCCACGCAGGAGATCAACTGCGGCATCTACTGCATCGACGCCCAGCACCTGTTCCGACCGCTCCGGCGCGCCACGCGCGACAACGCCCAGCGGGAGATCTACCTCACCGACCTGGTGGAGATCCTGAGGCGCGAGGGGCGCAAGGTCGCGGCGTACCGGCATTGCGAGCCGACCGAGGTGCTCGGCGTCAACGACCGGCGGGAGCTCGCGACCGCATCGCGGGCCCTGTACCGGCGCAAGGCCGAGTCGCTGATGGCGTCCGGGGTGACGCTGCTCGACCCGGAGACCACGTATGTCGACGCGGACGTGCGCGTCGGCCGCGACACCGTCATCGAGCCCGGCGTCCTGCTCCTAGGCCGGACCGGCATCGGCGAGGGCGTGCTCATCGGGACCGGCTGCCGGATCGCGGGATCGTCGGTGGGAGATGGGACGGTCATCCTTCCCTATTCGGTCATTACGGAGGCGCAGATCGGCAGGTCCTGCCGGGTCGGCCCGTTCGCTCACATGCGGCCCGAGACCCTGCTGGAGGAGTCGGCGCGCATCGGCAACTTCGTCGAGACCAAGAAGGCGCGGATCGGTCGCGGCAGCAAGGCGAACCACCTCGCCTACCTCGGGGACGTCGAGGTCGGTCGGGACGCGAACATCGGCGCCGGGACGATCACCTGCAACTACGACGGCGTGTCCAAGCACCGCACCGTGATCGAGGACGAGGTCTTCATCGGCAGCGATACCCAGCTGGTCGCCCCGGTGCGCCTGCGGCGCGGCGCCTTCGTCGCCGCGGGGTCGACCATCACCAAGGATGTTCCCGCCCATGCGCTGGCGATCGCCCGCGGCCGCCAGGAGATGAAGGAGGACTGGGCCCGGCGGTTCGGCCCCTTAGCACGCAGGAACAAGTCCCGGCCGGGCCGAGACTGAGGGCGCGCTCCGGGCCCCCTCCCGGCGGCGCGTCCCCGCCGCCGGCGCCCCCCGCGAGGGACGGCTTGGCGGGCAGGGCCCACCCGGCTTATATTCGAGACGGACATGTGCGGGATCATCGGATACATCGGACACCAGAACGTGAGCACCGTCCTGCTGGACGGGCTGCGGCGTCTGGAGTACCGCGGCTACGACTCCGCCGGAATCGCGGTCATCGACGGGTCGGACATCAACGTGGTCCGCAGCGCCGGCAAGCTGCGGGACCTCGAGGAGAGCCTGCGGCTCACGGACCTCGACGGGTCGTTCGGCCTGGGGCACACCCGCTGGGCGACGCACGGCCGGCCCACGGAGGAGAACGCCCACCCCCATCGCGATTGCACCGGGTCCCTGGTCGTCGTCCACAACGGGATCATCGAGAACTACAAGGACCTCAAGCGGGAGCTTTCGGCCGCGGGCCACAAGTTCAAGACTGAGACCGACACCGAGGTGATCGCCCACCTCATCGAGCAGGCGCGTACGTCGCTGGCACTGCCGCTGGAGGAGGGCGTGCGCCGGGCGGTCCCCAGGCTGCAGGGTTCCTACGCCTTCGCGGCGGTGTCGTCGCGCGACCCGCAGAAGATCGTCGCGGCCCGCAACGGTCCTCCGCTGGTCGTCGGTCTGGGCAAGGACGAGTACTTCGTGGCCTCCGACATCCCCGCCATCCTGCACCACACGCGCGACATGTTCTTCCTGGACGATCGGGAGCTGGCGGTGGTCACCGAAGGCGGCGTGATGATCACCGACCAGGCCGGATCGCCGGTCTCCAAGACCATCCAGCGCATCACCTGGGACCCGATCATGGCCGAGAAGGCCGGGTTCAAGCATTTCATGCTGAAGGAGATCTACGAGCAGCCGCGGGCGATCCGCGACACCCTCCTCGGGCGCGTGTCGCAGGAGACCGGCCGGATCTTCCTGGACGAGATGGAGATCAGCGACCGGGAGTTCCGCCGCTGCCGCAAGCTACACCTGGTCGCCTGCGGGACCTCCTGGCACGCGGCCCTGGTCGGCAAGTTCATGATCGAGAGGCTCGCGCGGCTGCCGGTGGAGGTGGACATAGGCTCCGAGTTCCGCTATCGGGATCCCATCCTGGAGGAGGACCACCTGGTCATGGTGATCAGCCAGTCGGGAGAGACGGCGGATACGCTGGCCGCGCAGCGCGAAGCGATCCGACGCGGGGTGAAGACCCTGGCCATCTGCAACGTGGTCGGCTCGATGGTGACGCGGGAGGCGCAGGGGGTGATCCACACGCACGCGGGGCCGGAGATCGGCGTGGCCTCGACCAAGGCGTTCACCGCGCAGATCGCGGCGCTGCATCTGTTCGCGCTGCACGCGGGGCTGATCCGCGGGACGCTCCCGCCGGACGAGTGCCGGCGGCAGATCGAGGCTCTGCTGCGCATCCCGAACCAGGTCGAGCAGGCCCTGGCGCTCGATGCGAAGGTCGAGGAGATCGCCAAGGACTTCTACCGGGCCGGGGACTTCCTCTACCTCGGCCGCGGCATCAACTACCCGATCGCGCTCGAGGGGGCCCTCAAGCTGAAGGAGATCTCCTACATCCACGCGGAGGGCTACCCCGCCGGCGAGATGAAGCACGGGCCGATCGCCCTGATCGACCGGAGCATGCCGGTGGTCGCGCTGGTGTTCGGCGACATGCTCTACGACAAGATGATGGCCAACATCGAGGAGGTGCAGGCCCGGGACGGCACCGTCATCCTGGTGACCCACGAGGGCACCGAGGAGGCGACGCGCCGCTTCCCGACCGTCATCGGGGTCCCGCGCACCTCCGACCTCCTCACGCCGATCCTCGCCGCCGTGCCGCTCCAGCTCCTCGCCTACCACATCGCCCTGCGGCGCGGCTGCGACGTCGACCAGCCGCGCAACCTCGCCAAGTCGGTCACGGTCGAGTAGGCGGGCCGCCTCCCTCGCGACGCCGAAGGCCGAGAGCCGCGCCCCGCGGAGCGCTGTGCGATAATCCACGCCATGGATCGAGTGCTCGAGCCGCTCAATCCGCCCCAGCGCGAGGCGGTGGAGCAGACCGAGGGGCCGCTGCTGATCGTGGCCGGCGCGGGGTCCGGAAAGACCCGGGTGATCGTGCACCGCCTGGCCTACATCCTCGACCGCCGCCTGGCGCCGGCGCACGAGGTGGTGGCGGTCACCTTCACCAACAAGGCGGCCGGCGAGATGAAGGAGCGGGTGGACGCGCTGGTCGGAGCGCATCACGGCGGCGCGCACGTGTCCACCTTCCATTCCTGGTGCCTGAGGCTGCTGCGCGTCCGGGCGCCCCTCCTCGGCTACGGCGCCGACTTCCAGGTCTACGACGAGGCCGACCAGACCGCGCTCCTCAAGGCGTGCCTCGCCGAGCTGAAGCTCGACGACGGCTCCTTCCCGCCGCGCATGCTCCGGCACCGGATCAGCGACGCCAAGAACCGCGGGCTCACCCCCGCCGCGCTCGAGCGCTCCTCCGACAGCTTCCGGGACGAGGTCATCTCGAAGATCTACGCGCTCTATCAGCAGCGGCTGCGGGACTGCAACGCGATGGACTTCGACGACCTGATCGGGCAGGTCCTCGAGCTGTTCCGCTCGCACGCCGACGTCGCCCGCGAGGTGGCCTCGCGGGTGCGTTACCTGATGGTCGACGAGTACCAGGACACCAACCCGCCGCAGTATCGCCTGATCCGCGCCCTGGCGGCGGCGCACGGCAACGTCTGCGCGGTCGGGGACCCTGACCAGTCGATCTACCGCTTCCGGTTCGCCGATATCAACAACATCCTGTCGTTCGAGAAGGACTTCCCCGGCACCCGGGTCATCAAGCTGGAGCAGAACTACCGCTCCACCGGCAACATCCTCCAGGCCGCCACCGCGGTGATCCGCAACAACGTGAGCCGCATCGATAAGAGCCTCTGGTGCGACGCGCCGGCCGGGGAGCCGGTCGAGCTGATGGTCGCCGCCGACGAGCGGCACGAGGCGGACCGCGTCGTCCGGCGGGCGATCGGGCTGCGCCGCGACTACGACCTGCAGGAGATGGCGGTCCTCTACCGGACCAACGCGCAGTCGCGCGCCCTCGAGGAGACCCTGGCCCGGGCCGGCCTCCCCTACCTGATCGTCGGCGGGACACGCTTTTACGACCGGCGCGAGATCCGCGACCTGCTGGCCTACCTGCGGGCGATCGTCAACCCGCGCGACGACGTGAGCCTCCGCCGCATCGTCAACGTGCCCCCGCGCGACATCGGCAGGGCGACGCTCGAGACCGTCTCCGAGGTCGCCCGCGAGGGCGGCCTCGGGCTCGAGGAGGCGATCCGCAGGAGCGTCGAGCAGGGACGGGTCGGCGCCCGGGCCTCGAGGGCCCTGCGCTCATTCCTGGATCTGATGTCCGATCTCCGGGGCGACGCGGGCCGGCTGGGACCGAGCCGCCTGGTCGCGGCGATCATCCGGCGCACCCGGCTCGACGCCTACCTGGAGGCGACCTCGCCCGGCGATGCCGCCGCCCGGGTCGAGAACCTGGAGGAGCTGGTGAACGCCGTGTCGGCATACGACGGCCTGGAGGCCGGCCTGCAGGCCTTCCTCGACCGGGCCGCACTGCTGTCGGAGACCGAGAACGCGCGCGGCAGCCCGGGCATGAACCTCATGACGCTGCACTCGGCCAAGGGCCTGGAGTTCCCGGTGGTGTTCGTCGTCGGGCTGGAGGAGGACCTGTTCCCGCACGCCCGATCGGCGGAGGAGCACGACGACCTCGAGGAGGAACGGCGGCTGTTCTACGTCGGCATGACGCGCGCCGGCCGACGGCTCATACTGAGCCGGGCGCTGTCGCGGCGCCTGTTCGGGGAGCCCCGGCCGACCGAGCCGTCCCGTTTCCTGCGGGAGATCCCGGCGCGCCTCCTCCGGGAGGACCTCGAGGACGCCTCGTGGGGCGCGTCGCCGGGCGCGGGCGGAGAGGTCGCGCGGCGCCGTGCCGGGCGACGGCGCGCGGGCCGGGCGTCGGGAGCCCGCCCGCCCGGGGCGGGGCTCCTCTCCGAGGGACCGCAGGACGACGCGGGCGCGGACGGGCAGGACGCATACACCCTCGGGTGCAAGGTCCATCACCCCGAGTACGGGGTCGGGACCGTGATCGGCGTCGAGGGGCGAGGGGACACGTTGAAGCTGACGGTGTCGTTCTCCATGTACGGCTCGAAGAAATTCCTCCCGCGCTACGCGCCGCTGGAGAGGATCTGAGGTGACGACGCGCACGACCCGCTGCCGGCGGCTCGCGCTGATCCTCCTGTCGGCGGCGCTAGGGTCCCCGGCCTGCCGGGATCGCTCCTCCGGCCCGGTGGCCGCGGTCGGCCGCGGGTGGCCGGCCCCGCCCCGCCCGGCCGACCTGCCGCGCGACCGCGCGCTGCGCGCCGGATTCCTGGTCGTGGACGGCGTGTTCAACACCGAGCTGATGGCCCCGTACGATGTCCTCCAGCACACGGTCTTCCACACCGGGACCGTCCCGGGCATCGAGGTGTTCACCATCTCCCCCGACGGCCGCCCGGTCACCACCTTCGAGGGTCTGCGGCTGATCCCGCACTACTCGTTCGACGACGCCCCCGGGATCGACATCCTGGTGGTCCCGAGCGCCGAGGGGAGCATGGATCGCGACCTGCGGGACGGGGCTCTCATCGACTGGGTGCGGCGGGCCGGGGGCGGGGCGCGCTTCGTGGTGTCCCTGTGCGACGGCGCGTTCGTCCTCGCGGCGGCAGGCCTGCTGGACGGACGCGCCTGCACGACCTTCCCCTCCGACCAGGATCGCTTCGCCGCGATGTTCCCGTCCCTGGACCTGCGGCGCGGCTTCAGCTTCGTCCACGACGGCGCGACGCTCACTTCCGAGGGGGGCGCGAGGAGCTACGAGGTGGCGATGTACCTGGTCGCCCACCTGTACGGCGACGATGTCGCCCGGGGGGTCGGGAGGGGCCTGATCCTCCCCTGGCCGCCGGAGCCGGGAACGGTTCGGGCCCTGGTCATCGCGAGCCCGGGCGTGCTCACCCCAGGGCCGCCAGCCGCTCCAGCACTCGCGCCAGCGCCTGCGTCCCCCGACCTCCGTCCCCGCTCGACTGCGCGGAACGGAACAGCTGGTGGACCAGGGCGGTCGCCGGGAGCGCCGCGCCGGACTCCGCAGCGGCCTCCAGCACCAGCCGCAGGTCTTTCTGCATCAGGTCGATCGTGAACCCGGGCGCGAAGTCGCGCTCCAGGATCCTCGGCCCGAGGTTCTCGAGCTGCCAGCTCCCGGCGGCCCCCGGCGCCACCGCTCCGATCATGGCGCGTGGGTCGAGGCCGGCGCGCCGCGCGAGGGCGATCGCCTCGCTGACGCCGAGCAGCGTCACCGACACCAGGATCTGGTTGCACAGCTTGGTGAGCTGCCCGGAACCGGCCGGGCCGCAGTAGGTGACGCTGCGTCCCATGGTCTCGAGCACCGGCCGGACCCGCTCGACCGCCTCCCGGTCGCCTCCGGCCATGATCGCCAGGGTGGCCTCCCTGGCTCCGACGTCGCCCCCGGACACCGGGGCGTCCACCAGCGCGCACCGGAGCTTCCGCAGCCTCGCGTCGAGTCGGCACGCCACCGCCGGGGAGATGGTGCTCATGTCGACGACCACCGACCCGGGCCGGATGCCCTCGAGAACCCCGCCCGCGCCGGCCACGACCTGCTCCACGTCGGGCGAGTCGGAGACCATGGTGATGACGATCTCCGATTCGGAGGCGAGCGCAGCGGGCGAGTCGGCCACGCGGGCGCCGGCCGAACTCAGCTCCTTCGTCCTCCGACGCGTGCGGTTAAAGACCGTGAGCGGGAACCCGGCCTTCAGGATGTGTCCCGCCATGGGACGCCCCATGATCCCCAGCCCGATGAACCCGACGTGCGCTCTCTCCATGGTCGCTCCCCGAGGTTGTGCGCGGCCGGCAGCGCCGGTCGAACCGTTCGATCGGGAGCCGGGCCCTCGCGCCGACGGAGAGTCCGGGTGCCGTCCGCGCGGCCGCGCGCGCCTCGTTCGGGGGCCGTTCATTATATCCGTCCGTGAGATGGCGCGCCGCCTCTCGGGTCACCCCGCCCCTCGGGCGTCCCTAAGGGCAGGCGGCCACGCTCTGGGGGAGACAGGCGTCGGGGCTGGCGCCCCGATCGGCGCCCCTGCTGTCGACCCCGTACGAGCCCTCCCGGCTCGGGTTCCTCGGCACGATCAGGTAGTACCGATCGCCCGGGGCGGGCGTGATGGCCGCCGAGGTGGCGCCCCCGGTGCTGCAGGCGATCGGGACATGGCCCGTGAACTCGCCGATCCGTCCCTCGTAGATCTCGAAGTCCGTGTCGCCGGGAAGGCAGGAGCGGCCCCAGCTCAGCCGCAGCGAGCCGCTCGCCGGCTCGAGCTGCGCCGTCAGCGGCTGCCCGGGCGCGTCCGCGCCGTTCGGCACCCGGCCGGCGGACGTGGCGCCGGATGTGAACTCCACCGAGAGCATCGGTCGGGAGGCGGCGGAGATGTTCTCCCTCGAGTCGAACCGCTTCGCGGTCGCGCTGCCCAGCTCGTTCCCGATCAGGATCCAGCCGGAATTCATCCCCGGCGCGTCGAGCCACAACTGGACGTCCGCCACCAGCGCCGGCGTGGAGATCCAGGTGTAGAGGCCGATCCCGCCGACCATGATGGTGGCGCTCGGCGTCGGGTCGAAATCGCCGCCGGCGGCGGCCCACCGGAGCTCGCTGAAGAACCTATGGATCCAAGTGGCGTCGCCGGGGGTGGACGGGGCGCCGATCCCCTCCCCTCGGCCGGCGACCGAGGTCCCCTCGCCCCAGTCCGCCAGAACGCGATGCAGCGACACCGGCTCCGGGCCCGCCCGCGTCCGGGACATGCTCAGGGTTAGACTCGCGCCGGTGATGGTCGCGCCGGGCGGGATGCCGCCGGCGATGTCGAAGGCGATCAACCCCCTGCGCGTCTCGCCGAGGCCGTTGTTGCCGGCGAAGAGATGCTGCCCGGCGCCGTTGCTCAGCGAGCCGTCGCTGGTCTCGTAGAGGGTGTTGTCCTTCACGGGCGCGAGGACCGCCGTCGCCGCGCCCGCCGGGCGGGCGCTGCCCGCCACGCCCGCCGCCACAATCAACAGGGGGATGTACGATCCCGCTCCACGCATGAGCGCCCCTCGGGTGCCGCAGTCATACCGCCACCGGCCGGCCCGCGCAACCAGATCCTGGGGGGCGACGAGCTCTCGCAGCGGTCGCCCGGGGATCGGGAACAGCCCCGGCGGGGGCATTATTCGGCGCCCTCACCCCGGGCGGCCGAGCGGGCGGGACACGGTCCGCGTTAGGATCGGCGGCGTGAGAGGGGCGGGGCCGTTCGCCACCAAGGATGCCGCCCGCAGGGCGGTGTGGGACGCGCTCGAGCGCGAGGGGGCCGCCCGCTTCCCCTTTCCGCCCCACGGCCGGATCCCCAACTTCGCCGGAGCCGGGGCGGCGGCGCGCAGACTCCTCGACGGGCCGGCCTTCGCCTCGGCCCGGCTGATCAAAGTGAACCCCGACGCGCCGCAGCGCCCGCTCCGGCTGGAGGCCCTCCGCCGGGGAATGGTGCTCTTCGTCCCGGCCCCACGCCTGCGCGGCGGCTTCAGGCGGCTCGACCCCTCCGCGATCCCGCGCGATCGGCTCGCGGAGGCTGCGAGCCTGTCCCGCGGCGGCCGGTGGAGCGTCGAGGTGCCTCTGTCGGAGCTCCCGCGGATGGATCTGATCGTGACCGGTTCGGTGGCGGTGACGAGAGCGGGAGGCCGGTGCGGAAAGGGGCACGGGTACGGCGACATCGAGTACGCGATCCTGCGCGAGCTCGGCCACGGCCCGGCCCCGGTGGCCACCACCGTGCACCGCCTGCAGATCGTGGAGGGGCTCCCGCGCGAACGCCACGACCTGCCGGTCACCTGGATCGCCACGCCGGAGGAGCTGATCCGGGTCGAGGATCCGCCCCCGCCTCCGCGCGGCGTGGACTGGGAGGCGCTCCCGGCCGCGGCCCTCAAGGAGATGCCGGTCCTGGCCGAGCTCCGCCGGATGCGCGCCGCCCGAGCCCGCTGAATACTCCCGACCCATTTGCCAAGCGCCCCCGGTTGTTGCATGATTACATGCTCCGGACGTCACCCCGGCGGGCCGGCGGCGAGCCGGCCAAGCACACCGAACCGCCGCGGGAGTCCACACAGCAGACCCGAGGTCGCGGACAGGCATGCGCAACGGCGCCTCCAGGCCGATGATCGAGGCGAGGGGGTTGACGAAGTACTACGGCCCGTTCGTGGCGATCCAGGACATCTCGTTCTCGATCCCCGCGGGGCAGATCGTCGCTTTCCTCGGCCCGAACGGCGCCGGCAAGAGCACCACCATGAAGGTCCTGACCGGGTACCTGGCGCCGAGCGCCGGCAGCGCGATGATCGCCGGAGTCGACATCGGCACCGACCGGCTCGGCGCCTCGCGGAGGCTCGGCTACCTGCCCGAGAACGGCCCCCTCTACCCCAACATGACGCCCCACGAGCTGCTGCGTTTCGTCGGCGAGGCCCGGGGAATGGACGGTCGGAGCCGAGAGGATCGGATCGGGGCCGTGACCGAGCAGTGCTTCCTCCACGAGGTCCTGGACCGTCCGATCGGCAAGCTGTCCAGGGGATACCGCCAGCGGGTGGGACTGGCGCAGGCGCTCCTGCACGATCCCGACGTCCTGATCATGGACGAGCCCACGGCCGGGCTGGATCCGAATCAGATCCGGGAGTTCCGGGTCAACATCCAGAGGCTGGGCAGGACCAAGACCGTGTTGATCTCGACGCACATCCTCCGCGAGGTGGAGGCGGTCGCCGACCGCGTGCTGCTGGTGCACGCCGGCCGGCTGATCTTCGACGGGACGCCGGACGATCTGAAAGAGAACGGCTCGCTGGAAGAGCCGTTCTACCGCCTGACCAACCGGGGCCGTCCTCCAGCCGCGGACGACGCGACCGATCCGGAGGGCAGCGGGGAGTGAGGACGGGAATCGATCTCCGGTTCGTCCGGGCGCTGGTGAAGCGGGACCTGTGGATGTACTTCAGCAACCCCACGGGATACGTCTTCATCACCCTGTTCATCTTCCTCAGCGCGGCCGCCGCGTTCTGGCAGGACCGGTTCTTCCTCAACAACCTGGCCAATCTCGACCAGCTCAACCGGCTGTTCCCGTACCTGCTCCTATTCTTCGTGCCGGCCCTGACCATGGCCGTCTGGTCCGAGGAGAAGAAGCAGGGGACCGACGAGCTGCTCCTGACGCTGCCGGCCACCGACGTGGAGGTGGTGCTCGGCAAGTATCTGGCCACCCTCGGGATCTACACGGTGGCCCTGATCCTGTCGCTCAGCCACCTCCTGGTCCTGTTCTGGCTGGGCAGTCCCGACCTCGGCCTGATGATGGGCAATTACCTCGGCTACTGGCTGATCGGCGCCGCCCTGATCGCCGTCGGGATGCTGGGCTCGCTGCTGACCTCCAACGCCACCATCGCCTACATCCTGGGGGCGCTCCTGTGCTCGACGCTCGTGTTTCTCGACACGCTCGCTTCGGTCTTCAGCCAGGACCTCGGACGCCTCCTGGCCCCGCTGGGAGCCGTGGCCCACTTCAAGGACTTCGCCCGGGGCGTCGTCAGCCTCAGGGGCATCCTGTACTTCGCCTCGGTCGCCGGCCTGCTGCTGTATCTCAATGTCCTGCTGATCGGGCGGCGGCACTGGCCGCCGAAGGCCGACGGCCTCCCGACGTGGTTGCACCATGCCGTCCGGGCGTCGGCGACGGCCGTCGCCCTGATCAGCGTGACCGCGGTCGTCGGGCGCGCCGGACTGCGGCTGGACGCCACGGCCGAGCGGCTGCACTCTCTCAGCGACGAGACGTTGCGCCTGCTCGATGGTCTCCCCGCCGCCCGCCCCGTCTTCATCCGGGCCTTCATCAGCCCGGAGGTCCCGGAGCAGTACGTACAGACGCGGAACGACCTGCTGAACATCCTGAGCGAGATCGACGCCGTGTCCGGCGCCGGCGTTCAGGTCCTGATCGAGGACGCCGAGCCCTACACGGAGGTGGCCCGCGAGGCCCGCGAGAGGTTCGGGATCACCCCGCGACAGATCCCCAACCTGAGCAGCGCCCGGGCCGGGTTCTCCGATGTCTTCCTGGGAGTCGCGTTCACCTGCGGCGCGGAGGAGCAGGTGATCCCCTTCTTCGACCGGGGCCTGCCGGCCGAGTACGAGATCGTCCGCAGCATCCGCATGGTCGCCCGGACCGAGCGCAAGAGAGTCGGGGTGGTGAATACGGGGGTGCGTCTGTTCGGGGGGATGGACTTCCAGACGTTCCGCTCCACGCCGCCCTGGCCGGTGGTCGAGGAGCTGAGGAAGCAGTACGAGGTGATCCAGATCGAGCCCGCCAACCCGATCACCGAGGAGCTGGACGGGCTGCTGGTGGCACTCCCGTCATCGCTGTCTCAGCCCGAGATGGACAATGTCCTCGCCTACATCGAGCAGGGGCACCCGGCGCTGCTCCTGATCGACCCGGTTCCGGTGGTCGACATCGGGCTGGCCCCCTCCGAGCGGCCGGGGGCCGGTCGCAACCCCTTCCTGCAGCAACCGTCGCCGCCCAAGCCGAAGGGGAACATCCAGCAGATGCTGACCCGTCTGGGCGTGCGCTGGGACGCGGCACGGGTGGTCTGGGACACCTACAACCCCCACCCGGACCTCGCCCACCTCCCTCCGGAGGTGGTCTTCATCGGCGCCGGCAACGAGACCGAGGCGGCGTTCAACCCCCACGACCCGGCCACGGCCGGCCTGCAGGAGCTGGTCTTCCTCTACCCCGGCGGGCTCGAGGCGGCGGCCGACGGCGGCTTCGACTTCCGGCCGCTGCTCAGGACGGGACGCCTCTCGGGACGGCTCAGCTACTTCCAGATCGTCCGGCGCGGGCTGTTCGGCGCAACGCTGAACCACAACCTCCCCCATCACCCCGATCCGCGGGACTACGTGGTGGCGGCCCACGTGCGGCGCGGCGGCGAGTCGGAGGAGGAGCAGGAGTCGCGTCCCGATCCGCTGAACCTCATCGTCGTGGCGGATCTGGACTTCGTCTCGCAGCAGTTCTTCGACCTGCGCAAGATCGGACCGCCGAACCTGATCTTCGACAACGTGACTTTTTTCTTGAACTGCATGGATGTCCTGATCGGCGATGAGTCGTTCATCGAGCTCCGCAAGCGGCGCGTCCGCCACCGCACCCTGCGGAGGGTCGAGGAGCAGACCAGCCGGTTCATCGAGCGGCGCGCGGAGGAGGAGCGCGAGGCGGAGGCGGAGGCGGAGCGGGCGCTGTCCGAGGCCCAGAGACGCCTCACCGAGCGGGTCAACGAGGTGCGCCAGCGGCCCGATCTCGACGAGCAGACCAAGCAGATCATGGCCCGCAATCTCGAGGAGGTGGAGAACCGCAGGCTCGACGTCCTCCGGGCCAACATCGAGAACCAGAAGGAAGCCAAGATCCAGGCCAGCAAGGAGAACATGGAGGCGCAGGTCCGCCGCATCCAGAGGGGGATCCGGACCTTCGCGGTCCTGCTGCCGCCGATCCCGGTCTTCGTGCTGGGCGTGGCGATCTTCGTACGCCGGCAGCGGCGGGAGCGCCAGGGCGCGGCCGCGGCCCGGCGGCTGAGGTCCTGACCGTGAGCGAGACCAGGAGGACGATCACCTTCGCCGCCGCCGCCGTGGCCCTCGCGATCGTCGCCCTGCTCACCTCGCCCCGAAGGGTGACGCCCGACGCCTTTCTCGATCGCGGCGAGCAGTTCTTCCCCGACTTCAGCGACCCGAACGCCGCGACCACGCTGGAGGTGATCGAGTTCGACGAGGAGACGGCGACCGGCCGTCCTTTCAAGGTGACCTTCAAGGACGGCCGCTGGACCATCCCCTCCCACCACGACTATCCGGCGGACGCCCGCGACCGCCTGGCGCGCACCGCCGCCGGGGTTATCGGGATCACCAAGGACGATTTTCGGACCGACAACGTCGCCGACCACGAGGCGTGCGGCGTGATCGACCCGCTCGACGAGGGGGTGGCCACGCTGAAGGGACGGGGCAAGCGGGTCACGATCCGCGGCCAGAACGGCCAGGTCCTAGCCGACTTCATCGTCGGCAGGGAGCTGGAGGATCGTCCCGGGTTCCGCTTCGTGCGGCTGCCCGACCAGAAACGTGTATACGTGGCGAAGATGGACATCGACATCTCCTCGAGGTTCGAGGACTGGATCGATCGGGACCTCCTCCGCGTCGACCGGGCCGCCATCGATCAGGTGGTCCTCAGGGACTACTCGATCGACGAGCGCACGGGCCTCCTGGACAATCGGGACACGGTCGTCCTGACCAGGAGGGACGGCCGCTGGTCGGCCAACCGGACGTCGTCCGGCCGGGAGGTGGATGAGGCCAGGATGAGCGCCCTGCTGACCGCCATCGACGAGCTGTCGATCGTCGGCGTCCGCCCCAAGCCCGCCGGCCTGACTGAGGGGCTCCGTCGGGTGGAGGACGGGCTCAAGGTGTCGCAGTCCGAGATCCGATCGCTGCGCAGCAAGGGCTTCTACTTCACGCGCGACGGGCGGCTGGTCTCCAACGAGGGCGAGCTGGAAGTCCGCACCACCGACGGGGTCGTTTACACCATGCGGTTCGGCGAGATCGTCTACGGGCGCGGCGAGGCGGTGACCGCCGGGACCGGATCGGACGACGACCAGACGGGAGCCCCGGGCGAGAACCGCTATCTTTTCATCACCACCCGGTTCGACCCCGACCTCTTCCCCGAGCCGCGGCGGCCCGCGAACCTCGACTTCCAGACCCGGCCCGAGGACGAATGGACCGACGCCGACCGCAGGAACAAGGAGCTGCACGACGCGCACGAGGAATGGCGTCGCAAGGTGGACAGGGGCAGCTCCCTCTCCAGGGACCTCAACGACCGCTTCGCGCGGTGGTACTACGTCATCGACGCCGGCAGTTTCGACGCCATCCACCTGAGGCGGGGCGACCTCGTGAAGAGAAAGGGAGCGTAGCGGCGAGCCGCGTGGACGTCGGCGCGGCCGGCGGTCGCGGGCGTCCCGCAGGCGGCGCGAGACCGGCGCCGGCCGCCTACTGCACGTATCCCAGGCTGCGCAGCCTCTCGGCGTCCTCGGGATCCAGCGTCTCGACGCCGGGCGAGCTCGAGGAGGAGACGATCGCCCGGACCAGCTCCGGGCCCAAGCCGCGCAGCGCCGGGTACTTTTGGATGAGGTTGACGTCCTCGCCGGCGGAGGCCAGGTCGAACAGCTGCGCGAGCCCCCTGCGGACGTCGTAGACGAACTTCAGGTCCCCGGCCCGGTACCCGATCAGGGTGGGGGTCATGCTGACCGGGACCGAGAAGATCCTCCAGAACTTCTTGCGCGCGCCCGGGTAGGTCTCGAACCCGATGCGGCGCTCCGGCTTCGGCCGATCGGCGGCGCAGCCGCGGATGGCCGGCGTCAGGTCGATGCCGTCGATCCGATCGAGGGGGGGAAGCTCCAGGAGGGCGAGGATCGTCGGGGCCAGGTCGAGATGGGCCGCCGGATCCCGGACGAGCATGCCCTCCGGGAGCGTTCCGGGCCACGCCAGGATCAGCGGGACCCGCAGGACCTCCTCGTGGAGGTGGCGGCCATGGCCGAAACGGCCGCGCTCGCCCAGGCTCTCCCCGTGGTCCCCGGTGACGACGACGAGGGTGCGGTGCTCCAGGCCGCGTCTCCGGAGCTCGGCGAGCAGACGGCCGATCCAGGCGTCCGCGTAATGGATCTCGCTGTCGTACCGCAGCGCGCGTCGCGGAAAGCCATCGGGCCGCGGGCCACCCCCCGCGGCGAGCGCGTCGAAGAACGGTCTGCGTCGTAGGTAGGGCGCGTGCGGGTCGAAGTAGTGCACCCAGAGAAAGAACGGCCCGCTCGCGTTCTCCTCCACCCACCGGATCGCCTGCGGCGTGACCTGATGCGCGAACCGCTGGCTGTTGACCAGGCGGTAGCGGTCCTGCATCCTGTCATCGTACTCGTCGAAGCCCTGCGACAGCCCGGAGAGGGTCGCCCGGAGGGTCCACCCGCTGAGGAACGCGCCGGTACGATATCCCGCTTCCCGGAGCCTCTCGGCCAGCGTCACGGCGCGCTCCGGCAGCGGCACGCCGTTGCGTACGGCGCCATGGTCGTGGGGATAGAGCCCCGTCATCATCGTGGCGTGCGAGGGTCCGGTCAGAGGGATCTGGGCGATGACCGTCTCGAAGCGCACGCCCCTGGCGGCCAAGCGGTCGAGGTTCGGCGAGGTGGGCAGGGGGTAGCCGTAGGCTCCCAGGTGGTCGGCCCGGACGCAGTCGAGGGTGATCAGCACGAGGTTCGCCGGCTGCGCCGCCGTCGCGCGGGGCACACCGGCGGCGGCGAGCGGCGCGAATCCGCCGAGCAGGAACGCGGCGATCAGAAACTGGGCCCGCGACAGGATCGGCTCCTCCGACTGCCGGGGCGGCATTGTATGTCGGGCGCGACCCGAAGGGAAGAAGGCTCGAGACCGTGAACCGGACCCCCGCGGCCCCCACGACCGGACGGCTCGCCCGCCAGATCCTCTCGGTGTGCCTGTGGGCCGCGGCCGTCGTGTTTCTGGCGCGGACCGCGCGAGGCGTCGGCTGGGGGGTCCTGGGGGACCGTCTGGCGGACGCCGCCCCCCTGCTCGTGGGGCTGACGTTCCTGGTCACCCTGCTGCGGTACGCGGCCTGGGGGACGCGCTGGCAGATCCTGCTGCGGCCGATCGAGCGGGTCCCCTGGTGGGCCGCCCAGAGGGCGCTGATGGCGAGCCTGTTCGTGACCACCGTCGTGCCCGCGTCGCGCCCGTTCGGGGGGCTGGTGCGGGCCCGTCACCTCGGCCGCGCCATCCGGCGTCCGGCCGGCCCGCTTTACGGCGGGACGGTGGTGGACCAGTTCGGGTACGGCATCGTCAGCACGTCGCTCGGGGCCGTCTCCCTCCCGTTCGCGCTGTGGGCCGGCCGGGCCGGCGGCGCGGGGGACCTCCTCCTGTGGGTCGCCGGCGGGGCTGCCATCATCGCCGCCCTCGCCCTCGCCTGGCGCCGGAAGGGGTCGATCGTCGACCGGCTGCGCCGCAGGGCGCCGAAGATGGCGGGAGCGCTGGAGGGAGCCGCCGGGTCGGCCCGCGACCTGGCCGCCCGGCCCTCCACCTGGGGCGTGATGGCGGCTGGCGGCGCGCTGGTATGGTGGGCGAATGTGCTGACGTTTCA
>JBHIBC010000006.1:0-71149 GCA_046758905.1 Acidobacteriota bacterium | reverse complement strand
AGCGCTAGGACGGCTCCCGTCAGGACGGCGCCGCGCCGCGCGGCGGCCGCGGCTCTGCTTCGATACTGGCACATGGCAGTGGTGCTCATTGTAGGGCGCTTTCGCCCCCGGGGGAAGGCTCGCGTCCCGGGCAGGGCGTCCGCGGCGCCCCGGGGCCCTCGCCGGACGGGCGCTCCGCCCGTCGCCCGAGCCGCGCCGCCGGCGCGCGGCGCGCGCCGGCCGGCTGCGGGTCTGGCGGGGATCCGGTCAGCCTCCGACCCCGACCCGGGGCGAGGTGAGGCGGCGCTCGAGGGCGTCGTGCTCCTGCCGCATCTCGCGCGGCAGCCGGTCCCCGAACCTGTCGAAGAACCCCGTCTGGCTCCGGAGGGCCGTCATCCAGCCGTCGTGGTCGATCTCGAACAGCCTGCTCATCGCGCCGTCCGCGAGGTCCAGCCCCCCGACCTCGACGGCGCCGGGCGGCGGCACGCAGCCGATCGGGGTCTCGGATGCCGGCCCCTCGCCCCGACAGCGGGCGATGATCCACTGCAGGACGCGGATGTTCTCCCCGAAGCCGGGCCACAGGAAGCGCCCGCCCTCGTCCCTGCGGAACCAGTTGACGCGGTAGATCCGGGGCGGGTGCGCGAGGCGCGCCCCCAGCTCCAGCCAGTGGCGGAAATAGTCGGCCATGTTGTAGCCGCAGAAGGGGAGCATCGCAAACGGGTCGCGGCGCAGCACCCCCACCTTGCCGGTGGCGGCGGCCGTGGTCTCGGAGGCCATCGTGGCGCCCAGGTAGGTCCCGTGTTGCCAGTTGAACGACTCGTAGACCAGCGGGACGACCGAGCCCCGGCGCGCGCCGAACAGGATGGCGCTCAGCGGCACCCCCCGGGGGTTGTTCCACTCCTCGGAGTAGCTGGGACACTGGCGGATCGAGACCGTGAAGCGGCTGTTGGGATGCGCGGCCTTCTCGGGGCTCGCCGGGGTCCAGCGGCGTCCCCGCCAGTCGATGCACTCGTCGGGCGGATCCTCGAGCCCCTCCCACCAGACGGTGCCGTCCTTCTTCTGCGCCACGTTGGTGAAGATGGTGTCGCGGTTGAGCATCGCCACGGCGTTGGGGTTGGAGCGCAGGCTGGTGCCGGGGGCGACCCCGAAGAGCCCGGCCTCCGGATTGACGGCGTACAACCGCCCGTCCTCGCCGGGGCGGATCCAGGCGATGTCGTCGCCGACGGTCCATACCTTCCAGCCCTCGAAGCGCGCCGGCGGGACGAGCATCGCCAGGTTGGTCTTGCCGCAGGCGCTCGGGAAGGCCCCGGCGATGTAAGTGACATCGCCGCCGGGATCCTCGACCCCGACGATCAGCATGTGCTCCGCCAGCCAGCCCTCCTTGCGGCCGTAGGCGCTGGCCAGGCGCAGCGCCAGGCACTTCTTCGACAGCAGTGCGTTGCCGCCGTACCCGGAGCCGACGCTCCAGATGGTGTTGTCCTGCGGGAAGTGGCAGATGAAGCGGCGGTTCTCGTTCAGGTCGGCGCGGCAGTGCAGCCCGCGGGTGAAGTCCTCCGAGGAGCCGAGCTGCTCGAGGGCCACCGTGCCCATGCGGGTCATGATGCCGAGGTTGAGCGCGACGTACAGGCTGTCGGTGATCTGCACCCCGACCTTGCTGAAGGGCGAGGCGGACGGGCCCATCAGGAACGGGACGACGTACATCGTGCGGTCCCTCATGGACCCCTTGAAGATCGCGCCGAGGCGGGCGTAGGCCTCCGCCGGGGCCATCCAGTTGTTGGTGGGCCCGGCGTCGCCGGCGTCGGGGGAGCAGATGAACGTGAGCTTCTCGGTCCGGGCGACGTCGTTGGGGGCGCTGCGGTGCAGGTAGCATCCGGGGAGCCTGTCGTGGTTGAGCGCGATCAGCTCGCCGGCCTCGAGGGCCCGGCGCGTGAACCGCTCCTTCTCCTCCTCCGAGCCGTCGCACCAGACGATCGATCCGGGCTCGCACAGCCGCGCGCACTCGTCCACCCAGGCGCACACCGTTCCGTTCTTCGCTGCCGTCATGGTTCGAACCCTCCGGACGGCCGCGCACGCCCTCGCATCGCGTCGCCGTCGTGGTCAAGCGATGGGATACTCATGCCCCAGGCTCCCGGGACCCGTCGGTCCGGGTCCGTCGCGCCCCGCGCCGCCGTTCAACGCGTCAGGTGGTACCCGGTGAGCGCCCTCATGTAGTTGAGCCGCTCGAACGCGGTCGGGTCCGGGCAGGCGCGGTGGCTCATGCTCCCCTTCATCTGCTCGAGGGAGGCGTACTCGTGCTCCTCCAGCCACTCGCGCATCCCCTCGAGGACGGTGCCGAGGTGGTCGATGCCGTGCCGCAGCAGGGCCGAGCACAGCATGGTGACATCGGCGCCCGCCAGGACCATCTTCAGGGCGTCCTCGTGCGTGTGAATCCCTCCGGTCGCCGCCAGGCTGCACGGCACCCGGCCGCTCAAGATGGCGATCCACCGCAGCGGAAGCCGCATCGCCTGGGGCGTGCTGAGCAGCACGTTGGGACGCACCTCCAGCTCCTCGAGATGGATGTCGGGCTGGTAGAAGCGGTTGAACAGCACCAGCCCGTCGGCGCCGGCCTCCGCCAGACGCCGCGCCATGTGGGCCATGGCGCTGAAGTACGGGCCGATCTTGACGGCCAGGGGCAGGCGGACCGCCGCCCGCACCCGCCGCACCACCTCGAGGTGGCGCGACTCCACCTCCTCCGAGCTCACCCGGGGGTCGGCCGGTATGTCGTACAGATTGAGCTCGAGGGCGCTCGCGCCCGCCTCCTCGATCCGCCGGGCGTAGTCGGTCCAGCCGCCCGCCGAGCTGCCGTTGAGACTGGCGATGACCGGGATCGCCACCGCCTCCCGCGCGCGCCGGACGTGATCGAGATACTCGTCCGGACCGAATTGGACGTGAGGCTGCTCGGGAAAGTAGCTGAGCGACTCGTAATACGACTCGGCGCCGTGCGACAGGTAATGGTCGAGCGTGCGCGCCTCCTGCTCGATCTGCTCCTCGAACAGTGATTGCAGCACCACCGCCGAGGCGCCCGCGTCCTCCATCCGGCGCAGGCTGTCGATCGATTCCGACAGCGGCGACGCCGACGGGACCAGCGGGTTCCCGAGCTCCAGCCCGAGGTAGCGCGTGCTAAGGTCCATGCGACGACGACCCCCCTCCGGAGGAGCCCGCCGCGCGGGGCGCGGCCATTCCGGTCAGCAGTCTCCACTGCCTCTGCACATCCCGCCGCGCCAGCTCCATGAGCCGCCGGGCCCGCTCGGGATGGCTGACGGTCAGGATCCGGTAGCGGGTCTCCCGGTAAGCGTACTCCTCCAGCTTGATCCGCGGCGGCTTGGAGTCGAGGTGCAGGCCCGTCCCGCCGTCGGCCTCGTCCGGGTGGTAGCGCAGCAGGGGCCAGTAGCCCGAGTCCACCGCCAGCTTCTGCTGCGTCATCCCCAGCGTCATGTTGATGCCGTGGGCGATGCAGTGGCTGTACGCGACGATGAGCGAGGGGCCCGGGTAGGCCTCCGCCTCCAGGAAGGCCTTCACCGTCTGGGCGTCGGAGGCCCCCATCGCGACGCGGGCCACGTACACGTGGCCGTAGGTCAGGGCCAGGCCGACGAGGTCCTTGCGCGGGCCCGCCTTGCCCGCGGAGGCGAACTTCGCGGACGCCGCGCGCGGCGTTGCCTTGGAGGCCTGGCCGCCGGTGTTCGAGTAGACCTCGGTGTCGAGCACCAGGACGTTGACGTCGTGTCCGGAGTTCAGGACGTGGTCCAGCCCGCCGAATCCGATGTCGTAGGCCCAGCCGTCCCCGCCCACGATCCAGACGCTCGACCGGACCAGGGCGTCGGCGACCGAGAGCAGGTCGCGCGCCTCGGGGTCCTCGTGCCCGGCCAGGCGCCGCCTGACCTCGGCGAGGCGGGCGCGCTGCCGCGCGAGCTCGCTCTCGGTCCGCGACCGGGACTCCAGCAGGTCCCGGACCAGCTCGTCGCCGAGCCGCGGCCGCAGCCGCTGCAGCAGCTCCCGCGCGCGGGCGGCCCGTTTGTCCAGGCTCAGGCGGAAGCCGAGGCCGAACTCGGCGTTGTCCTCGAACAGCGAGTTCGACCAGGCGGGCCCGCGCCCCTGCCTGTCGGACGACCACGGGGTCGTCGGCAGGTTGCCGCCGTAGATGGAGGAACACCCGGTGGCGTTGGCCACCAGCAGCCGGTCGCCGAACAGCTGGGTCATCAGCTTGAGGTACGGGGTCTCGCCGCAGCCGGCGCAGGCCCCGGAGTACTCGAACAGCGGCTCGAGGAGCTGGGACCCCTTGACGGTGTCCACGCGGATCGCCGTCCGGTCGGCCTCCGGGAGCCCGAGGAAGAACTCGAGGTTGTCCCGCTCCGGCTCGCGCAGGCCGGCCTGAGGGACCATGTTGATCGCCTTGAAGCGCGTCTCGGTCTTGTTCTTGGCGGGGCAGATCTCGACGCACATGCCGCAGCCGGTGCAGTCCTCCACGGCGACCTGCACGGTGTACTTCGTCCCTCGGGGGAACTCGGTCCCCCTCCACTCCATGCTCTTGAACGTCGCGGGCGCCCCCGCTCCGGCCGCGGCCGGGTAGGCCTTCACCCGGATGGCGGCGTGCGGGCAGACCATCGCGCACTTGTTGCACTGGATGCACCACTGCTCGTCCCACGCCGGCACGGTCAGGGCGATGTTGCGTTTCTCCCACCTCGCCGTCCCGGTGGGGAAGGTGCCGTCGACCGGCAGGGCGCTGACCGGCAGGAGGTCGCCCCGACCCGCGAGGATCTCGGCGGTGGTGCGGCGCACGAAGTCGGGCGCCGAATCGGGCACGACGGGCCGCCGCGCGCGGGTCGAGGTCGCACGCTGCGGCACCCGGACCTCCGAGAACGCCGACAGCGCCGCGTCCACCGCGGCGATGTTCATGGCCACCACCTGCTCGCTCTTCCTCGCGTAGGTCCTGCGGATCGACTCCTTGATGGCGCTCACCGCGCGGTCGATCGGGAGCACCCCGCTGATGGCGAAGAAGCAGGTCTGCATCACGGTGTTGATCCGCCGTCCGAGGCCGGCCTCCCGGGCCACCCGGTAGGCGTCGATCACGAACAACCGCAGCCGCTTCGCGATGATCGTCTCCTGCAGGTCGCGCGGCAGCCGGTCCCAGACCCGGTCGGGAGGGGTCCGGCAGTTGAGCAGGAAGGTCGCCCCCTGCCCGGCCACCTCGAGAATGTCCATGGTCTCGAGGAAGCTCTCCTGGTGGCAGGCGACGAAGTCCGCGGATCGGATCAGGTAGGTGGAGCGGATCGGCCGGGGACCGAAACGCAGGTGCGACACCGTCACCGAGCCGGCCTTCTTCGAGTCGTAGACGAAGTACCCCTGCGCCTGGTTGCCGGTCTGCTCGGCGATGATCTTGATCGAGTTCTTGTTGGCCCCCACCGTGCCGTCCGCCCCCAGGCCGTAGAACACCGCCCGCACCGTCCCGGGAGGCTCGGCGCCGTCCCGGCGGTCCCAGTCGAGCGACGTGCCGGTCACGTCGTCCACGATGCCGATCGTGAAGTGGTTCTTCGGGCTGTCGGCCTCAAGCTCGGCGAGGATCCGGGCGACCATCGCCGGCGTGAACTCCTTCGAGGAGAGCCCGTATCGCCCGCCGATGACCCGGGGCCGCCTCTCGAAGCGGGCCGAGCCGGCGGCGGCGGTCTCCTCGATCGCCGCGACCACGTCCAGGTAGAGGGGCTCGCCGGGGCTGCCCGGCTCCTTGGTCCGGTCGAGGACGGCGATCGATCGGACCGAGGGGGGCAGCGCGGCGACGAACGCGTCGGCCGAGAACGGCCGGTACAGGCGTACCTTCAGCAGCCCCACCGGCTCGCCGCGCCCCGCCCGCGCCTCCACCGCCTCCTCGGCTGCGCCGACTCCCGAGCCCATCAGCACGACGACGCGCTCGGCCCGCGGGTGGCCGACGTAGTCGAACAGGTGATAGGCGCGCCCGGTCAGTCCGGCGAACCGGTCCATCGTCGCCTGCACGATCCCCGGGCAGGCGAGGTAGAAGGGGTTCACCGCCTCGCGGGCCTGGAAGAAGACGTCCGGGTTCTGCGCGGTCCCTCGGATCGACGGGCGCTCGGGGCTGAGGCCGCGGGCGCGGTGCTCCCGCAGCCAGCTGTCGTCGATCATCGCGCGCAGGTCGGGATCGCCCAAGGTCGCGATCTTCTGGATCTCATGCGAGGTCCGGAATCCGTCGAAGAAGTGCAGGAAGGGAACGCGCGCGGCCAGCGTCGACGCGTGCGCGATGCAGGCGAGGTCGGCCGCTTCCTGGACGGATCCGGAGGCGAGCAGCGCGAACCCTGTGCCCCGCGTCGCCATCACGTCGCTGTGGTCGCCGAAGATCGACAGCGCGTGGCAGGCGACCGACCGGGCCGCGACGTGGATGACCGTCGGCGTGAGCTCTCCCGCGATCTTGAACATGTTCGGGATCATGAGGAGCAGGCCCTGCGACGACGTGAAGGTCGTCGCCAGGGACCCGGTGGTCAGCGCGCCGTGCAGGGCTCCGGCCGCGCCCCCCTCGCTCTGCATCTCCACCACGGTGGGCACCGTCCCCCAGAGGTTCGCCCGGCCCGTGGCGGACCACATGTCGGCCAGCTCCCCCATGGGAGAGGAGGGGGTGATCGGGTAGATGGCGATGACCTCGCTCAGGGAGTACGCCACCCGAGCGGCCGCCTCGTTCCCGTCGACCGCCTCGGAGGTGGTCTCCTCGCGACCCTTCACGACGCCGACCGCCTCGGCTGTCTCGGCCACGCTCAAGCGCGGTACCTCCTGCACCCCGGTCGGGTGGCAAGCCCCATGCCAGCGTACCGGAGCAGGATTGTACACGGATTTTTCGATCCCGGCGGGTGCCGGCGCAGAGTTTGCGCGGGAGCCGCGCTAGGGGGTGCCTCCTTTCGGCGGGCGGACGCCCCGGTGAGGGCGCCCGGGACGCGGGCGGCGACGCCGGCGGGCGGCCCCCGGCGGGAGCGACCGGTGGTCCGGCACGGACGCGACCGTGCGATCATCGGCCGGGAGCCCGGTCCGTCCGGACGCGGGGGATCGGGTCGCCACGCGCCTCCCGCGCCGGACACCCGGCATCGATTCGAAGGAGCGACCATGTCCGTGATCATCGAGCCGTTTCGCATCAAGGTGGTGGAGCCCATCGCGCTGACGACGCGCGAGGAGCGCGAGGGACACCTCGCGCGCGCCGGCTACAACGTGTTCGCCCTGCCGGCCGGGGTCGTGACCTTCGACCTGCTCACCGATTCGGGCACCTCCGCCATGAGCACGGCCCAGTGGGGGGCCATCATGGTCGGCGACGAGTCGTACGCGGGGTCGCGCTCGTTCCGCCGCTTCGAGGACGCGGTGCGCGAGCTGACCGGCTACCGGCACATCATCCCGACCCATCAGGGGCGCGCCGCCGAGCGCATCCTCTTCCAGATCACCGTGAGGGAGGGCTCGGTCGTGCCGAACAACAGCCACTTCGACACCACCCGCGCCAACATCGAGTACGACCGCGGCGAGGCGCTCGACCTAGTCGTCGGCGAGGCCTCCGACACCGGATCGACCAGGCCCTTCAAGGGAAACATCGACCTGGACCGCCTGGAGGACCTCTGCCGCCGCCGGCGCGACCGCATCCCCCTCGGGATGCTGACGATCACCAACAATACGGGCGGAGGCCAGCCGGTCAGCCTCGAGAACATCCGTGCCTGCTCCAAGATCCTGCGGGCCCACGGCATCCCGTTCATCCTGGACGCCTGCCGGTTCGCGGAGAACGCCTATCTCATCAAGCTCTACGAGCCCGGCCAGCGGGAGCGCCCCGCGGCGGAGATCGCCCGAGAGGTCTTCCGGCTGGCCGACGGCTGCATCCTCAGCGGCAAGAAGGACGGGCTGGTCAACATGGGGGGGTTTTTGGCACTGAACGACGACCGGCTCGCCGCGGAGGCCCGTAACCTGCTCATCCTCACCGAGGGGTTCCCCACCTACGGCGGCTGCGCCGCCCGCGATCTGGAGGCGCTCGCCGTCGGCCTGCGCGAGGTCCTGGACGAGTCGTACCTGGAGTACCGTCTGGCGACGGTCCGGTATCTGGCCAAGGGGCTCAACGATCTGGGGGTCCCGACCGTGCAGCCGCCCGGGGGCCACGCCGTGTTCATCGACGCGAGCCGTTTCCTTCCCCAGATCCCCCGGGAACGCTATCCGGGCCAGGCGCTCGTCTGCGAGCTGTACCTCGCCGGGGGGATCCGCAGCTGCGAGATCGGCAGCGTGATGTTCGGGCGGGAGGAGGACGGGCGGTTCGCGCCGGCGCGCTGGGAGCTGGTGCGGCTGGCGCTGCCGAGGCGGGTGTACACCCAGAGCCACGTCGACCGGATCCTGGAGATCTGCGCCGACGTCGCGCGCCGGGCCGATCGGCTGCGCGGCGTCGAGATCACCTGGGCGCCGCCGTACCTGAGGCACTTCACGGCGAGGTTCCGGCCGGTCTCCGGGTGACGTCAGCCGTGACAGCTGGCGCAGATCTCCCGGTCGAGGCGCGGCCTCCCTCCCGGTCCCGGCAGGTGGCAGCCGCCGCAGTCCAGCTCCATCTCGTCGAGGTGGAAGGCGTGGTCGAACGGCCCCAGCGGGCTCGGCACCGTCCCCCTCCGGACCCCGGCATGGCAGGGGGCGCAGGCCGCCGCCGGATCGCGGTGGTGGCACGAGGCGCAGCCCCCGGCGCCGAACCGCACCACCTCGCCGGGGGGACGCTCCTCGTGCGGGCGGTGGCACGCCGCGCACTCGAGACGCGCCCGCGCGAGGTGCACGTCGTGCCGGAAGGCCCGGTCGAGGAACCTCCCCCGGCCGGATTCGATCCCCTGGTGGCAGCGCAGGCAGGGCGACTCCACGGCGGCCTCCGGCCAGGGGCGCGGCAGAGCGGAGAGGCCGGCCGACTCGCGCGCCGCGTTCATGTCGGCGCGGGCCTTCTCCAGCAGCGCGAACGAGTAGTCGACGTTGTGCACGCCCCGCCCGCGCGTCACCAGTTCCAGGTTGAACAGCGCGTCGGCGAGCCGGGCCGGGGCCGCGCCGTCCAGCCTCCGTCGGGTGCGCTCCATCTGCCGCCGCAGCGCGCCGGCGCGCGCCGCGACGCCCCTCTTCCAGGTCTCGTAGATCGGCAGGTAGCCCGGCCCGTGACAGGACATGCAGGAGACCTCGTCGGCGCGGTGGACCTCCGACTCCCGGCCGGGCAGCGCGATGTGGCACCCTTCGCAGCGCACTCCCGCCAGGAACATGGGGCTCGGCATCGGCTGCAGGCCCCTGCCGCCGATCCCGCTGTAGAGCATCAGCTGCGGCGAGTGCCCGGCGCGATGGCAGGAGCCGCAGGCGCTCACGGCGCGCTCGATCCGGGGCTCCCCCACGTGCCGGATCTCCAGGTGGCAGTTCATGCAGTCGACCTTGTGCTCGCTGACGTGGGTTCGGTGCAGGAGCGCCGCGCGCCCGTACTCCGCCAGGTGCGCCGGCTCGTTGTGGCAGGTGAGGCAGCGCTCCCGCGGCACGTCGCCGTCGCTCCCCTCGGGACGGGCGTGACACCAGGTGCAGTCCATGCCGTAGCGCGCCACGTCGGCGTGGCTGAAGGTGGGCGTCCCGCGCCGGATCTCCGCGTCCGGAACGTCGTGACACAGGGTGCAGCGGGCGGTCCCGGTCCCGGATTCCCGCCCCTTGAAGTGGCACAGGATGCAGGTGGAGGCGGTGACGGTGATGTGGCTCCCCTGGACGATCTGCGAGTGGCAGGAGGTGCAGCGCAGGGTCTTGCCGCGGCGCATGCCCGCCAGGTGGGCCGAGTGGTCGAAGAGGACGTCGCCGAACAGCTCTCGCCCCCTCAGCAGCCTGCGCTCGTGGCACCTCAGGCAGGCGGCGTCGTCGATCTCGGCCCAGGGGTTGGTCCCGTAAGTCCCCGTGAAGTAGCGGGCCACCATCGCCAGCGCCTCGTACTTCTTCCGGAGCTCGGCGGTGATGCCCGGCGGGATGTGGCACTCCACGCAGGCGACGTTGCGGTGCGTCGACGCCCTCCACGACTCGTAGTAGGGCGTCATGACGTGGCAGGAGCCGCAGAAGGCGGGCCGGCTGCTCACCTCCATGGCGGTCCCCGCCGCCACCAGCGCCAGCCCCGCGGCCAGCCCCACGCTCAGCCCCATCATCCTGAGCGAGCCGCTCCGCAGGAGCGCGCGCAGCCGGCCCGGCCCGCCGCCGGGTGTCACCGGAGGGCCTCCGCCGCCGCGCGCCGGCGGAAGCGGACGAGGATCGCGACCGTCAGCAGCAGGTAGAACCAGAAGAGCATCAGCCCGACCCGCCGCCACGCGCGGCCCTCGAGCTTGCCCTCGATCTCCGACTGGATCGCGGTCGCGATCGAGCGCGCCCGCAGCGTGAAGTCCTGGACGCGCTGCACGTCGAGCGAGTGCATCACCGGGAAGGACTCCATCAGGGCCGTCCGGGCGTCCTCGAGGCCGGCCTCGTAGTCCCCCACGTAGAGGGGGATGGCGGCGGCGCGCTCCACCAGGGCTCGCGCCCTGTCGATCTCCTCGGCCGCCGCGGTGAACAGCGTCCGCATGGCGGCGGCCACCTCCAGCTGGTCCGAGCCCTCCTCGTGGCAGGCCACGCAGGCCGAGTCCAGCGCCGACAGGTCGGCCGGCCCGATCCGGTGATGGTCGTGGCAGGAGGCGCACTCGGGCAGGCCGGCCTCCCGCATGGCCGCGTAGTGCGGGCCTTCCAGGAAATAGGCCCGGGTCGTGGCGTGACACTGGCCGCACACCTTGTCGATGTCCCCGAAGCCGGGCGGCGCGGCGCCGTGGGCGCCGTGGCAGGAGGAGCAGTCGGGGGCCGAGAGGTTGTCCCGCGTCAGGAAGGCCCGGCCGTGCACGCCCTCGGCGTAGTCCCGGTAGGGGTCGTCCCGCGGCCCGGTGCCTCCCATGCGCGACGGGTCGGCGTGGCAGCGGGCGCAGGTCCGCGGGATGTTGCGGCGGAAGACGCTGCTTCTGGGATCGTCGGGCCGGCGGATCTCGTGCGCCCCGTGACAATCGGTGCACACCGCGACCCGCTCGTTGCCCTGCGCGAGCAGCAGGCCGTGGCGCGAGGTCTCGTAGAGGGCGTACTGATCCGCCGGCAGGTTGTACGGGCGCATCAGGGCGATGTCCGCGTGGCACGAGGCGCACAGCTTCGGGATGTCGCGGCGCCGCGGCACGCCGCGGAAGGCGCCCCGGTGCGCCGCCTCGACGGACACCGCGCCCGGGTCGCCGCCGTGGCAGGAGACGCAGGTGACCCCTTCCCGGCGATGGACGCCCTGCTCGAACTCGACCCGGACCGCGGGATGGCAGAGCGTGCAGGCGGCGGAAGGGCCGGCCGCGGCGGCCGCCAGCAGCAACGCCCAGGCGATCATCGCGCCACCTCCAGTCGGTATCCGTAGAGGGTCAGCAGGAGGACGGCGAGGACGGCCAGGGCGCTGAGCGCCAGTGCCGCGCGGCGCGAGCGCGCCGGCCGCCAGGGGGAACGGTCCAGGAACGGGAGCAGAAGGAAGGCGGCGAGGATCAGCTCAAGCAGCAGACCGCCGACCGGCCGCGGCAGGATCGGGGGCAGCGACTCCAGCAGGGCGTGCGGGGCGAGCAGGTACCAGGGCGGGTGGATGCCCGGCGGGGTGCTCAGGGGGTCGGCGGGAGGCTCGAAAGGGGCGGGGAGGGCCATCGCCAGGGTGATCACCGTGCCGAACAGGAGAACCGCGAGGATCACGACATTGTAGAGGTGGACCCGGAGCACCGCCGGCCCCGACCGGGTCTCGCCGGTGGCCGGCGAGAGGCCCACCCGGCGGACCCCCGAGAAGTGCAAGTAGAACAGGATCCCGAGCATCACCGGCAGGGCCGCGGCGTGCAGGACGTAGAAGCGGGTCAGCACCAGCGAGTCGACCGTGGCGCTCCCCATGAGGTAGGAGAAGGCCGGGCCCAGGATCGGCAGGGAGTAGAGGACCTCCAGGGCGCGGACCGTGGTCCAGTATCCCCGCGCGTCCCACGCCAGGAGGCGGCCGGTCAGGTCGGCGTGGGTGGCGACGAGCAGCGTCAGGACGGCGAGGACCCAGAGGGCCTCGCGCGGCTTCCTGTACAGGCCCTGGAAGTAGAATCGCGCGACCCGCACCAGCAGGATGAGCAGGAACAGGTGCGCCGCCCACCGGTGGGACTGGTGCACGAGCCAGCCGAACCGGACGTCCCTGACGATCCCGGTGACCGACCCGTAGGCCTCCGAGGCCGTCGGCTGGTAATAGAAGGAGAGCATCGCGCCCGTGAGCCCGAGGAAGAGGAACAGCAGGAAAGACAGGATCCCCAGAACCCGCGGCCAGCGCGCGTAGGAGGGCAGCGGTCTTCGCAGCGCCGCGTCGATGGATTCGCGAAGCGGCCGCCGGGTGTCCAGCTCGGCGGGGAACAGGCCGAAGCTGGTCAGGAAGGAGAACATCTCCGTCAGGTTGAACCGCTGCTCGAGCCACCCGAGCAGCGAGCGAGCGATGCCCCGTCCCGGTGCGCGTCCCACGGTCGGCCGTCCCTTATGTCCGCACCACGATCTCGTCCGCCCGCACCTCGGCCTCGTAGCGCGGCAGCGGGCGCTTCGTCGGCCCGGAGAGGACGTTGCCGCCGCGGTCGAAGGCCCCCGAGTGGCACGGGCAGACGAGCGTCTGGCTGTCCCGGTCCCACCGAAGCACGCAGCGCAGGTGCGTGCAGATGGCGGACAGCGCCAGCACTTCGCTCTCCGAGACGCGCAGGACGAACAGGGGCCGCGTCCCGTGGCGCACGAAGCGCGCGCCGCCCACCGGCAGCGTCGAGACGGGCCCGCAGCGCACCAGCCTCTCGCTCGGGCGCCGCTCGGCCGAGGGGGCCCTGAGGAAAGACAGTCCCAGAAACGCCCCGCCCAGGCCCCACAGCGACAGGAACCCGCGGATCAGCCAGCGCAGGGCCGTCCGCCGCCTCGCGGTGCCCTCCCCCTCCGACCGTAGACCTTCTTGCATGGGATCTCCTCCCCTAGGTCCGTTCCGGGCTCCGGCGCCCCGCGGTCGGCCGCGCCGCGCCCGGGTCCGCCGCCCGCCGGGCCCGGATCGCCTCCAGCTCCAGCGGGTGCTCCGCGGCCATCTCCGCCTCGCTGAGGGTGCCGCTGAGCCAGGAGACGTTCATAGGGTAGGCGTCCGGGCTCAGGATGACGTGATAGAGGTGCCAGACCAGAACGGCCAGCGCGGCCAGCCAGGCCTCGTAGAAGTGGACGATGCGGGAGATCTCCCACCCGAGCTTGGTGAGCAGCCCGATGGAGATCTCCTCGAACCACAGCACCATCCCGGTCAGCGTCATCAGGACGCTCCCCCACACCAGAGCCCAGTACTCGCTCTTCTCGACGTACCCGAACCGCCCGAAGCGCGGGCCGCGCCCGCTCAGTCCGAGGTTGAACCGCAGGGCCGCGGCGGCGTCGGACAGGTCGCCGCGCCGCGGCAGGATGTCGCGCAGGAACCGACGGCCGCGATCCGAGAACACCAGGTACGTGACGTGGTACAGGGACGCGCCGACCATGACGACTCCGGCGATCCGGTGCAGGAGGCCGCGCAAGTCGAACGGCTCGTCGCTGAGTCGACCCAGGGCCCTCACCCACCAGGCGTCGGGGTAATGCAGCATGAAGCCGGTGACGACCAGCACCGCGAAGCTCCCGACCAGCGCGCCGTGCTGCAGTCGCTCGCCGAGGGTCATTCGGAGGTAGAGGGCCCGACCGACCGGCTCCCCGGGCTCCAGCCCCCGCCGGATCCTCAGCCGCCGGCGCGCCTTCCGGACGAAGTCCAGCAGGTTGTGGACGGACATCCCGCCGATGACCACCACGATCAGGCCGGCGTAGGCGGTGGCGATCCAGTAGAGGACCGGCTCCCGCTCCTCGCTCACCTGGAGGTGGACCGTCCCCTCCGCGAACCGCCTGCCCGCGCCCGGGTGACACCGACCGCAGGTGGCCCTCAGGTTCAGCGGGTGGATGCTCGACGCCGGATCGGAGGAGGGCCGGATGTCGTGCGAGCCGTGACAGCTGGCGCAGTTGGCGACCTCGACCATGCCGCCTCGGATCGCCAGGCCGTGGAAGCTGTCGGAGAAGGTCTTGAAGCGGTCGGAGGCGATGCCGTACTTCGCCGCGAGCCGCAGCGAGCTGTGGCAGGGAGAGCAGACCTGCACCGAGACGTTCGCGGGCGCCACCGGAGATCGGGGATCGAGGTGCCGCAGTATGGCGTGCTCGCCGTGGCAGTCCGTGCAGACCGGGGATTCGTGCTCGCCCCGGGCGAGAGCCACGCCGTGCACGCTCGCCGCGTACTTTTCGGCGATCGCCGCGTGACAGCCGCCGCAGGTCCTTTGAATGTGCCGCTTGTTGACGCGGGCGGTCGGCTCGAACCCCTTCTTCATCTCGTGGCTGCCGTGGCAGTCGACGCAGTTGGCCGCGGCGCCGTTCCCCTCCGCCAGGGCCCTGCCGTGGACGCTGTCCTCGTAGGCGGAGATGAAGCCCGCGCCGGGCGACACGCGGGCCCGGACCCGGGGGTCGTCGAGGTGGCACGAGAGGCAGAGCCTCTCCTGGACGAGCTTGTGCTCCGCCATGGTGCCCCCCCTGCGGGCCTCGACGATCGGGCGGTCGTGGCAGTCCACGCAGCTCGGCGCTCCCGTTACGCCGGCCGCGAACTGCCGGCCGTGCTCGGAATCGGCGTACCGCGCCGCGACCTCGGGGTGGCAGTCGCCGCACGTCTCCACGAGACGGGAGGGGTGAAGTCGCGAGCCCGGCTCTCCCGGCGGCAGGATGTCGTGTGCGCCGTGGCAGTCGGCGCAGGCGGACGAGGAGCCTGGACCCCGGGCCGCGGGGCGGTGGAAGCGGTGCGTGCCGGTGACGTCGCCATGGCAGCCGCTGCAGTCGACCGGCTCCATCGGGGAGGCGTGCGGGAGGGCGTCCGGGCTCAGCCGGGCGTGGCACTCGACGCACGGGAGATCCCGGTGCACCGACCGGCCGAGGACCGCACGGTCCACCTGGAGCCGGACGGTCCGTCCGCCCCGCCGCATCGTCGGATCCGGCCCGGCGTGGCAGGCCAGACAATCCTCCCCGTCCTGCGCCCGGCCGGCGGCCGGCACCGCCAGCATCAGCAGCGCCAAGAGCGATCGCGCCGCATCGGCTCGGGATCTGGACCTCACTCCGCGGTTCGCGCCTCGATCTGCCGGATCTTCAGCCACAGCGCCACGATCACCGCCGCGATGACGATGAGCGACAGGGCCAGCCCGGTGCGCCTGAACCTCAGGTCGGCGAACGCGCGGTGGCCGGCCGCCACGCCGGCGTCGGCCGCCTCCAGCCCTTCGGCCGTCACCTTCAGGAAACGCTCGAGGTCGAAGCTGTGCGCCAGCACGCGCGCCTCGACCAGCCGGTCCCGCGCCTTCTGCAGCGCGAATCGGTCCGGCCCCACCTCCATCCCGGCGCGCTCGGCGGCGTCGAGCAGCGCGTTCGCCTCCTCGAGACGGCCCGCCAGGCGGACGACGGCGCCCCCCATCCGGGCCACAGCGTCGTAGGCGGGCTCGCCCTCAGCATGACAGGCGGTGCAGGTCGACCTCTCTCCGACGCCGATCATGTCGTCGGTCGGCCGGAGCACCGCGTGGTTGTCGTGGCAGATCATGCACTGGATGCAGGCGGAGACGTTGATGTCCTTCTTCTCCTCGATCTCGCGGAACAGCGTCGCCTCGCGCCCGTGGCAGCTGCCGCAGACGTTGCTGACGTTCTCGACGCCCGGGGGGACGGCGCCGTGGCTGCCGTGACAGTCGTTGCAGGTCGGGGCCGAGGTGTCGCCCTTCTCGTACAGCGCCGCGGCGTGAGCGCTTCGGCGGTATTCCCGGTACTGCCCCGTCGGCAGGCCGTGCGGACCCATCCGCTCGGAGTCCGCGTGGCAGGCGGCGCAGGTCTCGGCCACGTTGGTCGGGTAGACGGGCGAGCGGGGGTCGTCGACCTCGCGGATGCCGTGCGCCCCGTGGCAGTCGGTGCACACCGCCACGCTGTCGTCCCCGCTGTCGAGGCGCCGCCCGTGCCTGGAGGTCCGGTACTCGCTCCACTGGTCCACGCGGGCGTGGGGATTGAACGCCTTCATGAGGTTGGCGTCCGAGTGGCACCGGGCGCAGAACCGCGGCGTGTCGAGGCGGCTCGGCTTGCCCGCGAACCCCTCGGCGGCGCTGTGCGCCTCGTCGGGGTCGCCGTCCAGGCCGGCTGACGGGTCGCCGCCGTGGCAGTCATGGCAGGCCAGCCCGCGCTTGAAGTGGACGTCCTCCTCGACGTGCAGGGTCGGCTCCAGGAGCTCGCCGTCGAACTCGGAGTGGCACGACAGGCAGCTGTTGACCTTGGATCGCTCCCCCGGCGGCGGCTCCTCGGCGAAGGCGATCAGGCCCGCCAGGGCGATCCCTCCGAGAATCAGCGGCGCCCGTCGCATCTCACCCTCCCGCCGGGAGGTAGGCCCAGATGGTCATCACCACGATGAACGCGAGGGACGCCAAGCCGAACAGCGTCAGCGCCCATCCGCGCGCGCCGTCGCTCGCCTCGGCGGGGCGATCGATGAAGGGGACCAACAGCCAGAACAGGCCCCCGAGCGTGATCATCCCGATCCCGAACAGCTCCCCCTCGATCCCGAGCACGTGGCCGGGGAGGACCTTGAGGAGCTGGAACATCCAGCAGAAGTACCACTCCGGGCGGATCCCGGCCGGCGCCGGCGCGAACGGGTCGGCCTTCACGCCCAGCTCCCAGGGGTACAGCGCCGCGAGCGCCGCAAGGATCCCAAGCGCCGCGCACCAGCCGATGCAGTCGCGCAGGAGGAACCCGGGCACGAACGGCCGCGAGCGCGGCGGCGCGCCGGTCCGCCTGCGCTCGGCCTCCACGGAGGGAGGCTCGCTCATCCCGTGCCTCTGCACCAGGAACAGGTGCGCCGCCAGCACCAGGGTGGTCAGGGCGGGAAGGATCGCCACGTGCAGGCCGTAGAAGCGCGTCAGCGTCCCGCCGGTCACCTGCTCGCCGCCGCGCATCAGGCGCAGCGCGAAGTGGCCGACGACCGGCAGCGATCCCGCGACCTCGGTCCCCACCTGGGTGGCGAAGAACGCCAGCTCGTTCCAGGGCAGCAGATATCCCGAGAAGCCGAACCCCAGCATCAGGGCCAGCAGGGCGAACCCGGTGAGCCAGGTCGCCTCCCGCGGGCGCCGGTAGGCCTTCAGGAAGTAGACGCTGAACATGTGCACGAACAGCACGAAGACCAGAAGGTTGGCCGACCACGAGTGCAGGTTGCGGATGAGCCAGCCGAAGGGGACCTTGGTGACGATGAACTGGACGCTCTCGAACGCCTCTTCGGACGACGGGCGGTAGTAGAGGAGGAGGAGGATCCCGGTGAGCACCTGCAGGCCGAACAGGAACAGGGTCATCCCGCCCATGTAGTACCAGAAGGTGTGCCGGTGGAGCGGGACGTGCTTCTCCCTTCCCAGCTTCAAGAGGAGGGACAGGCCCAGCCGCTCCTCGAGCCAGTCGAGCAGCCGCCCGCGGGCGCCCCGGGGGACCACCGTCATGTCCTGGTCACCACCACCTCGTCGTCCGCGACGTGCACCGCGTACCTCTCGAGCGGGCGCGGCGGTGGGCCGGCTACGTTGACGCCGTTCAGGTCGTAGAAGCCGTTGTGGCAGGCGCACCAGATCTGCTGCAGATCGCCGCGGAACTGGACGGTGCAGTTGAGGTGGGTGCAGGTCGCGGCGTAGGCCCTGTACTCGCCCTCGCGGGTGAGGATCAGCAGGCCGGGCCGGCTCCCGAAGCGGAACAGCTTCCCCTCGTTCGGCTTCAGCTCCCCGACCCGCCCGGCCACGACCCTGGAGGTCGCCGCCTCCGGCACCTCCGGCGGCGAGATGTAGCGCGCCACCGGGTACAGGATCGACGCGCACATCGCGCCCAACGACGTCCCGAGAAACCAGTTCAGAAAGCCGCGCCGCGAGCCCCCCGGCCGCTCCCCAGCCATTATTTCGCGGCCTTCTTCGGGTTGGGATGAGCGATCTTCTTCGAGTAGGTCGCGAAGTCGAACGACTCGAAGGTCGGGCTGTCGCTGTTGTGACAGGCCGTGCAGGTCTTCTCCTCGGGAATGACCAGGCCGGCCGCGACCGCCTTCGTCGGGTCCTTCATGACGCTCATCTTCCAGTAGTCGCCGCCGGGGCCGTGGCAGGCCTCGCAGCTGACGCCGTCCTCCGGGGAATACTTCTGGGTCAGCATCTCGGCGGGCGCGCCGTGTCCGGCCACGTGGCAGCGCAGGCACTCGTCCGCCTTCTGCGGGTCTGCAATCCCCCTCCCGGCCGCGATCTTCCGGGCCCGCTCCGAGGCGAGGGTGGCGTACGCCCTCGAGTGGCGCGATTCGGTCCATTTCTTGAACTGCGCCCCCTTGGCCGCGGAGTTGTGGCACATCTTGCACTTCTGGGCGCCGATGTAGGCGCGCTCGGCCGCCCGGGAGGGGCGCGGCGACGACAGCACCAGGACGACACCGACGGACACCGCCAGCAGAGCAACCATTCGCTTCATGGGCACTCCTCCGAAGAATGACCCCGAACCAACTTGCGAACAGCGTGCCAGGCGGACCGGCCCGGGGGGCCCTCCCACCGGCCTCCCGTACTGCGGACTACATGCTGAAACCCGGCCGGCCGCTCATCCTCCCGCCGAGACCTCCGGGGCGAACGATACCAGCAGTGGAGATGGCGACCAAGAGGGTGTCGCCGCGCGCGTCACTTCTTGTGGCACTGCAGGCAAAAGCTGCCGCCGCTGTCCCCTACGAGAAGCGGTCGGCGGAGCGAGCCGTGCGGCGGGTGGCAGCTGCCGCACCAGAACGGCTCCTCCGCGCGGAGAGGGTTGCGCTCCGCCCGGACGGGGTGGCGCGCCACCGGATGCCCCGTGCCCCCCGCCCGCAGCCCGATCTTCGGGATGCCGTCGAACAGGCGCGCGTCCGCGGGCCACCTCTCGAACAGCAGCACCTCGCCGGCGTCGCTCAGGGGGTGGCTGCCGGAGGTGCCGAGGTGGCACTCGAGACACAGCTCGTTCCCCGCGCGGCGCAGCAGCCTCCGGACGGGCGAGGCGTGAGGGTCGTGGCAGGCGGGGCAGCCCAGGCTCCGGACCGCGCCGTGGACCTGAGGCCGCTCGAGCTCTTCCGCCACATCGCCGTGGCACTCCAGGCAGATGTCGCTCCCCGGGTCGCGGAACAGGAACGGCAGTCCCGAGGCATGGGGATCGTGGCAGAGGGTGCAGGCCCCCTCCTCGGCGGGAGGATGCCGCGCGACGGCCCCTCGGGCGGCGGCGGGGTTCTCGTGGCAGGTCACGCAGAGCTCCTCTTCCGGCAGCATCAGCGAGACGGTCGTCTCCTCCCCGGCTCCTGCGAACTCGTGACAGGATTCGCACTCCCCGGCCGCGGCCGGCGGGTGCACCACGGCGCCCTCCACCCGGTCCTCGTGGCAGTCGGCGCAGGTCGCGTCCTCGACGCCCTCCAGGTCGGGATGCGGGGTCCCCCCCGGCGCCTCGGCGGCGCGGATCCCTTCCCCGCCGTCCGGCGGCGCCTCCACGATGATCACGATCAGGAGCGAGCACGCGATCGCCGCGAGCGTCGCGGCCGCCCGTCGGTGGACGGCCCGCCTCCCTTCTTCCTCAATAGTCACCGGTTCCCTTCGAGGGGTCGTGGTTCCGGTTGTGGCATTTCACGAAGCAGGCCCCGGAGAACGTACCGCGGTCCTCGAACATGAGGATGCCGTTCGTGTTCGGCAGCACCACGGACACGTCGAAGTTGATCAGGTGGGAGTTGTTGACGCCGTTTCCCTGGGCGGCGCTGACCCCGTGCGGATCGTGGCAGACCATGCAGGACGAGTTCTCCCGATCGATGTGCCGTTTGTGGTGGGGGAAGCTCTGATCGCCCAGGATGCTGGCCTCGCTATGGCACTTGAAGCACAGGGCGTACATATTGGAGAAGTCGGTTCCCGAGTTGCCGTCCCCGACGTTCAGGTTCCTCTCAAGGAGGTGATTGTAGATCGACCCGTGGGGGCCGTCGGCCCCGCCCCCGCCGGCGCCCGGGCCCGTGTCGCTGCTGTGGCAGTCGGTGCAGTAGATGACGCTCGCGGTCGTGTAGGGCGCGAGAAGGGAAGGCACGTCGGGGTTCGCGCCGGGAGCCTCCACCCCGTGGTGCGAGGGGTTCAAGGGGTCGAACTCGAGCCGCGTGTTGAACTGCACGATTTGCCTCTGGGTGTAGGGCGGGAACGGCAGGCCCGCCTCCTGCGGCTTGTTGGCGCTGTCGGCGTGGCACTTGTAGCAGATCTCGTACTCGGCGAGCGCCGGGTCGCGCCGCGCCCCGTCGGAGTCGATCCCCCAGGTCCCGCTCAGGCGGCCGGACGCGTCCGGCGCCGCGGCGGATTGTCCGACGGCCGCGTGCGGATTGTGACAGTCCTGACACTCGGCGTGGCGCGCCGCGCCGGGATTGATCTCGGGCAGGGTGGCCGTGGGATCCGACGGCGATTCGCTCGCGTCATGGACCGAGGGGGTCGTGGAGAAGGTGGGATGCGCAAACGGCTTCAGGAAATCGGCCGACACGTCCTTGGAGGCCACCGAGCCGTCGTGGCACGAGTCGCAGGTCGCCTCCTCCACGAATTTCAGCAGTCTCTGAGGCTCGTTCCCCGAATGCGGGCGGTGGCAGCTCTCACAGGCGTTGTCCGCCACCGTCGTGTACCCGGTGTGGGCGCCCTGGGCGGGGAGATAGGCAGCGGTCGAGGACTGATGGCTGGTCGGGTTGGTGCTCCAGAAGTCGGGCTGATGGCAGGTTAGGCAGATGGCGGAGGCCTGATTGCTCTTGACCAGGAATCGCCTGGTGACGGCGTCGTTGTCCTCCGTGTGCGGATCGTGGCACGAGGTGCATTGGACCTCGCCGGCGGAGTCCAGGCTCACCGGGTCTCCGCTCGGCGGGTCCAGGGTCTCGCTGTTGGCCGGATTGGGCTGGAACGAGATCGGGTGGTCGTCGGCCAGATCGGTCCCCAGGTTGGAGGCGCCGGCCGGCATGCGCCCGCCCGCGCCCGTGTTCTGGAGCGCGATCAGTCCGTCGTTGACCGTCTGGCCCAGGGCCACCGTGCCGTCGTGGCAGCTGAGGCACAGCTTCGAGCTGCCCGTCGGCTGCTGCAGCGGCGTCGGGAGCGTCAGGGTCGTGCTCGAGTAGGTCGAGTAGCTCCCCACGGACGAGAGCTGGTGATTCCACAGGGGAACGGCGGGATTCGCGTTGTGCGGCGTGTGGCAGAAGATGCACACCTGGGTCTCGGACACCGCCACGATGGAGCCGGTCCCGCTCACCGAGAGGTCGTGCTTGGAGGCCGTGACCTCCGCCCGCCCGGCGTCCGAGCCGAGCAGCAGAAGCAGAGGCGCGGCGAGCAGGACCTTTCCCCTCATCCCTCGGAACGCCCTCCGGGCTCCCCCAGGTAGCGCAGGATCTGGACTCGGCGGTTCGCCGAGTCGGAGATCAGGATGCGGCCGGCGCCGTCGATGGTGATCGCCGTCGGGAGCCAGAAGCGACCGCGGCCGCTCCCCGTCCCGCCGAGGACGGTCAGCAGCCGCCCTCCGCCGTCGTAGACGTGGATCACGTCGTGCAGGCCCTCCACCACGTAGATGTGGCCGTCGGCATCGAGGGCGATGCCCTTGGCCTTGTCGAAATCTCCCGGGCCGTCCCCCGGCCCCCCGAAGGATCCGAGGAACCGGCCGCCGGGATCCAGGACCTGCACCCGGAAGTTCATCGAGTCGGTGACGTACAGGTCGCCGGACGGGCCGACGGCGATGGCGGCGGGGTAGTTGAACTCGCCCGGCCCGCTGCCCCTGCGGCCGAACTCCAGGACGCGGTTCCCCTCGGCGTCGAAGCCCAGGACGCGATGGCCGCCGGTATCGACCACGTAGAGGATCCCGCGTACCGGCTCGAAGGCGAGGCCGGTCGGCCTGACGAGCCCCTCCTCCTCTCCCAGCGTGTCCAGCCACTCACCCTTCGGGCCGTAGCGGAAGATCGCCCGGCGGAAGGAGTCCGCGACGTAGATCCGTCCTCGGGGGTCGATCGCGACGCCCACCGGCGAGACCAGGCGTTGGTTCGCCGCCGACCTCACCCGGCGGTAACGCGGCCGGCCCGGATCGTACAGGTGCACGCAGCGCGCGCCCGGGTCCGCGACGGCGATGCGCCCCTCCGGGGTCACCGCGATGCCATAGGGGCGGACCATCGCGGTCGGCCGCCGCGTGCCGGCGAGGGCGGTGAAGAGCCGGGACAGCCAGTTCCTGCGGATCCCGAGGTCGGACGGCTCGCGGAACGACCCGATGTGCTCGATGCGCGGCGGAGCCGGGGGAGGAGGCCAGACGAGGCGCGGCAGGGCGAGCTCGTCGCGCGGCGCCTTGTGCTGGCAGGCGAGCCCCGCGAGCAGGAGCATCGTCGCCCATCCGCAGGCGGGCACCCCGGCGCGCAGGAGCGCGCGGCGCCCCTCTCCAGGCGTCCCGCGGGCCGCGCTCATCTCACCTCCCCGTCACAGGAGCCGCCTCGTGACCCTCAGCAGCCAGGTCGCGTTCTCGAAGGTGGTCGCGTTCTCCCGCTCGTAGCGCGAGTAACCGGCCGTGAGCGACCAGCTGCCGAGACGGTACTCGATCTCGGGATGGAGGGAGAGAATATCCTCCCTCCCGATGGTCGTGAAGCGGCGCCTCTCGACGCGCGCCTGGACGCGGGCGCGCAGGCGTCGCAGGATCCTCCAGTGGAGCCCGGCGCTGGCCACGTCGCGCTCGTTGACCAGGTCGGTTCCCGGCAGGAACGGCGAGCCGCTTCCCGGGTCGGGGAGGAAATCGGAGACGCCCTCGCTCGTCGACAGGGACAGCGAGACGCCGCCTCTGGGGTGGCTCAGCGAACCCTGCAGGCTGATCTCGTCGCTTTCCTGCACCCCGAACTGGAAGGTGTCGTAGATCGTGTTGCGAAATGTGGTCGACACCCGCGCCCTCCAGAGCCCGTCGAGCGCCCGCTCCCAGCCCACCGTCGCGCGGAGCTCGTCGAGGGTGAAGCCGATCCCGGTCGTGTCGTTGTCCCCGACGCTGTAGGTGAGGGCGGAGAACAGATCGCCCGCGTCCCCCAGGGAGAAGCGGGTGTCCACCTGTGCGAGGTGGTTGAGGCTGCGCGCGTCCGGGCCGATGTTGAAGTCCGCCCTGTCGTATCCGATCGAGTAGGTGGCCGTGAGGCCGATCCTCGTCCAGTCACGGCCGTAACTCACACCGGCGCGGGCGCCCAGCTGGTCCTGCTGGATGTCGCTCGTCGGCGTCAGGCTGTCGATCCGGCCCAGCACGAGGGCGAGCGTCGATTCCCAGTGGGAGTTCATCTTGAAGCGCCCCTGGGCCTTCACCACGTGGCTCGTGGAGTCCAGGAAACGGCCGCTGTTGTCGTTGAGATCGTAACTGAACCCCAGCCGGGCTCCGTCCGTCCAGGGCAGATCGACCCGGCTCGAGAAGCGGCTCGTCCTCAGATCGTCCGTCTGGCCCGTGGAGAAGAGCGCGTCCGAGCGGGTGTGGAAGGCGCTCACCAGGAGGGTCGCGCCGTTGTCGAAGGCCGTCCGGTCGGTGAGGGTGAAGCTGTGACGCTCAAAATCGGTGGCGTTGACCCGCTCCTTCTGGGAGCTCAGGCCGTATCGGAACGAGACGTCGCTGTTCCCGAAACGGCTCATGAAGTTGAGCAGTCCGGTCTGGCGCCGCTCCTCGAGCGAGATCGGGTTGGTGAGCTCGAACGTGGTCCTGTCGAAGAGGAGGCTGAATCTCCGCACCCTGCGCGTGGACAGCTGCCACTCGGCCCCCCATGCGGCCGTCTCCCGATCGTTGTCCACGAGGGCGGCGCCCGTGGCGTCGGTCACCGCGCGGCGCGCGTACAGGCGCAGCGGGAAGGGGCGGGCCGGGAAGAAGGTGCTCTGGGCGCGGTATCCGAACCGGTCGGAGTCGAGCTGCTCGCCGTCCGCCCGGCGGTCGGTGAGGTAGCCGTCCAGGCCGATCGAGAAACGGTTGAAGCGCGGGTCCCAGAGGAATCCGTCCAGCATGAGGGAGTACTTCTGCCGGAAGGAGTTGAAGTCGGTCCCCACGCCCTGCGAGGTGGAGTCGCTCTCGTAGTACTCCCATTCGGCGACGCCGCTCCAGCGGAACGGGCCGGCGGCGGCCCACCGATCGCGATCGCCCTGAGCGTAGACCACGCCCACGGCGATCATCAGGATCGCGACCAGGGTCGCCATTCGGCCGGCTGTCACGAGGCGGCGTCCATGCGGGGGTTGCGGTGGGCCCGCCCCCGGCTGTCGGGAGGGCGGGGGGCCTCACCGCCGCTATCGATCGTCCGTCACTTCGCGTGACAGGTGAGGCACAGGCCGCTGCCGACGTTGGATCTGACGAGGAAGGGAGGATTCGTGTTGTCGTGGGGATCGTGGCAGCTGGCGCACTGCACCTTGGCCGAGAACAGCGGGACGGTCTTGGCGGCGTCCACGAAGTCGACCGAGTCCGGCGTCTGCAGCTCGCCGTCGGCGGTGGCCAGGGCCGCGTCGTAGGTGAAGTTGACCGGATGGTCGTTGCTCAGATCGGTCGACAGGTTGGCCGATCGGGTGCCGAGAATCTTCCCGGTGGCGTCCAGCTCGTTGCCGGTCCCCATGGTCGGGTTCCCGCCCGTGTCGTTGGCGGGGTTCCCGAGGTCGTTCACGCCCACGGTGCCGTCGTGGCAGCTCATGCACAGGTTCGAGACGTCCGTTCCGCCCCCGATGTCGGCGATGTCCGAGGCGTCGAGGGTCGAGGACCCGTACACCCCGTAGGACATGGTCGTGGACTGGGTGTGGTTCCAGAGCGGGGCGCTGGGGCTCGCCTGGTGCGGCGTGTGGCAGAAGACGCAGATCTGATCCTCGTCCGTCGACTTGTCGACGATCTGGTCCGCCCCGGCGGTCGAGGACAGGTTGTGCTTGGTGTCGATGATGTTGGCCTGGGAGAAGGCCGGCTCCGTGAGGACGCCCACGACGAGCGCGAGCGCCCCGGGCAGGAGGGTTAGACGGCTGATCTTCATGACTCGATCTCCTTTTGGTGGATCCATACATTCGCGGCCTATCCGCATATGCGAGAGCCGTGCCGGGATGGGTGGGGACGGCGTCACGGCCGGCGCGCAGCGGCCGACCGCTGCGGGCCCGGTGGGACCTGCCGCGGCTCGCCGGCCCCGGTCGCATCCGACCCGGCCGGGAGCGCTCCCGCCTCCGGCAGGTACTGGAAGATCTGCACGCGCGCGTTGATCTGGTCGACGACGTAGATGCGGTCCGAGCGGTCGACGTGGATGCCGGCCGGCAGCCAGAAATTGCCCGGGCCGCTTCCGAGCGTCCCCACGAAGAGGAGGAGCTCCCCCCCCTGGTTGAAGATCTGGAAGTTGTTGAAGGCGGCGTCGGCGACGTAGATGTGCCCCTCGCTGTCCAGGCCGATCCCCTTGGGTCTATGGAAGCGGCCCGGCCCGTCCCCGATCTCGCCGAACGCCGAGAGGAACTCGCCGTCGGGGCTGAATATCTGGACCCGGAAGTTGCCCGTGTCGACGACGTGGAGGTTCCCCCCGGCGTCCAGGGCCAGGTTGGTCGGGAAGTTGAAATGGCCCTCCGCGCGGCCCCGGGAGCCCCAGGCGGTCAGATACAGGCCGTCGGTCGAGTACAGGAAGATGCGGTGGAGGTGGCTGTCCGCCACGTACAGCCTGTGGCGCACGGTGTCGATGGCCAGGCCGGCGGGGTTGTGCAGCCCCTCCTCCCTGCCGAGGGAGAGCAGGACCTCGCCCTCGCCGCCGAAGCAGAAGACGCGATCGAGATCGGCGTCGGAGACGAACAGCCTCCCCCGCTCGTCCAGGGCGAGCCCGATCGGCGTCACGAGACCGACGCGCCCCTCGTGGCCCAGCAGGCGGACCTCCCGGGCATCCCGATCGAATACGACCACGGCGCCGAGCCCCGTGTCGGAGACGTAGACCCGCCCCGCGGCGTCGGTGGTGACCCCATAGGGCTTCCTCAGGGAGATCCCGCGGTCGGTCTCGGGGCCGAGGAGGAAGCGCCTCCAGCGGCTCGGCTTCTTCCTGAAGTTCGAGCTCCCCCGAAGGGAGTCGACGTAGCGTATGCGTGGCGGGTCGGGAGGGAGGGGCCACACCAGCTCGGCGGCCGGCCGGCCCCGGTCCGACCGCCTGCGGCCGTCAGCCCCGGCGGCGCCCGGCGCCGGGGCGAGGGCGATCAGGAGGAGGGGGAGGATCCCCCGGATCAGGCGGCTCCAGCGCCGTTGGCTCGACCCTGTCCGCACCGCGCGCCTCAGTATGTGAAATGTTTCACAATCGCCGCCCCTCGTCAGCGGGCCGCAGGAGCTGCCTTCGCAGGAACTCGCACTTGAAGGACTGCAACAAGCGTGCCTGCCGCGAGGGCCCCGTCTCTGCCCCGGCCTCCTGCCCCGCGGCGGGCCCGGGGGCCTCCTCCGGTCCTCATCATGTCCCCCGTGGGCCGTAAGAGATGCGGGGGATTATACTTCCCGGGCGAAAAATTTGCACGCGTGCTTCCCGGAAGGGCGCGCAATCTGCGCTCCCCGGGCGGCGTTGGCTTCATGCCCGCCGCGCGTCGGAGGGGAGGATGGGGAACCGCTCGAGAAAGGCGAGGTAGACCAGGACGAACCCGGAGAGAAAAGCCACCGATACCACGAGCTCCGGGAGAGCGAACGGGGCGCTCTCGCCGTGCCAGATGGTCGGGACGACGAGCACGTATCGCTCGAGCCACACGCTCCCGAAGACGAGGCAGGCGACGGGCAGCAGCAGTCGGGGCGTTCTCTTGACCCTGCGGCTCAGGAGGATCAGCAGGGGAAGCACGAAGCAGGCCCCGAGCACCGCCAGGGTGAAAGGCCGCCACCGATCCTCGTTGATCCTCCTGACCAGAAAGGCGATCTCCTCCGGGATGTTCCCGTACCAGATCACCAGGTACTGGGACCAGAAGAAGTCGAGGGCGATCATGCAGAAGGCGAAGATCAGAGTCCCGAGGTCGTGACAGTGCGATCCCGTGATGTGGGCCTCCAGCCCGAACGCGCGGCGCAGGACGATGGCGACGACCGCGATGCCAGCGAGCCCCATGTAGAGGTTGGTGATGAAGTAATAGGCGCCGAAGAGGGTGCTGTACCAGAGCGGGTCCAGGGACATGACGAAATCAAAGGCCACGAGCGAATAGACGATCGCGTAGGCGAGCAGCAGGACCGGCGACAGCCGCGTCAGAGCGATCTCGCAGTGTCGCCTCTCCTCGTCGCGGCCCCTCCACCCCGAGCTGATGCGCCTCAGCAGGAAGTGCGATCCGGCGCCCCGCCTCGCCACCACGAGGCCGGCATCGGGGCGGAAGGAGAAGTAGAGGAACACGCCGTTCAGGATATTCAGGAGGAGGAGGTTGAAGGTCTCGCGGACGAAGAGGTGGGTGATGTCGAGCCAGGCCGACTTTTCCGGGACGGGGCTCTCGATCCACGGGAAGATCGACTCCCGGCCGATGAACAGGAGGAGGAACAGGACGAAGGCGACGGGGGAGAAAAGCGCCAGCCCGGCGATGATGTGGCGCAGGTTCCTGCCCCACCTCCCGTTCGTCACGTTCAGCAGGGCGGAGACCACCACGCCGGCCTGAGAGAATCCCGACCAGAACAGCAGGTTGACGAGGTAGATCTGCCAGATCCTCTGTTCCTGGCGCATCAGGGCTCCCCCGACGAAGAGCAGGAGGCCGGGGATGAGAAGGAGGATCAGGAGGACCTTCAGCCACCGCGCCGCGCTGACGATCGGGGGATCGATGTCCGGGTCCGGATCACTTCGCATGGGATCTCTGCAGCGTCCTCAGGTAGCGGATCACGAGCCAGCGGTCGGGCTCCGTGAGCGCATCTCGGTAGCTCGGCATGTTGAGCCCGCCGTCCACGATCACCGCGTAGATGTCGCCATCCGATCGCAGCAGGTAGTCCTCCTCGGTCAGATCCGGCGTCGGGTAGTCCTCGGTGAGCTCCCTCCCGGTCCCCAGGGGGCCGTGACAGACCGAGCAGTACCGCTCGAAGAGCACCTTCCCCCTCTCCACGGACCCTCGCGCCCCGCCCCTGCCCGCCGCGCCGGGCGCCGGGCCGCGGGCCGTCCCGTCCGCGGCCAGGACGTGCTCCGGGGGCCGCCGGGCCTCCTCCTGCGGGCGCGGCCCGGGGAAATCGAACATGTTCCGCCTCCAGGGCCAGCCCTCCGGCGGCCCGCAGCCGGCGATCAGCGCCGCGCCGAGCAACGCCGCGCCGAGCAACGCCGCGCGGACGGGCGCCCTACTGGATACGCGTCTGCACCGCCCCATGTCGGTTCAGCACATCCTCTAGACGCGAGGCGCCGAGCCGGCGGCTCGCGACGAGCACGCCGAAGCGGTCCTCGGAGAACCCCGGATCGTAGGCTCGTGCGGCGCCCGGCTCGCGGAACGGGGACAGCACGAAGAACCCGATCGCGCTGACGATCGTCGCGAACAGGATCGTCAGCTCGAAGGCGATGATCAGATAGGGCGGAACGGAGATCAGCGGCTTTCCGCCCACGACCAGGGGATAGGCCAGCGGACAGTAGATCGTCAGCGCGGCGCCCGCGGCGAAGCCGAGCAGCCCGCCGGCCAGGGTGAAGTACCGCATGGGGCTCGGCCGCAGGTCCAGCGCCTCGGCGACCTCGTGGCAGGGGATCGGGGTGTAGGTGACGATCCTGTCGGGCTCCATGCCCTTGAGCTCCTTCAGCGCCCGGATGAAGGAGTCGAAGTCGTCGAAGATCCCCAGCACGCCGGCGTGCCTCATGGCTCAGACCGTCCTCGCTCCCGCGGGCCGGGGGAGCGCCTCCTTCATCTCCGTGATCGAGACGCAGGGGAACATCTTGATGAAGATCAGGAAGAGCAGGAAGAACCAGCTGAAGGAGCCGATGGTGATCCCCGCCTCGACCCAGGTCATGCGGTACTCCCCCCACGCGAAGGGATCGAACGCATGGCCGAGCGACGTGATCACGATCACGAACCGCTCCGACCACATCCCGATGTTGACCAGCACCGCGATCAGGAAGAGACAGAACAAGTTCCTCCTCACGCTCCGGATGAAGAAGGTCAGGGGAAGCACCGCGTTGAAGACCAGCATCATCCACATGAACGGCGCGTAGTGCCCGAACAGGCGGTACAGGAAGACGTCCTGCTCGAAATCGTTGGCGCTGTACCAGGCGATGCCCATCTCCGTGAGGTACGCGTAGCCGACGATCATCCCGGTCAGGATGATGAGCTTGGCGATGTTCTCGAAGTGGTCGATCGAGATGAACGCCTTGAGCTTGAACATCCTCCGCAGGGGGATCAGGATGATGATCACCATGCAGAGTCCGGAGTGGATGGCGCCCGCGACGAAATAGGGCGCGAAGATGGTGCTGTGCCACCCGGGAAGGACCGACATGGCGAAGTCCCACGAGACGATGCTGTGGACCGAGATGACCAGCGGCGTGGCGAGGGCGGCGAAGAAGGCGTAGGCGCTGGAGTAGTGCCTCCACTGCTCACCGGATCCCCTCCAGCGTAGGGACAGGATCCCGTACAGCCTTCTCCTCCAGCCCGTGTGGTGGTCCCTGTAGGCGGCCAGGTCGGGGATCATCCCGAGATAGAGGAACATGCTGCTGACCGTGAGATAGGTCACCACGGCGAAGACGTCCCAGCAGAGCGGCGAGCGGAAATTCGGGAACAGCAGCCTCTCGTTCGGGTAGGGCAGCAGGTAGTAGAAGCGCCACACCCGACCGAGGTGGATGAGGGGGAAGAGCCCCGCCGTCAGGACGGCGAACACGGTCATCGCCTCGGCGCTGCGATAGATCGCGGTGCGCCACTTCGCCCGCAGGAGAAAGAGTATGGCCGAGACCAGGGTGCCGGAGTGCGCGATCCCCACCCAGAAGACGAAATTCGTGATGTAGATCCCCCATCCGACCGGATTGTTCAGCCCCGTGACGCCCATGCCGTAGTAGATCTGCGTCCACCACGAGTAGGCGCCGATGAGACACCCCGCGAGGGTCGCGAGCAGCCCGGCGTAGTAGGCCGGTCCGGGCGCCCGGATGGTGCGCATCAGCTCGGCGTTGACCTCCCCGTACGTCAGCTCCGGCCGGAGCGGCTCAGACAAGTCCGTCACCTGCGGTTATCTTCTTCAGGTATGTGATCGCCGGCTTGGTGTTGAGGTGCTCGAACACCCTGTAGCCCCGGGGGTCGCGCGTCTTCCTCGATACCAGGCTGTCGGGGTCCTTCAGGTCGCCGAAGGTGATCGCCTTCGTCGGGCAGGTCTGGGCGCACGCCGGCACGATCTCGCCGTCCTTCACGTCCCGGTCCTGATCCTTGGCCCGATCCTTCGCCAGGACGATCCTCTGGACGCAGAAGGTGCACTTCTCCATCACGCCCTTGGAGCGAACCGTCACGTCGGGGTTGAGCTGGAGGTTGAGGGGCTCGGGGAACCGGAAGCTGAACCAGTTGAACCGCCGCGCGCTGTAGGGGCAGTTGTTGGCGCAGTACCGCGTCCCGACGCACCGGTTGTAGACCTGCGCGTTCAGGCCCTCCTCGGTGTGGTAGGTGGCGTAGACCGGGCAGACCGGCTCGCAGGGAGCGTTCTCGCACTGCTGGCAGAGCATCGGCAGGAAGCGCGTGTCTCCCGGGCGATCCTCGCGGAGAAACCTCTCGATCCGGATCCACGCCATCTCCCGGCCGATCCGAAACTGCTCCTTGCCGACGACGGGGATGTTGTTCTCGGCGTAGCAGGCGACCACGCAGGCGCTGCACCCGATGCAGGCGTTCAGGTCGATCGCCATGCCCCATCGGTGCTTCGGGTGCTCGTGCGGCTCCAGGAGGTCCCTGAACCCGTGCTCCGCATCGCCGGGTCGCCCCCTCCGCCCGCTCGTCAGCTCCACCATGGAGGCGAGACTGATGCTCCGGACGACGCCCCGGCCCTCGTCGTAGGGGTGGCCCTGAGGGGTCGGAATGGTCTCCACCCTGCCGGTCTTCTGCAGGCGGACCTTCACCCTCAGGTAGGCCTGCCCCCCGGACAGCTCGTCCTGGGACAGCGGCAGCAGGTCCAGGGCGTTCACCCCGGCCCCGTCCGCGCCGCGGCCGTAGCCCCTGTGCCCCTGCCCCAGCGCGAGCGCCACCGCGCCGGAGTAGACCAGGCCGGAGACGTAGACCGGACACTCGATGGACCCGTGGGCCGAGCTGACCCGGACCACGTCCCCGCTGCTGAGCCCCATGTCGGCGGCGGTGGACGTGGACACCTCGACGCAGCTGCCCCAGACATTCTGGAGCACCGGGTCCGGGACCTCCTGCAGCCACGACCGGTTGGCTCCCCGGCCGTCGTACCTCAGGAGCGACGGGTAGACGATCAGAGTGGCGACGCGCCCGGCGGGGGCCCCATGCCCCTCCTGCGGGCCGTCCGGCCCCGGGGCGTCCTCGATCGTCGGCTCCCGGTAGGGGATCCGGAACGCGTCCGGGGAGAGCGCCACCGGCCGGACCTCCGGCTCGGTGAACCATCCCCCCCGTCTCAGGGCGGCCTCCCAGAAGCCCTCGAAGGGCGCCGACCGGTGGCGGGCCTGCGCCAGCTCCCTCCAGGCGTCCAGGAGGAAGTCGTAGTAGGTCTCGTAGACGGAGAGTTTCCCCGACCCGAGGCCCGACGCTCTGGCGATCCCGATGAGCACCTCGCCGGGATGCCTGGAGTCCCCCAGAGGACGCACCCCGGGCTGCATCAGCCCGTAGATGCCCGCTCCCGGCGTGGAGTCTCCCCAGGCCTCCAGGGGGTGATGGATCGGGAGGACCAGATCGCTTACGGCCGTGGTCTCGTTGAACGCATCGGAGCAGCAGACGACGGTCCGCACGCGCTCGAGCCCCTCGAGAAAGCCGGATGCTGCGGGAACGCTGTAGGCCGGGTTCACACCGAGCAGGAGGAGGAGCCCGATCTCGCCCCTTCGCATCCTCTCGATGAGTCGCGGGAGATCCTTCAGCCCCGGCCCCGCCGGAAGGGGGCCGTCGTCGGGGACCTCTATCAGGCTTCCGAACGCGCCGAGGACATAGTTGAGAAGGTTCAGGGCGACGGCGTTCTCGGTCGCGTTGCTGCCGCTGTGCTCGACGCCGCCCGGCAGAGCCACGCAGCGCGGGGCGCGGGCGATCCGGCGGGCGAGGCTCATCACCCTGTCGGGCGGGACGTCGGTGATCCGGTACACCGCCGCCGCGTCGTACGGTGCGACGAGACCGTTCAGCGCGGACCGATCGACGGGCGCCGGGAGGCTCCGAAGGCGCTCCTCGAGGATCACCCTGATGATCCCCAGGGCGAGGGCGCCGCAGGTGCCGGGCCTGATCGGGACGACCTCGTCGGCGTTGGCCGCGGTGAGCCCGTGCCGGGAGCCGATGTAGATCAGCAGCCCGATCTTCCCCTCCCGGTAGGCGCGCGTGCGGGAGAAGGCGGCGGCATACTCGACGGGGGACAGCCAGGTCTCGAGAAAATCGGCGCCGAAGGATGCCACCAAATCCGCGTCCTCGATCCGGAAGCGCGGGAGCGCGGCTCGTCCGAAGCAGATCTCGGCGGCCTTGACGATCGGCTCGTAGGAGATGGCCTCGTGCCGGTGAAGGCTCGCGCCGGGGTGCTCGCTCACCCACATGCGGACAAGTCTCTCGAGCGATCCCGAGAGGTGGGGGGTCACGAGCGCGACCCGATCCAGCGAGCCCGCCCTCCCGAGCTCCCGCAGGGTTCCCCCCAGGGAGGCGAGCGACTCCTCCCAGGTGGTCTTCGCGAAGCCTCCCCGGGCGGGCTTGCGGAGCGGGTGCCTCACTCTGTCGGGGCTGTAGAGCCCCTGCAGGGCGGCCTGGCCCCGTGCGCAGAGGGCCCCCCGGCTTCTCGGGTGAGCCGGATTGCCCTCGATCTTGATCGGCCTGCCGTCGCGGGTCGCGACCACGATGCCGCAGCCCGCAGGGCACTCTCCGCAGACGGAGGCGTACCGGGTCGTCACCCCCGGCACGAGGCCCTCGGGCTGGACGAGGTGGGGGACGATCCGCTTGGTCGGCGCTTCGCCCCCGCAGCCCGTGAAGGTGGCGAGCCCCGCCGCGCCCATGAGGTTCAGGAAGCTTCGCCGGTCGATGGCGGAGCTCATGGAGGGCCGGACCCAGCGCGGTTCAGTGATGGCAGATCAGACAATCGTCCTCCGCGTCCCGATCCCTGTGGCATTCGAGACACCATCCCATGGTCAGCTCGCCGACCGCTTGGATCCGTTCCATGGTCGGCACCGGGCCATGGCATTCCTCGCACCCCACCCCCGCGCGCGCGTGACGCTTGTGCGTGAAGCGAACGAAGTCGGGGAGGTCGTGGATCTTGATCCACTCGATGGGCGCCTGCCGCTCCCAGAACCCGGTCAGCTCCTGGACCTCCGGACTGTCCGCGCCGATGATCTCGTGGCAGCCCATGCAGATGTTGACGGCGGGCACGCCGGCGACGGGCGAGCGTTCCGCGTACCTGTGGCAGTACAGACAGGGGATATCGTGATCGCCCGCGTGGGTCCTGTGGCTGAACGCGATCGGCTGCTCCACAGGCGCGCCCTCTCCGGGCCGGACGCAGGATGCGATCGGGGCGAGCACGAGGAGCAGCACCAGAGACGACAGGCCTGCCCCGGAGGTGCCGAGATCTCCGGCCGCGCGCGCGCGCCTGGCGGCTCCGGCGGGCGCCCCCCGAACGGGCGGGCCGGGCGACGCTCGACGCCCCGACAGCGCCCCCCCCGAAGCCGCCACCCTCGTGCCCGCCGTCGTCAATGCTGGTATTTCAGCGGAAAGCGCTCGTGAGCGCCCTGGTTGCGTCTCGCCTCGAAGTCGAAGACGTAGTCCTCCCCGACGAAGGGGCTCTTGTTGTTGTGGCACAGGCCCCGGCAGGTCTGCGCGGTGATCGTCCCCACCAGCCCGACGGCCGCGAGATCCTGCTTCTTGTAGTTCTTGTTCTGCAGGCTCATGTACTGTTTTTGCGTGTAGGTTCCCCCGGCGCCGTGGCACATCTCGCACCCGACGCCGGCGAGGTCGGGGGTGGTCTCGAGATCCACGAAGCCGCCGGGCTTCCCGTAGCCCGTGGAATGGCAGGAGACGCATTCCGGATCCGCGGTGTAGTCCTTCGCGGGATCCAGCCCGGCCGCCTCCTTCTGCTCCCCGCGGATCCCCGGCTTGAGCAGCTCGAAGGCCTTCGCCATCTTCGTCTGGGACCAGGACTTCCACTCCCTGATGTGGCACATCTTGCACTTCTTGGAGCCCACGTAGGAGTGTGCTCCCTCCGCCGCCAGGAGCGGCGGCATCGAGAGCAGGACGGTGGACAGCAAAGCCAGACCGGATAAGCCCGAGGAACACCGCATGCGACACCTCCCTGTCCATGCTCCGTTGCTTGCCGGCCGGCGCGGGTCCCGGCCCCCGCCGGCGGTGTGGCGGTCTCGACGTAAAGCCCCGTTCAACCCGCGCCCCGCGGCGAGCGGGTCGCCTCGACGCTCGCGTCCGCCGGTGTGCGGGCCGGCGTCACGGGACCACGACCGTGATGTCGCTCGCCGTGTCGTCATCGGGGTCCCCGTCCTCGATGGTCACGGTGTGGACGATCGTCCCGGTGCCCAGGCTCACCGGGAAGGGGAAGGTGAACGAGGACCTGCCGTCTCCGACCGGATCGGAGACGGCCAGCGGCGGCCGGACGAGCATCGCCCCGGTGTCGGGATTGACGCTGGTCAGGACGGCCGTCGCGGTCCCCTCCACCGCGCCGCCGTTCTTCACCACCAGGACGATGTCGCGCACGCGCCGCGACAGGCTCAGCCGATGGGGGGCCCGGAAGCCGACGATGTCGAGATCGAGCGCCCCCGCGCCGCATCTGTCCTCCTCCTCGTCGCAGGCCTCGCCGGGTGCGCAGGGAGCCGTTCCCGCCGTGCAGCCCGAGGCCGCGTCGCAGATCTCGGCGCCGTTGCAGAACAGCCCGTCGTCGCAGCGCGCATCGCTCGGGCTGTGGACGATCGCGTCGAGGTCCTCTTCGCAGAAGTCCACGGTGCAGTCGATCGCGTCGTCCACGGCGGGCGGGATCCCCGCGAGACACCGACCGGTGCCCGCCTCGCAGGTCTCCCCGCCGTTGCAGAACAGCCCATCGTCGCAGTCCGCGTCGCTCGCGCATCCCGACGCGAGGCAATCCGGATCCTCGGCGTCCCTGACGCCGTCACAGTCGTTGTCGAGCCCGTCGTCGCAGTTGGCGCCGGGCATCTCGCTGGACCACACCGTCCCGCCGGGCGGGGTCTCGTGGACGTTGGTGATGTGCCGCATGGACACGGGGTCGTATCCGAGCCTCGGAGCGCCGTCCGCGTCCGGGGGGCAGTCGATGAGCCCGGGGTTGTAGCCCACCTGCCGCGCTCCCTCGATGTCGGTCGGGAAATCGACCCGCGGCAGCGTCGCCTCGATGGCGTTGAGGACCCCGTCGCCGTCGCTGTCCAGGGAATCCACCGCGCTGAAGTCGATCTCTCTGTCGAGCTTGGTCGCGATCAGGTCCTCGCGGTAGGCGTTGCCGGGATCGGCCCGCTTCGAGGAGCTGTGGCAGTCGAGGCACTCGTCCCCGCTCACCAATACGGTGTAGTCGGGGATCGTCGTCGTGGGATAGTGCTGTCGAAACCCCGAGAGTATGGCGTTGGTGCCGTAGGCGGCGGCCGTGCCCAGCCCCAGGGCCAGCAGGACGAGCGGACCTCTCCTCGCGGAACGGCGTCGGCCTCCTCGGTTGTCGCGCATGACGCGCCCCCGCGCGAGCCGGGGGGCCCGGCGCGGCGGGCCGATCCCCCGGTTCCACAGGCGGCTTTCCGCCTCCCGCCGTCCGGCTCGCTGAGCGGTGCTGTAGTAGTTTTCAGAATGCCGGCACTGTTCGCGGGCTCGCGCCCGCGGGGCTATGGACCCTGCGGCGCGGGCACGCAAAGCGCGTGCCGGGCCCGCGCGGCGGAATTTTTCGGGCCCCCGCCGCCCCCAGGGCGAAAATCCTGCGTGGGCAGGTGGCCGCACCGTGATGCCGGCGCAAGCGTTTCGCGGCGGGCCCGATCGACACCCGCGCGGGAGAGTTGCCCGGAGCGGCGCGGACGGCCTAGGATCGGCCCGATGAAGACTCGTCGCGTCGACTACGACCGCACGCCGTTCCTGATCATCTGGGAGACGACCCAGGCCTGCGACCTGACCTGCCGCCATTGCCGGGCCTCCGCGGAGCCGCACCGCCACCCCCGGGAGCTGAGCACCGGGGAGGGCGAGGACCTGCTCCGCCAGGCGGCCGGCATGGGGACGCCGATCTTCATCCTGAGCGGGGGCGACCCTCTCAAGCGACCGGACCTGTACGACCTGATCCGCTGCGGCGCGGGATTGGGGATGAGGATGGCCACCATCCCGGCGGCCACGGGGCTGCTGACCGAAGGGGCGATCGGAAGGCTGAAGGAGGCCGGGCTGAGCCAGATGGCGCTGAGCCTCGACTTCCCGACCGCCGATCTGCACGACGAGTTCCGGGGCGCCCCCGGGGCGTTCGACAGGACGATGCGGGCGATCGAGTGGGCCCACGCCCGGGACCTGCCGCTGCAGATCAACACGACGATCACCGCGGCGTCGCTGCCGCACCTGGAGACGATGCTCCGGCTGGTCGAGCGGCTGATGGTCGTCTTCTGGGAGGTGTTCTTCCTGGTGCCGATGGGGCGGGCGAGCGACCTGCAGGGGCTGACGGCCGCCCAGTGCGAGGAGGCCTTCGCGATCCTGTACCGGGCCCAGAAGCGGGCCCGGTTCCTGATCAAGGTGACCGAGGCGCCGCACTACCGCCGGTACGTGGCGCAGCAGGAGGAGCGGGAGGGGAGCGACCGCGCCCCGCGACGTCCGGGGGCGCTTCCCGCGCAGCTCGTCAGGACCGAGGGGCCGGGCGGCTCCATCGGCCTGGCCCCGCGCGGGGTCAACGCCGGCAACGGCTTCCTGTTCGTGTCGCACACCGGGGAGGTCTTCCCCAGCGGCTTCCTCCCGATCAGCGCCGGCAACGTGCGCGGCGCGAGCCTCGCTTCCATCTACAGGGACAACGAGATGTTCCGCAAGCTGCGCACCCCTCGCGAGCTCCTGGGCGTCTGCGGCGCCTGCGAGTACAACGCCATCTGCGGCGGGTCCCGCTCGCGGGCGTTCGCCCTGACCGGCGACTTCCTGGCCAGCGACCCCTGGTGCGCCCACCGGCCGGCGGTCGACGGCGCCGCCCCGGACCACGGAGTCGAGCGTCCCTGAACGCCGCGAGCGCCGCCGTCTCCGCCGGGGCGAACGTCCATGTTATGGTCATGGCGAGGAGGGACGATGAGGAGGTGGCTCAGGCCCGCCGCGTGGGCGGCGGCCGCCGCGGCGGCAGCATCGCTGATCTGGTTCGCGTGGCTCCGGGACCGCCCGGTCCCGGTGCGGGTGTTCGCCGCGCAGCTCGGGGCCGTGGAGGAGATCGTCACCAACAGCAAGGCGGGCACGGTCAAGGCGCGGCGCCGGTCGAGGATCAGCCCGGAGATCGGCGGCCGGGTCGCCTACATCGGCGCGCGTCCCGGATCGAGGGTGCGTAAGGGGGAGGTCCTGCTCCGCCTGAACGACGAGGATCTGCGCGCCTCGCTCCGGCTGGCGGAGCGGGAGGTGGTCACCGCCAGGTCCCGGGCCACGGAGGCCTGCCTCAACGCCGAGCTGGCGGAGCGCGATCTCAAGCGCAACCTCGACCTGCAGGACCGGCGGATCGTTTCGCCGGAGCTGCTCGACCGGCTGGAGAGCGAGCGCGACGCCGCCCGAGCCCGCTGCGAGGCGGCCCGGGCGGCGGTGGACAGCGCCCGGGCGGCGGTTTCCCTCGCGCGCGCCAACCTGAACAAGACGGTGCTGCGCGCCCCGTTCGACGGGGTCGTCGCCGAGCTGGACGCGGAGATCGGCGAGTGGGTCTCGCCCTCCCCTCCGGCCGTGCCGATCCCCCCCGCGTACGACATCATCGACCCGACGTCGATCTACATCAGCGCGCCGCTCGACGAGGTGGATGCCGGGCGCGTCGCCCCGGACCTCCCCGCGCGCGTCACCCTCGACCCGTATCCGGGCGAGTCGTTCGAGGGACGGGTGACGCGGGTGGCGCCCTACGTGCGGGACATCGAGGAGCAGAACCGGACCCTCGAGGTGGAGGTCGACTTCGCGGACCGGGAGATCGCCCGCCGTCTGCTCCCCGGCACCTCGGCCGACGTGGAGATCATCCTCAGGAAGGCGGAGGGCGTGCTCCGCATCCCCGCGTACGCCCTCCTGGAGGGAGAGCGGGTCCTGGTCTACAACGGGGGGCGCCTCGAGGGCCGGACGGTCGTGACCGGTCTGCGCAACTGGGAGTTCGTGGAGATCCGGGAGGGGCTCCGGCCCGGCGAGCGCGTGGTCGTCTCCCTCGACCGCGCCGAGGTGAGGGAGGGGGCGCGCGCCGTGGTCCAGGACGGAGACGGGCATCCTCGTCGATGATCGAGCTGCGGGGCGTCAGCCGTCACTACCGCGTCGGGGATCAGATCGTCCGCGCGCTCGACGGGATCGACCTGTCGATCCCGGAGGGCGACTACCTGGCGATCATGGGGCCCTCCGGGTCGGGGAAGTCGACCCTCCTGCACCTCCTCGGCTGCCTGGACCGGCCGACCTCCGGCTCGTACCGGCTCGGGGGGCGGGAGGTCGGGAGCCTGCCGGAGAGGGATCTCTCGGAGGTCCGCAGCCGCCGGATCGGGTTCGTCTTCCAGTTCTTCCACCTGGTGCCGCGGTTGACCGCCGCCGGGAACGTCGAATTACCGATGGTGCTGGCCGGCCTGCCGCCGGCCCGGCGGAAGCGGGCCGTGGACGAGGCGCTGCGGCACGTCGGGCTCTCCGACCGCGCGGGCCACCGCCCCGACCAGCTGTCGGGCGGCCAGCGGCAACGGGTGGCGATCGCCCGGGCCACGGTGATGAGCCCGGACATCCTGCTCGCGGACGAGCCGACCGGCAACCTCGACCGGAGATCCGGGCGGGAGATCATCGAGCTCCTCGAGTCCATGAACCGCGGGGGCCTGACCCTGGTGGTGGTGACGCACGACCCGCAGATCGGGGGCCGTGCCCGGCGGGTCGTGCGTCTCGACGACGGCCGGATCGTCTCGAACGGCCGGCCGGGCTGAGGGGAGGCCGCCGGTGAGCGGGGTCGATCTGGTGCGGTTCGCGCTCGGCGCTCTGCGCGGCCATCGCCTGCGATCGGGGCTGACCCTGCTCGGCGTGGCGATCGGCGTGACCGCGGTCGTCCTCCTGACCGCCGTCGGGCAGGGGGCGCGCCTGTACGTCACGAAGCAGTTCGCGGCGCTCGGCAGCAACCTGCTGATCGTGATCCCCGGCAGGACGGAGACCACCGGCAACTGGCCGCTGATCGGCGGGGTGGCGCGCGACCTGACCCTCGAAGACGTGGAGTCGATCCGGCGCGCCTGCCCGCGCGTGCGGCGGCTGGCGCCGCTGGCGGTCGGATCGGCGCGCGTGGGGCACGGCGACCGGAGGCGCGACGTCACCGTCCTGGGCAGCACCTCGGAGCTGCTGCGGGTGCGGCACCTCGAGGTGGCCGCCGGGCGGTTCCTCCCGGCGATCGACCCCGGCCGGGCGGCGCCGGTGGCGGTGATCGGGCGCACCGTGCAGCGGGAGCTGTTCGGATCGGCCAGCCCGCTGGGCCGGCCGATCCGGATCGGCGACCGACGCTTCCGGGTGATCGGCGTTCTGGCCTCCAAGGGGGAATCGCTCGGCATCGACATGGACGACGTGGTGATCGTCCCGGTGGCCAGCGGGCTGCGGCTGTTCAACCAGAGCTCGCTGTTCCGGGTGCTGATCGAGGTCGGGGCGCACTCGGAGATCGAGGCGGCGCGCGAGGACGTCCTCGAGGTGCTGCGCGAACGGCACGACGGGGCGCGGGACGTGACCGTGCTGACCCAGGATGCCGTCCTCTCAGCCTTCACCCGCATCCTGGCGGCCCTGACGCTGGCGCTGGCCGGGATCGCGGCCATCTCGCTGTCGGTCGCCGGCATCGGGATCATGAACGTGATGCTGGTGGTGGTGTCGGAGCGGACGCGGGAGATCGGCCTGCTCAGGGCGCTCGGCGCCACGCCGCGCGCCATCCTGGCGATCTTCCTGGTGGAGGCGGCGCTGCTGTCGGCCGCCGGCGGCGCGCTGGGGCTGGCCGCCGGATACGGCGGGGCGGGCCTGCTCTCGCTGCGCTACCCGGCCCTCCCGACGGAGCCGCCGGCCTGGGCCGCCGCCGCCGCGCTGCTGGTCTCGCTGGGGGCCGGCGTGCTGTTCGGGATCATGCCGGCCCGGCGGGCCGCCCGGCTCGACCCGGTGGCTGCGCTGGCCGGAGCGTAGGCGGCCGTGCGCGGGGCGGACGTCATGAGGCTGTCGTGGGGCGCGGTGGCGGGGCACCGGCTCCGGTCGGCGCTGACCGTCCTCGGCATCGCCATCGGCATCACCTCCGTCATCCTGCTGACCTCGATCGGCGAGGGCGTGCGCTCCTTCGTCCTCAGCGAGTTCACGCAGTTCGGGACCAACCTCATCGCCATCAACCCGGGCAGGGCGACCACCACGGGCGGGTCGCCCGCGGCCATGGCCGGGACGATCCGCAAGCTGACGATCGAGGACGCGGAGGCGCTGAGGCGGCTGCCGGAGGTCGACGCCGCGCTGCCGGTCGCCTTCGGCAACGCCCGCGTCGAGCATGGCGAGCGCGGCCGCCGCGTCTTCGTCTACGGGGTCACCTCCGAGGGGCCCCGCGTCTGGAAGTTCGGCGTCCGCCAGGGACGCTTCCTGCCGGGCGGCGACCCGCGTCACGGCGCCTCCGTGGCCGTCCTCGGCACCCGGCTGAAGCGCGAGATCTTCGGGGAGGCCAATCCCCTGGGCGAGCGGGTGCGGATCGGCGGGCGGCCCTTCCGCGTCATCGGCGTGATGGAGCCGAAGGGCCGCTTCCTCAGCATCGATCTGGACGACACGGTCTTCGTGCCGGTCGCCGCCGCCCTGCGGCTGTTCAACCGCGACGACCTGCTCGAGATCGACGTGACCTACCGTCACGCGCGGATGACCCGCGAGGTGGTGCGGGCGATCCGCCGGGTGATGCTCGACCGCCACGGCGGCGAGGAGGACTTCACGATCACCACGCAGGAGTCGATGCTCTCGGTGCTGGACGAGATCCTGGGGTATGTGACCATCGCCGTCGGCGCCATCGGGGGGATATCGCTGGTGGTCGGCGCCATCGGCATCCTCACCATGATGTGGATCTCGGTGAACGAGAGCGTGGCGGAGATCGGCCTGATGCGCGCCCTGGGGGCGAGGCCGCGACAGGTTCTGGGCTTCTTCCTCCTGCAGGCCGCCCTGCTGGCGGGCGTCGGGGGTGCGGTCGGCATCCTCGGCGGGATCGGCATCGCGCGGCTGCTCCACCTGCTGCTCCCGGGGCTGCCGGTGCGCACCCCGCTGGCGTACGCGGTCGGCGCGCTGGTCCTGTCGTTCGCGGTCGGGCTCCTGAGCGGAGCGCTGCCGGCGCGGCGAGCGGCGGCCCTCGATCCGGTGGAGGCCCTGCGGGCCGAGTGAGCCCGCCCTCCGGGGCCACGGCCAGCCGGATCCCGGCGGGCCACGGCGGCGCTTCGAGTGTACACTGCACGGGTGCGCGCGCGGATGTCACCGGCCCGCCGCCGGCCGCGTCTGCGGCCGCTCGCGGCCCTGCTCCTCGCGGCCGCGGGGTTCGCGGCCTGCCGGCGGGATCCCGGGGGAGCGGCGGTGGTGACCTTCCCGGGCAGCGCCGTGGGCGCCGAGGCCGAGGTCCTGCGGAGCCAGCTGCGGCGCTTCATGGACGCCCATCCGGGGATCCGGGTGGAGACCCGTCCCACCCCCGACGCCGCCGACCGGCGGCACCAGCTCTACGTGCAGTGGCTGAACGCCCGCGCGCCGGATCCCGACATCCTGCAGCTCGACGTGGTCTGGACGCCGGAGTTCGCGGCCGCCGGGTGGCTGCTGTCGCTCGAGCGCTTCTCCCCGCCCGCCGACGAGTTTCTCGCGGCCGCGGTGCGGGCGAACCGCTGGCGCGGGAGCCTGTACGCCCTGCCCTGGTACGTCGACGTGGGGATGCTCTACTGGCGCACCGACCTGATGCGGGCGCCTCCGGACTCCTTCGACGAGCTGCTCGCGCTCGCCGCGGCGGCGAGGGAGCGGGGCGGGATCCCGTACGGGTTCGTCTGGCAGGGGGCCCGCTACGAAGGTCTGGTGTGCGCCTTCCTCGAGCACCTGGGCGGGTTCGGGGGACGCATCCTGGACGACGACGGGCTCCCGGAGGTGGACGCTCCGGCTGCGGTTCGGGCCCTCGAGTTCATGCGCGACGCCATCTACCGGGACCGGGTCGTGCCGCGCGCGGTGCTGACCTGGCAGGAGGAGCAGACCCGGCTGGCATTCCAGAACGGGGAGGCGGCCCTCATGCGCAACTGGCCTTACGCGTACGCCCTGCTGCAGGACCCGGAACGCTCGGCGGTGGCGGGGCGGTTCGGCGTGGCGCCGATGCCGGCGCAACCCGGCGGCGCGCCGACCGCGACGCTGGGAGGGCAGCAGCTCGCGATCAACGCCAACAGCGACCGTCCCGAGCAGGCCTGGGCGGTCATCGAGTACCTGACCCGGCCCGAGCAGATGCTCGAGAGGGCCCGGGCGGCCGGGCAGTACCCGGCACGGCCGTCGCTGTACGACAGCCCCGAGCTGGCGCGCGCCGTCGCGGTGCCCCCCGGGGCGCTCAGGCGGATCGTGCTCGGCGCCACGCCGCGGCCGCTGACGCCGGTCTACACCCAGCTCTCCGAGCTGCTGCAGATCCGGATTCACCGGGCTCTGACGCGGCAGGAGTCGCCCGCGGAGGCGCTGCGCTCCGCGGCGCGCGAGATCGGGGACCTCCTGCACGAGACGGGTCTGAGCTTTGCGCACCCGGCCCGATAGCCCCGACCCGGGCCGCCGGCGAGGCTCGACGGGGGAGGCGCGTCTGGCGTGGGCGCTGGTCGCGCCCGCGCTCGGCGCGATCGCCCTGGTCGCGCTGGCGCCGCTGCTGTGGACCCTGTGGGAGTCGCTGCACCTGCACGACCTCCGGATGCCGTGGCGCGGGCGGCCGTTCGTCGGACTCCGGCACTTCGTCGCCGTGGCGCGGGACGAGCGCTTCCTCGCGGCGCTGGGGCACACCCTGTTCTTCACCCTCGCGAGCGTGACCCTGGAGATCCTCCTGGGGACCGGGCTGGCGCTGGCGCTGCACGGCATCCGCCGGGGGCGCGGCCTGCTGCGCTCGGCGGCGCTCCTCCCGTGGGCGCTGCCGACCGTCGTGGCGGCCCTGGTGTGGAGGTTCCTGTTCGACGCCCGGGCCGGCCTCGTCAACCGGGCCCTGATGGGGGTCGGGATCCTGGAGGAGCCGTTCGCGTGGCTGGCCCACGCCACGGCCGCCTGGGTGCCGATCGTCCTGGCGGACGTCTGGAAGACGACGCCGTTCGTGGCGCTGCTCCTCCTGGCCGGGCTGCAGGCGATCGACCCGGCGCTGTACGAGGCGTCGCGGATCGACGGCGCTGGCCCCATCCGGCAGTTCGCTCACGTCACGCTGCCGCACCTGCGCCCCGCGCTGCTGGTGGCGCTCATCTTCCGCACCCTCGACGCCCTGCGCGTGTTCGATCTGGTGTACGTGCTGTCGGGCGGCGGGCCGGGGACCGCCACCGAGCCGCTGGCGCTGTACGCGTTCCAGTCGCTCCTGCAGAATCTGAGGTTCGGTTTCGGCTCGGCGCTGACCTGGATCCTGTTCGGGGTGAGCCTGATCCTCGCGGTCCTGTACGTCCGCCTGCTCGGGCGGGAGATCACGGGGGCCGCGCGGTGAGCCGGGCGGGGCGCGCGCTGGCCCGGGCCGGAGCGGCGGCGCTCCTGGTCGCGATCGTGCTGCCGACCCTCTGGGCGGCCGTCGCCTCGTTGACCCCCGAGGAGCGCCTGTTCGGCTCCCCGTCGCCGCCCTCGCGCGCCCCGGTGCTGGAGCACTACCGCGCCCTGTTCGAGCAGCGGCGCTTCTGGATCCCGATCCGGAACTCCCTGGTGGTCGCGGGCGCCACCACCGCCCTGTGCGTCGGCCTGGGATCGATCTGCGCCTACGCGCTGGCCCGGCTCCGCTTCCGCGGCAGGGCTCTGGTCCTCGGGTCGATCCTGGCGGTCAGCATGTTCCCGCAGATCGCCATCGTGCCGCCCCTGTACCTCCTGCTCAGGGGCCTGCGGCTCATCAACACCTACCCGGGGCTGGTCCTCCCGTACCTGACCTTCGCGCTGCCCCTGACCGTGTGGCTTCTGGTCGGCTACTTCCGCCAGCTCCCGCCCGAGATCGAGGAGGCGGCCCTCGTCGACGGCGCCACTCGGCTCGAGGTCTTCTGGCACGTGGTCCTGCCGCTGGCGCTTCCCGGCCTGGCGACCACTGCGATCCTGACCTTCATCTACTGCTGGAACGAGTTCCTGTTCGCGATGTCGTTCACCCTCGGGCCCGAGCGGCAGACGGTGCCGGTCGCGGTGGCGCTGTTCCGCGGCCAGTACCGGGTGCCGTGGGGTGAGATCCTGGCGGCGGCCGTGGTGGCGAGCGCTCCGGTGGCCGCCCTGGTCTTCCTGTTCCAGCGGCGCATCGTCCAGGGGCTGACGTCGGGGGCGGTCAGGGGCTAGGCGATGGCGTCCATAAGGCTCGATGCGGTCGGCAAGACGTACGGCGCAGGCGTGGAGGCGGTGCGGGACGTCGACCTTGAGGTGCGCGACGGCGAGCTGGTCGTTCTGGTCGGGCCCTCGGGGTGCGGCAAGAGCACCGTGCTGCGTCTGGTGGCCGGGCTCGAGACGCCCGAGCGCGGACGGGTGCTGATCGGCGGCCGGGACGTGACCGCGCTGCCGCCGCAGGACCGGGACCTGGCGATGGTGTTCCAAAGCTACGCCCTCTACCCGCACAAGACCGTCCGCCGGAACCTGGAGTTCGGGCTGAGGATGCACGGCGTGCGGCGCGCCGAGATCGCGGAGCGTGTCGCCCGGGTCGCGCGGGCGCTAGGCCTCGCGTCGCTGTTGGACCGCAGGCCCGCGCAGCTCTCCGGCGGCCAGCGGCAGCGCGTGGCGCTCGGCCGCGCTATCGCGCGGGAGCCGCGGGCGTTCCTGCTCGACGAGCCGCTGTCGAACCTGGACGCCCACCTCCGCCTGCAGATGCGCGCCGAGCTCAAGCGGCTGCACGGGCGGCTGAGCGCGACCATGCTCTACGTGACCCACGACCAGGAGGAGGCGCTGACGCTCGCCGACCGGCTGGCGGTCATGCGGGCGGGCGCGGTCGAGCAGGTCGGCCCGCCGATGGAGGTCTACCGCGAGCCGGCGACGGAGTTCGTCGGGACGTTCATCGGGGCTCCCTCGATGAACCTGCTGAGGGGGTCGATCCGCTCCCCGGGGGGCGGGCGGGTCCGGCCGGAGTGCGGGGGCCGGGACCTCGAGATCGAGAGGGGACGCGATCCGTCCGGCGCCGTGATGGGGAGCCCCGCGGGCCCGAGGGGCGGCGGAGGAACGCCGCGCGGATCCCTGGCGGAGGGCCGGGAGGTCACGCTCGGCATCCGGCCGCACGACGTGCGGATCGTCGAGCCGTCCGGAGAGGAGGCCGACGCGGTGGGCCGAGTGGACGTGATCGAGCCGCTCGGCAGCGAGACCCTGGTGCACGTCGCGCCGGAGGCCGGCGGGGGTCCGCCGCGCCTGAGGTGCATCGCCCCTCCGGATCTGCGCGTCGCCGTCGGGGAGCGGGTCGGGCTGCGGTTCGACCGGTCCCGCCTGCACCTCTTCGACCCCGCGGACGGGCGCCGGCTGAACTGAGCCGGGGGCGCGGGCGCTCACCCCGCCGGCCGGCAGCGATGAGAGGCGGCTTCGGGTCGAGGCGTCGATCTTCCTCCGTCCGGGGGGACGGACTACAATGCCGGTCCGGGCAGGCGATCGATGCGACCCACTCTCAGGCGCCGCTGCGAGGCGCTCTCCGACGGGATCGGCCGAGGCGGATCATGAGGCGCCGCGGCGATGAGGACGCCAATGCCTCGATCGGGGCCGCCGCCGGCCCGCCGATCCCGCGACGGGACCTCGCTCCGGCAGGGGCACTGCCTTGAGCGCGGGGCGGCGCGATTCGCCTGCGGCGCCCATCCGCCCGGCCCGGCTGAAGCCCGGCGCGTCGAGCGCGACGAGCGCCGCTCGGCGCGCCGCGCCGCCCGCGGGGGACGGGCGCCGCCGCGTCGTCCGGGGCCGAGCCCTGATCCTCTGGGATCCGGAGCGTCCCGGGAGGAAGCGGGACGCGGTCGACACCGACCAGATCACCCCGGCCTCCGATTGCGTCTCCGAGAGCCTCGAGCGCCTCGACGAGCGCTGGAAGGCGGGCGCCTTCCGTCACCTGATGCCCGACTTCCGCAGCCGTGTCCACCGGGGCGAGACCTTCCTGATCGCCGGCGACCGGTTCGCCATCGGATCGTCGCGCGAGATGTCGCCGGCGGGGCTCCGTGGGGTCGCGGAGGACGCGGGGCTGGAGATGGTCGTCGTGTGCGGCGCCGACATGGGGGACATCTTCCGGCGCAACGCCCTCAACCTCGGGCTGCACGTCGTGCAATGTCCCGAGGCGGTGGAGGAGGCGCGCGACGGCGACGAGTTCAGCTTCGACGTCGCGACGCGCGGTCTCGCCAACGTCACGCGGGGCCGGACCTACGAGCCGCTGCCGCTGACCGCCAAGGAGGAGGAGATCCGCAGATCGGGCGGCATCATCGCCGTGGGCCGGCGCGAGTTCGTCGAATCGGTCCGCGCCGTCCCGCGCGTGATCTTCCCCGACCCGAGACGGGCGCGCCGGATGACGTTGACCGAGCAGATCGTCTCCGCCCACCGGGTCGATCGGGACGCCGACGTCCGCCCGGGCGCCACCCTGCGGGTGTGGGCCGACCTCCTCCCGGCCTCCGACGGGACCGCCCCGTTCGCCATCCACACCTTCAACCAGATCACCGGCGGCCGCGCCATCGATCCCCGGCAGGCGGCGATCGTCAGCGATCATTTCGTGTTCACGGGGCGGGAGGCGGACCAGCGACAGACGGCGATCTCCCGGGAGTTCGCCCGGCTCCACGGCATCGAGCCGCCGCACTACGCCGCCCCGGGGACCGGCATCTTCCACTTCTACCTTCCGGAGCAGGGACTGATCCTCCCCGGCGGCCTGTACCCCGGCGGGGACTCGCACAGCCGCGCCTACGGCGCCTACGGGGCGGTCGGGATAGGCGTCGGCAGCACGACCGTGGGGTTCGGCTGGGCCACCGGATACGTCTACCTCAGCCTGGCGCGGCAGCGGCGGGTGACGTTCACCGGCAGGCTGCAGCCGTGGGTGGTGGGCAAGGACGTGGTGCTGGAGCTGCTGCGGCGCTGGGGCGGCGCCCAGGCGGAGGGGATGGGGGTCGAGTTCGTGGACCCCGGGCAACAGCTCCCGATGACCTACCGCAACACGATCGCCAACATGATGGCCGAAGCGGAGGCGCAGAACGGCATCTTCGCCCGCGACGCGATCACGGAGGCCTGGTACGCCGGGCGCGGGATCGCCTGCCCCTACCCGCGGATCGTGTCCGGGCCGGAGGCGCGGTTCGAGAAGGACGAGGTGCTCGATCTCAGCCTGGTCGTGCCGATGATCGCCCGACCCTTCAGTCCCGGCAACGCCCACCCCGCGGAGGAGGTGGCGCGCGAGCGCCTGACCTTCGACAAGGCGCTCATCGGCTCGTGCACCAACGGCTCGTACGAGGACCTGCTCGCCGCCGCCCTGGTGATCGATGCGGCCCGCCGCGCCGGCCACCCGCGGGTGGCGCGCGGGGTGCGGCTCGTCGTCTTTCCCGGGAGCGGCTCGGTGGCCCGCCGGATCGAGACGCCGGAGCCGAGGCTGAGCGGCGAGCCGATCGCCTCTGTCTTCCGGAGCGCCGGCGGCGTGATCCGGGAGTCCTGGTGCGGTCCCTGCTTCGGTCAGGGCGACGACGCCCTGCGGCGGGGCGAGCGCGCCATCACCACGTTCAACCGCAACTGGCAGAACCGGATGGGCGTCGGGGGCGAGGGATACCTGGCCAGCCCTCCGGTCGTCGCCGCCTCGGCCATCGCCGGCTACATGGCTCCCCCGTCCGAGATCGGCCTCACCTGGAGCCCCGCCGAGTTCGGGGTCTAGGCCCGAGCTCCTCCCCACGGCCCGCCGCCGGATCCGGTCGAGAGCGCCTCGCAGCCCGTCTGTCGGGCGGCGTGACGGTTTCCTGACGCTGTTGACCTTGGGGCGGGGGGCCCACATATTCCGGAAGGTGGGCGGGGCAGGTCGCCCGGGGCGCGATCGACGTCCGTCGGCCGCTGGGAGGTCCACCAACAAGGGGATCGGATCTTGACCACGAGCGCGGCGGGCGAGCGCCCCGACAGGGCCCCGGACTCGCACCTCGACATCAGCATCGACGATCTCGGCCGGATCATGGACCGGCTCGGTGAAGGGGCGATCCTCGTCAACCTCACGACCCGGCTGGTGCTCGAGGCGAACGACGAGTTCTTCCGCCTCAGCGGCTTCGGCGCGGCCGACATCGGCACACTCGACCTGCTGCGGCTGCACGGCCTCGAGGATCTCGAGCGCATCCTCGCCTGCGCCCGGCGCCCGGACGGCTCGGGGACGGTTCTCCCGGCCGTCTCCTGCTCCCGGAAGGACGGCTCCCTCTTCCCCGCGGACCTGCGAGTGATGTCCCTCAGCGAGGGAGAGGGTGCGCTGGTCCTGCTGACCTACCGCGAGCCGTGCCCGACGGCGGACGATCCGTCCGGGGCGGCTCGGGCGGGCGAGCGGCCCGCGCTGACGACCTTCACGAGAGAGCTGGCCGGGGTGAGGGAGAGGGACGTCCTAGGGCGCGTGGTGAACGAGGCCTCCCGGGCGCTCATGGCCACGCCCCGCGTGCTGCTGCTGGCGCAGCGCGGCGTCAACCAGGGCGCGGAGGTCCTGGCCTCGTCCGGCTGCCCCGCCCCGCTCGTCCAGGCGATACGGGACTGGCTGGGCTCGTCGATCGACAGCGGCCTGCTGTCGGCGAACCGCCCGCGGCTGATCGGCGACACGGGGCGCGAGGAGGGGCTCGGGGCGGCGCGCGAGTGGCTCGAGGGCGCGGGGATCCGCGCCATGGTCGTCTTCCCCCTGGAGGGCGAGGACAGGGTCCTCGGGGCCTGGGTCCTGGGCTACGGCGACGAGCGCAGCGCGCGGGCGTGCGACCTGGAGCTGGGACAGAGCTTCGCGGCCCACCTCTCCGGCACGGTCGCCGGCGTCCTCCTTCTCGAGCGCACCCTGCGCGAGAAGGGGCACCACGAGGTGCTGAACCGGATCGTCTCGTGGCTGCGCGGTCCCCTGGACATGGAGGGGATCCTCCGGTCGCTGAGCGTCGAGCTGTGCAGAACCCTAGGCGCCGATCGCTGCGTGATCTTCACCGCCGAGGAGGGCGACGGGGACCCGGGCGCGGTCCTCCGCGTGGAGGTGGAGCACCGCGCCGACGGCCTCGCCCCCCTGAAGCCCCGCGGCTCCATCCCGTTCTCCTCCACCGCCCTCGGGACGGCGGTGCTGTTCTCCAGGGAGCCGCTCAACGTTCCCGACTTCGGCCTGCGCCCCGACCTGAGCGAGGACCCGGCCTCCCCGGCCGCCGCGCCCTTCGGCCTGCGCAGCTTCATCATGGCGAAGATCGTCTCCCGCCAGGAGTTCATCGGGCTGGTGGCCGTCGGCCTGTCCTCCGGCGTCCGGCAGTGGAGCGCCGAGGAGGTGGACCTGGTGCGCGCCGTGGCGGATCACGCGGCGGTCACCATGGAGACCGGCCGGCTCGCCCGGGCGAGCAAGGAGCGGGCCGACCAGATCGAGCGCGAGCGGCGGGAGTGGGAGAGGACCTTCGACGCCATTCCCGACATGGTGTCGATCCACGACGGCTACGGGCGGCTGCTGCGCGCCAATCTGGCGATGCAGGACCGGCTCGGAGGCGATCCGCGCGCGTACGTCGGCCGGGAGTGCGGGGACATCCTGGAGACGGTGATGGGCCGATCGAGCGGCTGTCCTCACGAGGAGGCCACCCGGGCCCGCAGGGCCATCGCCCGCGAGGTCCAGGGAGAGCGCGGGGTGTTCGCCTTGACCGCCATCCCCTGCTTCGACGCCGCCGGCCAGTGCCTGTACATCATCCACGTCTGCAAGGAGATCACGGAGGAGAAGCAGATCCGCGAGCAGCTGCTCCAGACGGAGAAGATGGCGGCGGTCGGGAACCTGGTCTCCGGCGTCGCTCATGAGCTGAACAACCCGCTGGCGGGGGTGATCGGCTTCTCCGAGATCCTCCTCGAGAAGGATCTGGACGCGAGGGTCCGCAAGTCGGTCGCGCGGATACGCGACGAGGCCGAGCGGGCCTCGCGCATCGTGCGCAACCTCCTGACCTTCGCCCGCAAGCACAAGCCCGAGAGCGTCATGACGGATCTCAACGCGGTCCTCGGGAAGACCATCGAGCTGCGGGCCTACGACCTCCGGGTCAAGAAGATCAAGGTGTCGACCCGGCTGACCCCGGACCTCCCGAGGACGCTCGCCGATCCGAACCAGCTCCTGCAGGTGTTCATGAACATCATCACCAACGCCGAGCAGGCGATGGTGGAGGCGCACGGAAAGGGCGGGCTCGAGATCGGCACGTCGACGGCCAAAGACCACATCCGGGTCACCATCCGCGACGACGGGCCCGGCATCCATCCCGACACCCTGAAGAAGATCTTCGACCCCTTCTTCACCACCAAGCCGATCGGCAAGGGGACCGGACTGGGGCTGTCGATCTGTCACGGGATCATCAAGGAGCACAACGGGAAGATCTCCGTCGCCAGCGCGGTAGGGGAGGGGACGACGTTCACCATAGAGCTGCCGCTGGTCTCCGGGCCGGAGGCGCGCGAGGAGGCCCGACGTGCCGCGGTGGAGAGGGCGCCGGCGGCCACCATCCTGGTGGTGGACGACGAGCCGTCGATCCGCGACATGATCGAGGACGCGCTCGCGGGACGCGGGCACACGGTGGTCACCGTCGACGGCGGGCAGGCGGCCCTCGAGGCGCTGGCGGCGAGGCCGTACGACCTGATCGTGAGCGATCTCAAGATGCCCGAGATGGACGGTCAGGAGCTGTACGAGCGGCTCCGGGAAGGCTACCCGCGCCTCGCCGAGAACATCATCTTCACCTCGGGCGACACCGTGTCCGCCGAGACGCGCGCCTTCTTCGAGAAGACCGGCCGCGCCTATCTGCTCAAGCCGTTCCGGGTCCAGGACCTGATCCTGGAGGTCGAGAAGCACCTGCCCCGCGGCGGCCGTCCGCGCGGGGCGGCCTCCGGTTAGGCCGGAGGCCCCCGAGGAGCGGGATGCGGAATGCATCCGGGAATGATAGACTCGCGCCTCCCCAGCGGAGGGAGTCGATGAGGGAGGCTCATGGCCCGAACACCGGATCTCGTGGGAGCGATGGGTGCGGTCGTCACCCGAAGCCTGAAGGGAGCGATCGGCGGCCGGCTGAAGAGGATCGAAACCCGGTTGAGGCGAATCGAGAGACGCCTCACTAAGGCCCCCGGCCGCGGCGTGCGCTCCAGCCGCAAGCGGCGTCCCGGCCGGCCGCGCGGGCGGGGCCGCAGGGCGCGCCGGCGCTGAGAGGATGCTTCAGGGCGCCGCCTGACCGCTGAGGATCACGGCCTCGTAGTCGAGCGGGCGGCGCGGCGAGCCGGAGAAGCGGAGCAGCAGGTCGAGGCTCGCCCCCGGCGCCAAGGTTCCGCCCTCGAGAAACACGCGCCGGTACGGCAGCGCCGGCTCCGGGACGGCGATCGAGATCCCGTCGGCGTTCGCCAGGCTCAGGCCCTCGGTCAGCCCGCGCAGGACGATCATCAGGTCGGTGTCGATGGGGTCGGCGCCGCGGTTGACCAGCGTGATGCGCTCGACCCGGCTCAGGCGCGGTCGCCCCGCGCCCGTGGCCGGCGCCCCCGCCCGGATCGCCGTCCGCTTCACCTCGATCCGCCCGCTCACGTCGAGGAGCTCGAGCCCCAGGTCCCGCCTCGACAGCGGGTCGGCGTTGAACGGGGGCAGGCCGCTCGGCATGCGCCCGTCGGGCGCCCCGAGTGCCGCGAGGTCGGGCCGCTCGGTCGAGTAACGCAGCTCGCGGGCGGTGGGGTCGAACGGCCGGGTGGGGGAGCCGGGCTCGGGACGCCGGAGGCCCGGGTCGTACAGGGCGTTCTCCAGGAAATCGACCAGCGCGTCGATCTGCGCCGGGTTGAGGCCCAGCCCCGGCGGATAGGTCGTTCCGCGGGGCTGCGTGAACAGCCGCGAGAGGTTCCCCGCCGCGGCCGCCCCCGAGTCCTGCGGGATGCCCGCGTTGAAGTAGAGCACGACCTCGCGCACCGATCGGAACGCCGCGGAGTGGGTGAACCGGCTCCCGTCCCGGAGCTGCCGCAGGGTGGGGGCGCGGAACTCGAACGCGTCGGCGGGATCGCCGGTCGCCTCGGCCCGGCCGACGTCCCTGAGGGACGGGTCTCCCAAGGTGGCCCGCGCCAGGTCCACGAGGGGGTGGTCGCCGATCCCCACGTTGTGGAAGTTCTCCTCCACCAGCACTCCGCGCTCGTCCCCCAGCGTCTTATTGAGCGCCGGACCGCTGTGGCAGGCGATGCAGTTCGCTCCCCCCTCCTCGGTCGAGCGGGCGAACAGCAGGCCCCCCCGGATCTGGCGGCGCGTCATCGCCGCGTCGTCCCCGGCCAGGAACCGATCCCAGGGGGTGTCGCGCGTGACCACGGTCCTCAGGAAGGCCGCGACGGAGCGCGCCACGGTCCGGTCGTTGATCAGCAGGCCCAACTCCCCGGCCGCCTCGGCCAGCGCCGCCTCCGCGGGGTACGCCTCGCGGAACAGCCGCACGTAGGCCGGGATCGCCTGCAGCGCGTCGTTCTGCGTCCCGGCCATGCGGTGGGCCCGGGCGGCGAGCTCGGCCAGGTTCTCCCCGGCGGGCAGGCCGTCCGGATTCGCGTTCGCCTTGCCGGGACCGCTCGGCTCCCCCGCCACGCCGCCGCCGAGCAGGCGGTTGTTGAAGGCGAAGCCGACCATGCTCGGCGACAGGCGCGGGACCGAATCGACCGCGTCGAAGCGGCCGCTCTGCACCACCTCCCCATCGACCACCAGCTCGATCGGGGTCGGGAGGATGTCCACCAAGCCGGGCCGCACGCGGCGGCGGATCACGAACCGTCCGGCCGACGGGTCCGGGAATCCGAGGCCCTCCCCGCCGACCGCCAGGTTGATCGGCAGGCCGGCCTTGCCCGCCGCCGCGCCGAGGTGGCAGGAGCCGCACGAGGCCGTCTGTGCCATCGCCTCGACGCCGCCGAACTCGGGGCGAATGTGGTTCGTCCGGATCGGGTCGAAGAACAGCATCTTGCCGAGCAGGCGCTTCGGCTCGGTGATCGCGTAGCGCGGATCGAGGCTCCCGTCGGGACGCCGCGGCTGCGGGAGGTCCCGGTCCGCGCGCGGCACCCGCAGCAGGGACAGCTCGCCCACGCGCCGCAGCAGCGCCTGCCGCAGCTCTCTGGCCGCGTCGGACGGTGCGGCCGGAAGGGGGCCCGAGGCCGGCGCCGATAGGGCGAGCGCGATCAGGGTCGCGCGGATCCGACGGTGGCCTGAGCTCATCTTCCCCTCGACCCTCGGAGGCCGGACGCGCCGGCCCGAGAGCCCAAAAGATACGGCGAACTCCACCCCAGTCAACACCGAAGGCCCCTCGGGCCGAACGCCCGCGCCGCCTCCCGGCCGGGCCGGCGGGGGTACAATGGGGGCGCTCGAAATCCTGCGGGTCACGGGCGCGGCGGCGGCAGCCTCCGCGGCGCGGGGTCTTCATTATGAGGAAGCTCTGGATCAACGGCCAGTTCACCGACAGCGGCTCGGGGGCCACCATCGAGGTCGTCGATCCCGCGACGGAGGAGCCGATCGATGTCGTCCCGAAGGGCGGCGGCACGGAGGTTGAGAGGGCCGTGGCGGCTGCGAAGGCCGCCTTCCCCGGGTGGAAGCGGAGCGTCGCGTGGAGCAGGGCCGAGATGCTCGTCGAGGCGGGCCGCAGGCTGCGGGAGCGGCGCGAGGAGTTCGCGGTCACGCTCACCCGCGAGACCGGGCGGCCCATCCGCAAGAACCGCGGGTACGTGGACTGGGCGGCGAGCTGCTTCGACTACTACGCCGGCCTCATTCGGGACAGGCGGGGGCGTGTCGTCCCGTCCCCGGAGCCGGGGCAGCTGAACCTGGTGATCAAGGAGCCGCTGGGCGTGGTTGGGTGCATCATCCCGTTCAACTACCCGCTGCTCCTCCTCGCCTGGAAGGCGGCGCCGGCGCTCGCGGCGGGTAACACCGTCGTGATCAAGCCGGCCTCCCACACGCCGCTGCTGACGCTCGACCTGCACGCGGTCTTCGATCACTTCCCGAAGGGGACGGTGAACATCATCACGGGCTCGGGGAAGGAGGTGGGCGAGGCTCTGGTCCGCCACCCGGACGTCCCCTGCATCGCCTTCACCGGCGGCACCGCGATCGGCCGGCACATCTACCGTCTGGCGGCCGACCGGGTGAAGCGACTGCACCTGGAGCTGGGAGGCAGCGACGCGGCGATCGTCTGCGCCGACGCCGACCTCGACGCGGCGTCACGCGCGGTCGCCTGGACCGCGTTCCTCAACGCCGGCCAGGTCTGCACCAGCGCGGAGCGGGTGTATGTCGAGCGGTCGATCCACGACGAGTTCCTGGCGCGGCTCGCGGCGTGCGCCGGCGGCCTGGTGGTGGGGCCCGGGATGGACGAGAGCAGCGAGGTGACTCCGCTCATCGGCGCCCGGGAGCGCGACGCGCTGGCCTCAAGGGTCGAGGCCGCGCGGCGCGAGGGCGCGGAGGTGATCTGCGGCGGCCGGCGGCCGGGCCACCTGCCGAAGGGGTTCTTCTACGAGCCGACCGTGCTGGCGAACGTGCGGCGGGGGACGTCCCTGGTCCGCGAGGAGATCTTCGGCCCGGTCGCTCCGGTCTTCTCCTTCGGGACGTTCGACGAGGCGCTGGCTCTGGCCAACGACTCGGCGTACGGACTCGGCGCCTGCCTGTTCAGCAACGATCCGCGGCGCGTCAGGAGGTATTTCGAGGAGATCCAGGTGGGCAACGTCTGGGTGAACGACCCCCTGGTCGACAATCCCGCCGGGCCGTTCGGCGGTATGAAGATGTCGGGTCTGGGGCGTGAGCTGGGGGAGGAAGGGCTGGAGGAGTTCCAGCAGACGAAGCACGTCCACTGGGACATCGACGCAGCCGCGAAGTCCTGGTGGTTCCCCTGGAGCGGGTGAGGGATCGACGCATGCCGGCCAAGCCGTCGAGGGACCTGGAGACGTTCCCGAACCCGCGGCCGGGACGCCCCTACGAGATCTCGTTCGAGTGCCCGGAGTTCACCTGCCTGTGCCCTAGAACCGGGCAGCCGGACTTCGCCACCATACGGATACGCTACGTCCCGGCCGAGCTCTGCGTGGAGCTCAAGTCGCTGAAGCTGTACCTGTGGTCGTTCCGGGGCGAGGGGCACTTCCACGAAGATGTCACCAACCGGATCCTGGACGACCTCGTCCGCCTGCTCAGGCCCCGGCGCATGACGGTCACGGGGGACTTCAACGTCCGGGGGGGCATCCACACCGTGGTGACCGCGGACTATCCGGGGCCGAGCTGAGCCGGCGCTGCGGGGCCAAGCACGCGCCGGCTGGCTGCCCCCGCGTTGCCGAGCCCCGGCGATGGCGGTATATTCCCGCGACGCCAGGAGCGTAAGTCTATGATCAAGCGTCACTTGGAATGCCCTCCCGGGCCTGGGGCGCCGCGGCGCATCGCGCGGCCCCGGCGGCGCGGCCGCCTGCCCGCTCCGGCCCTCGTCATCCCGGCCCTCCTCATGTCGGCGGCCCTGTTCCGGCCCGCGCCGGCCGGGGCCGCGGTCGTCCCCTGGATGAGCCTCGAGCAGATCGTGCTCGACTCCCGGGTGATCGTCCTGGGAACGGTGCGGGAGGTCGAGTCGAGCTGGAGCGCCGACGGGCGGATCATCGTCACCCGCGCGACCATCGAGGTCGAGCGCTCGCTCAAGGGAGGGCCGCGCCGGCGGGTGGTGGTGGAGACGCCCGGCGGGCGGGTGGGGGAGCAGTTCATGATCGCCTCCGGGGCGCCGGTGTTCGCGAAGGGCGAGCGCCTGGTCCTGTTCCTCGCGCCCGCCGGCGCGGAGGCGGCGAAGGCCGGCGGCGGGCCGTTGGCGGTCGTCGGGTGGAACCAGGGGAAAGTGGAGGTCCGGCGCGACCCGAGGACCGGCCGCGACCTGATCCTGGACCGGACCGGAAACGTGACCTACCTCGGCCCGGACGGCCGCGAGGTGGAGCCACGGCCGAGGCCGCGCGGTCCGATGGAGCTGTCCCGGTTCCTGCGCGACGTGGCCGCCATCCTCGAAGCCCCGGCGGAGGATGAGGCGCCGTGATGCGCCGCCGGGCGCTGTCCGCGGCCATCCTGTCGCTGGTCGGAAGCGGCGTGGCGCTCGCCTACGTGCAGTCGAACCTGGTGGACCAGGGCGGCGCCGATGCCGGGCTGTTCGTGCAGGGGGGCGATCTCACCTTCAGGCTGGAGCAGGACGCCTCTTTCCGGATCACCGACGGCAGCGATCTGACCGCCCTGCGGGACAGCTTCGCCCGGTGGTCGAGCGTGGCCACCGCGGAGGTCAACGTGACCGAGGGCATCCCCTTCGACTTCTCCGATCCCATCGACGCATCCGCCGGCGTCGCGCAGGACGGATCGAACCGGATCTACTTCGCGGAAGCGGACTCCCAGAACCGCATCGGGGGCGCCATCGCGGTGGCCTTCTTCTTCGTCGGCGCGAACGGGCGGATCGTCGACTGCGACATCGTGATGAACGAGCGGCTGTTCGTCTTCAGCACCTCCACGCCGCCCAACCCCAACCAGGACCTCGGCCCGGTCACCTTCGACCTGGGCGAGATCGCCACGCACGAGATGGGGCACTGCCTGGGACTGGCCCACAGCCCCATGGCGGGCCGCTTCTCCAGCGCGACCGGCCTCCAGGTCTCCGGATTCAGCTCTGGCGACTTCACCTATCACGCCACCATGTACCCCTTCGCCACCGGCACGGTCCAGGGGCGCAGCCTGTCGCAGGACGACATGTCGGGGATCTCGTTCATCTACCCCAACGCGACGCTGGCGTCGACCACCGGGACGATCGCGGGGCGGGTGCTGAACGGGGCCGACCTGTCGCCGATCAAGGGAGCGCACGTCGTGGCGGTGTCGACCTCGGCCCCCGACGTGCCCCTCGTGGGCGCCCTCTCGGATGTCGAGGAGGGCGGCCCGGGGGGCGAGTTCACCCTGGTGGGCCTGCCGCCCGACGACTACTACATCCGCATCGAGCCGATGGTGGGGACCTCCAACCCCTTCACCGAATCGAACGTCCCCTTCGTCAATTTCGACACCGACTTCCCCTGGGAGTTCTACAACGGTCCCGGCGAGACGGGGGACGACGCGCCGGCCGAGCGGACCGCGATCCGCGTCGCGGCCGGACAGACGGTCACCGGGATCGACATCCTGACCAATGTGGCGATCGCGGACCCGAACGAGCCCAACGACACGTCGGCCTCGGCCACGCCGGTCGCCTGCGAGCAGGTCGTGCCGGCGTCGATCCTCCCGCTGGAGGACGTGGATTACTTCGCCCTGGCGATCTCCGAGCCCGCGGCCCTCGGGGTCGACGTCGCCGCCTCGCGCATCGGCTCGACGCTCGATCCGATCGCGGCGGTGTTCGACGCCGCCGGGACCCAGCTCGCCTTCGCCGACAACTCTCCGGGCACCCTCGACCCGATCCTGGGGCTCACGCTGTTCGAGACCGGCACCTACTTCATCGCCGTGGCGTCGGTCTCGGACGTCGGCTTCGACGGCGGGCCGGATGCGACGACCGTGGGCGACTACACCCTGACGGTGACGTGCTCGGCCCCCGAGGTCCCGGCCGGCACCTGCCCGGGACGGGTGCTGTACGCGGGCTCGAACGACTCCGGTGACATCGCGGCGATCTCCGACGCCGACGACGACCTGCGGGCGGAGGGATTGACCCTGTTCTCCGCGTCGGCCGGGAGCGGGCAGGGAGCGCTCGCCTCGCGTCGCGACGGCGGGGTGGTGCTGGGCACGGCCGCGGGCACACTGGCGGCGCGGTGGGACGAGGACGGCGACTTCGTCGCGGATCGGTCCACCTCGATTCCATCGGGGCTCCCGGACGCGGCCTCGATCGCCTCCCGCCGGCGCGTCGGGCAGGAGATCCTGTACGCGGCGGACCGGTTCGGGGGCGGGACGGTCCTCGAGATGCTCGACGCGGGGAACGACTTCACCCCGGAGCGGACCACCGTATTCACCGACGAGCCGCTCGCGGTGCAGTCGATCGCGGTGGACGAGTCGGGGACGGTGTTCGTCCTCGACCCCCTCCACGACGGCGGGGCCGGAGCGATCCTCTCCTACCGCGACGAGGACGGCGACGGCATCGCCGACCGCTCCGGCGTCTATCTTCTGGGCACGTCGCGCTACGGCGGCATCGCGGCCCGCATGCGCGGCACGGTGTTCGCCGCCGATACCCTGGCGGGGCGAATCGATCGGATCCGGGACGAGGACGGCGACGGGGCGGCCGACAGCATCACGACCTACGCCGACGGGCTGAGCCTCGATCCCGGCCGGGGGCTGGCCTTCGACGAGGCGGACGTCCTGTACGCCGTCGACGGCGGGAATCGGGTCGTCGCCCTCCCGGACGACGACGGCGACGGCGTCGCCGATCGCGCCGAGCCCTTCTCGCCCCTCAGGAGCGGGTTGGCCGGGATCGCTTTCGGTCCGGGGCCGCCGGAGACCGTCTCGCCGCCCGGGGCGACGGTGCCGGTCACCTTCACCCCGGTCGGCTCGCAGATCCGCCTGTCGTGGGAGGATCAGGGTCCGACCGTCCCGGCCTATAACATCTACCGGGGATCGATCGGCAACTTCGCCTCCCACATCCCGCTGCTGTGCGGGATCGCCGGGACGCCGGACGGCCGGGGCGGGCGATACGTCGACATCACGCCGGCGGACAGCTTCAGCCGATACTATCTCGTCACCGCCAGCGACGTCTGCGGCGAGGGCTCTCCGGGACGCGCCAGCGACGGCACGCGCCGCGGCCTCCCCGGGGCCGCCTGCGGCGCCGCCGTCGCTCCGTGATCCCCGCTGCCGCTCCCCGGCCCCGCGGCGGTCGGGGTCGTCGCGCGGGACCGCGGGGGGGTGCCTGTGCTAGGCTAGCTCCGATTGGCGCGGTGCGCCGCGGCGGAGGCCCAGGGCGTTGACCCGCAAGACAGTCCTCTGGAGCGAGACCATCCGTTCGCGGGTCGAGAGCGGGCCGGCCCACTTCCTCCGGCGGTCGAGCATCAGGACGATCTCGGCCGGGACCGGGTCCGTCCTCATCGATATCGCGCTCACCGACCGGCCCGATCTCATCGTCCTCTCCGACGATCTCACCGAGCTGCCGGCGATCGAAGTCTGCCGAAGGCTGCGCGCCGACGATCGGACCCGGATGATCCGGATCCTGGTGCTGCCGCGTCGGGACGACGGCGAGCTGTTCCTGAGGGAGCCGGGCTCGACGGAGCTCCTCGATGCCGCGATCGCTCCCGACGCACTGCAGCGCCGGATCACCGCGGAGCTGGGCATGCGGCTGAGGCGGCACCCGCGATACCCGGTGGTGCTCCCGGTGGCGCGCGGTCGCTTCTTCCGCGAGTTCCTCGGCTACTCCAACTCCATGAGCGAGGCCGGGATGGGCTTCGAGACGCTGGCCCGCATCCGCCAGGACGAGATCCTGCCCCTGCGGATCTACCGGAACACGGAGGAGAAGCCGATCCAGGTCACGGCGCGGGTACGCGCCGTGCGGCCGAACATCGACACCGGCGCCGGGTACGCGGTCGGCGTCGAGTTCCAGCACATCAGGTCGGCCGATCGGGCCCGCCTCCTGGAGCTGTTCCCGGCCGACCCGGGCGTCATCTGGGGCCCCGATCCCCCGTCGGAGCCGGGCCCGGGCGGCTCGCGCTCGCGCGGCGCCGCGGCGCGCGACGAGATCCCCTGATCCGGCGTCGCGATGCCCCGCGCTCAGCGCCGGCGCGGGAAAACCCGGTCGGCGGTGCCCGAGAGGATCGCCTCGCGGGCGGTCCTCGACAGCGGCAGGCGGTTGAACGCCTCGACGTTGGCCGCCACGCCCGGAACCCCGGGCCCGGGCCAGTCGGTCCCGAACAGCGTCTTGCCGGCCACCTCCTCCAGGCGGGGGAAGTACTGCGGTAGGAGCTTCGGCGGTATCCCCGAGATGTCCATGTGGACGTTCGGGTGTCGGCGGAGCAGATAGAAGCACACGTCCATCCACAGCGGTCGGCCCCCGTGGGCCATCACGATGGTCAGGTTCGGGAAATCGACCGCCACATCGTCGAGGTCCATCGGGTCGCCGTACCTGCTGCGGGCGCCCGGGAAGATCGAGGTCCCGGTGTGGACAATCAGCGGGATCCCGAGGTCCGAAGCCCTGGCGTACAGGTCGGCGAGCGAAGCGAGCCCGCCGCCGTCGCGGTAGGCGTTGACCCGGAAGAACTGGTGGGGCGGGTGCAGCTTGAGGGCCCGGATGCCGTGCTCCTCGACGATGCGCGTGAGATCGCCCGCCGGATCGGCGGAGGACGGCGGATCGACGCCGCCCACCGCGACCAGCCGGTCCTCGTGTCCCCGGCAGTAGCGTCCCACGAACGCGTTGACCTCCTCCGTGAACCCGGTGACCTCCGGGCTGATGTAGTTGACCAGCACCGCCCGGCCGATCCCCTGCTCGTCGAGGAAGCGCAGCAGCGCGCCGGGGTCGTCGCACAGCTGCCGGATCCGGTCGAAGTCGGCCCTGCCGGCCGACATCCTCTCGAGGGCCTGCGGCCGGAACTGTCGCCACGGCTGGATGTGCAGGTGCGCGTCGACGACCACGTCAGCGCCCGCTGAACTTCGGGGGGCGGCGCTCGAGGAAGGCGGTCATGCCTTCGTCCCGGTCGGCCGACTCGAACAGGATCGCCTGTCCGAGCCCCTCGGCCAGGGCCCCGGCCTCGGGGCCGCAGGCCGACGCCAAAAGCGCGGCCTTCGCGATGCGGAGCGCGAGAGGGCTCCTCGACGCGAGCGTGGCGGCCAGACAGCGCGCCTCATCGAGCACCCGATGGTCGGGGACGACCCGGTTCACGAGGCCGATGCTCAACGCCTCGCGGGCGTCCACGATCCGCCCGGTGAGGATCATCTCGCGCGCCCGCCCCATCCCGACGATGCGCGGCAGCCGGAGCGTCGCGCCGGCGGCGGGGATGATCCCGAGTCCCACCTCCGGCTGCCCGAATCGCGCCGACTCCCCGGCGACCCGCAGGTCGCAGGCCAGGGCCAGCTCGCAGCCGCCCCCCAGCGCGTAGCCGACGACGGCCGCGATGGTGGGGGCGGGGAACCGCTCGACCTTCCGGAACAGGGAGGAGTTGATCCCGCGGAGCGCGTCCGGGGCGCGGCGCCTCTTCAGCTCGCGGATGTCCGCGCCCGAGGCGAAGGCCCGGCCGCCCGCCCCGGTCAGGATCAGCACGCGGGTCGAGCCGTCCGACGCGAGGGCGTCGAGGGCCCGGTGCATCTCCTCCACCGTGGCGGCGTCGATCGCGTTGCGGACCTCGCGCCGCTCGATGGTGAGGAGGGCGACGCCGCGTTCCGAGCGCAGCGCCAGGTTGCGGAACACCGGCGCCGGCGATCTCCGGGACCGGGTCACGGCCGGAGCAGGATCTTGCCGAACACCGACCGCTCCGCCATCGCGCGGTGTCCCTCCGCCACGCTCTCGAGCGGCAGGACGCGATCGATGACCGGGCTGAGGCGCCGCTCCCCCATGAGGCGGGCGATCCTCAGGAGCTCGGCGCGGCTGCCCATGGTCGAGCCGAGGATCGACAGCCCTTTGAAGAAGACGTAGCGGATGTCGGTCGTCCCCAGGTAGCCCGAGGTCGCGCCGCAGGTCACCATCCGGCCGCCCTTGGCCAGGGACTTGAGGCTCGTCTCCCACGTGTCCCGGCCGACGGTCTCGACCACCACGTCGCAGCCACGCCTGCCGGTCAGCCGCTGGACCTCGGCGGCGAGGTCGGCGCCGCGGTGGTTGATCGCCTCGTCGGCGCCGAGCGCCCGGACCCTCCCGGCCTTGTCGTCCGAGCCGACGGAGGCGATCACGCGCGCCCCGTGCAGCCTGGCGATCTGCACCGCCGCGGTCCCCACGCCGCCGCCCGCCGCGTGCACCAGGACGGTCTCGCCGAGACGCACCCGCGCGCGCGCGACCAGCATGTGCCAGGCGGTCAGGAAGACCAGGGGGAAGGCGGCGCCCTCCTCGAACGTCAGGCCCTCCGGCAGCGGCAGCACGTTCCCCGCCGGGATGGCGATGGTCTCCGCCTGCGTGCCGTTGCGGTGCTCGCCGAAGATGCCGTAGTCGCGGCACAGCGGGTCCGCCCCGTCGAGGCAGTGGAGGCAGCGGCCGCAGGAGAAGCCGGGGGCCACGAACACGCGATCGCCGACCTTCGTCCCGGCGACGCCGGGGCCGACCTCCTCGACCACGCCGGCCGCGTCCGACCCCGGCACGATCGGGAGCGGCAGCCTCACGCCGGGCAGCCCCCGCCGCACCCAGGTGTCGAGGTGGTTCATCCCCGCGGTCTCGACGCGCACGACCACCTCGCCGGGCCCGGCCTTCGGGCGCGGCAGGTCCTCGATCCGGAGGACCTCGCACCCCCCGTGCTCGCGGATCAGGACGGCCTTCATCGCGTCCTCCGGAGTCGCGGCCCCCCCGCCTCAGGCGCCCTTGAACTTCGGCGTGCGCTTCTCGACATAGGCGCTGAGCCCCTCCCGGGCGTCGTCCGACTGGAACAGCTGCTGCTGCAGCTCGCGTTCCAGGGCCAGGGCCTCCGACAGCGGCAGGTCGACGCCCGAGCAGACGGAGCGCTTGATGCGGCCGACCGCCCTGGCCGCCTTCTGCGGCGGGCAGAACTGGCGCGCGTACGCCATCACCTGGTCCCACCAGCTCTCGGATTCGAAGATGTGGGTGACGATCCCCATCTCCGCCGCCTCCTCGAACGAGTAGGTCCGGCCGGTCGCCATCAGCTCGATGGAGCGAGCCTTCCCGACCAGGCGCGACAGGCGCTGCGTCCCGCCGGTGCCCGGGAGGACGCCCAGGGTCACCTCGGGCAGGCCGATCTTTCCGCCGTCCTTCCGGGCGAGCCGCATGTCGGCCGCCATGGCGATCTCGAGCCCGCCGCCGACGGTATGTCCGTTCAGAGCCGCGATGACCAGCTTGGGCGTCTGCTCGAGACGGTTGAGGGTCTCGTTGGCGTGCAGGCAGAAGTAGTACTTGAACTGCGGATCCGCGGAGGCGAGCATCTTGATGTCGGCGCCGGCCGAGAAGAACTTGTCCCCGGCGCCGCGCAGGATGATGACGTGGACGTCGGGGTCCATGCGCGCCTTCAGGATCCCGGCGTCCATCTGCTGCATCATCTCGTAGGTGTAGGTGTTCGCGGGGGGATCGTTCATCTCCAGAATGGCGATCCCGTTCTCCACGCGACTCGTGATCAGAGCGTTGGGCATGTCGCGTTCCTCTTTCTCCCTATGGGTGTCAGGAAAGATCGACCCAGACCGATTTCGTCTGGGTGTACTCCAACAGCCCGTGCCGTCCCAGCTCGCGGCCGAAGCCGCTCATCCGGCGGCCGCCGAACGGCACGGCGCTGTCGTACAGTCCGTAGGTGTTCACCCACACGGTCCCGGCCCGCAGCCGGCGGGCCGTCCGGTGCGCCTTCTTGATGTCCCGCGTCCACACCGCCGCCGCTAGACCGTACGAGGTGTCGTTGGCAGCCCGGACCGCCTCCTCGACGTCGCGGAAGCGGATCACCGAGAGGACGGGGCCGAAGATCTCCTCGCGGGCCACGGTCATCGAGTTGCTGACCTCGGCGAAGATCGTGGGACGGACGAAGTAGCCGCGCCCCGGGCCGCGCGATCCCCCGCACACGAGGCGGGCCCCCTCGGCCGTCCCCTTCTCGATGTACGACAGCACCCGGTTCATCTGGGCCTCGCTCACCTGGGGTCCGAGGCGCGTCTTCGGGTCGAGCGGGTCACCCTGCCTGAGCCTGCCGGTGGCGGACTGGAGGCGGTCGAGGAAGGTGTCGTGGAGGCTCTCCTCGAGAAACAGGCGCGATCCCGCGGTGCACACCTCGCCCTTGTTGTAGAAGATGCCGTTGAGCGCGCCCCGGACCGCCGCGTCGAGGTCCGCGTCCGAGAACACGATGTTGGGGGACTTGCCGCCGAGCTCGAGCGTCACGCGCTTCAGGCCGGCGCTGGCGCGGCGCATGACCTCCTGGCCGACGGCCGTGGAGCCGGTGAAGGCGATCTTGTCCACCCCCGGATGGTCGACCAGGGCCGCCCCGGCCCTCGGCCCGAAGCCGGGCACCACGTTGAGGACGCCGGGGGGCAGGCCCGCCTCTCCGGCGAGCCCCGCGAGGCGCAGGGCGGTCAGGGGAGTCTGTTCGGCCGGCTTCAGCACCACGGTGTTTCCCGCGGCGAGCGCCGGCGCGATCTTCCAGGCTGCGAGCAGGATCGGGAAGTTCCACGGGATGATCTGGCCGACCACGCCGAGGGGCTCGCGCAGCGTGTAGCTGAGGCACGGGGAGCGGACCGGGATCGTCTCCCCCTCGAGCTTGGAGGCCCATCCCGCGAAGTAGCGGAAGCAGTCGGCGGCCATCGGGAGGTCGACCCGGGTGGCCTCGGTGATCGTCTTTCCCGAGTCGAGCGATTCGATCTCCGCGATCTCCTGCAGGCGCGACTCGAGCAGATCGCCGATCGCCCAGAGGAGGCGGCCCCGGTCGGAGCCGGACATGCGGGGCCAGGCCCCCTCGGAGAACGCCGCGCGCGCCGCGCTCACCGCCCGATCGATGTCCTCGGCGCGTCCCTCGGACACCTCGGCGAGCGGAGCCTCGGTCGCCGGGTTGACCGTCGTGAAGGTGGCGCCCGCGGCGGAGTCCACCCACTGCCCGCCGATGTAGAGCCGGCCGGGCGGGAGCGTTTTTCCGGATCCTGGCGGCATCGCGGCGTGATGTTATTCGGAAGCCTTCAGCGAGTCAACGTCGCGGGCTTCGCGGCGGCCGGCGCCCCCGGGCCGCGCGGAGGCGCCGGAGGCCGCCCGGGGCCGCCTGGCCCTCGACGAGGTCGGGCCGCGCCTGGCCCGACCCGCGGCGCGCGGGCGCTCCCGCGCAGGAGCGATGAGGGGATGAGATCCCGGCGGCCTGGCTCATGACCCGGCGTCTCTGGATGCGGCGCTGGTTCTCCTGCAGTTTCCTCTGCGCGGGAGAGAAGATGTCGGCCGGCGTCCGGTAGCGGGCCGGGTACCAGAACCCGCTCGGGTCGCGCCGCCCGGGCGGCAGTGGGCCCCGCAGCTCGTCGGGGACGCCGTCCGGCATGATCACCTCGAGCAGGCCGAGTCCCCTGTCGACCGTTGTCGGGAGACGCCGGCGCCGCTTCTTACCGGGGGACATGGACGCCTCTCGTTCGCGCGGGGAACGCTGGTCCGGGCGGCGGAGTCTAGGATACGAACCGGCAGGGATGCTAGCAGACCGGATCGAGACTGACAAGTGCCGCCCTGTGAGCGAGCTAGGGACCATCCCGCGGTGCGGGATCCGGGGCGGGGGACGGCTCCGGCGCGCCGGCACTGTCAAGAAACCGTCACGATCTCTTGCACCGGCGCGGTCCGGACTCTAGATTCCGGTCACGAGGCCCGCGTCCTCTCGGGGAAGACGTTCGCTCGGGGCTGGCGGAGGGTGCAGATGGGCGTCCTGGCGACGATCGCACACGCGGCGCGGATCTACCCGGCGCTTCTGCCCCTAGCGGCCGCCTCCCTGCTCGTCGCCCTCTGGGCCCACCGCAGGAAGGCCTGGCTGCTGATGGGCGGATCGGTCGCGATCGGAGCCATCCTCGTCCTCCTTCACACGGGAGGCAGCCCGGCCGGCGCCGCCGCCCGGCTGCGCCCCCCGGACGGCTTGACGGAGGCGATCCCCAACGCCGGAGCCTCGTTCTCGTCCACCACCCGCCTCCACCCCCGCTTCCCCGGAGATTTTCCGATTCCGTCGGTCTTCCTGCACGAGCACAGCCGCGGCGGCAGGGACCGCGGAGCCCTGACGCTCCGGTTCCGCTTCAAGGGGGATCCCCGGGCCGCGGTCAGCGATCTGGCCGAGGCGGGCGCCCGCAGCGGCTGGGAGGTGGAGGCCGCGGCGCCGCATCGACTGGTGTTCACCAAGGACGTTCGGCGCATCGAGGCCTGGTTCGGCTTCCCCGGACGGTCGCTCGTGCTGGACGTTCCGGAGCCGCGCTGAGGCGGCCCCGCTGCCGGCGCGCGCGCCCGCCGGAGCGGTGCTAGAATCGGGCCCCGTGCCGATCCTCCCGGCCCCCATCGAAGCCTACCTGCGCCGCGTCGCTCCGCCCGGCGACCCGGTGACGCTCGAGATGGAGCGCCTGGCCGCGGAGCGGCGCTTCCCGATCGTCGGGCCGCTCGTCGGCCGGCTCCTCTTCCTCCTGGCGCGCCTCGTCCCCGCCCGGGCGGTGTTCGAGTGCGGCTCGGGCTTCGGCTACTCGGCGCTCTGGTTCGCCCGGGGGATGCCGGACGGGGGCCGCGTGGTCCTGACCGACACCAGCGAGGAGAATTGTGCCGCGGCCCAGGAGTTCCTGGGGCGGGCCGGGCTGCTTGACCGCGCCGACATCCGCCACGGGGACGCGCTGAGGATCCTGGGGGACGAGGCCGGCCCCTTCGACATCATCTTCTGCGACGTCGACAAGCGGGACTACCCGCGCGTCCACCCCCTGCTGGAGGGTCGCCTGCGGCGCGGCGGGCTCCTCGTGTGCGACAACATGCTCTGGTTCGGGAAGGTCGCCGGTCCGCACCGGGACGAGGATACGCGGGGGGTGCGCGAGCTGACCCGCCTCCTGTATCAGGATCCCTCCCTGCACACCACCATCCTGCCCCTGAGGGACGGGGTCGGGGTCAGCCTCCGACTCTGAGGTGCCGCGGCGGCCGCGATTGACACCCCCGGGGGCCTAGGCTAGATTGCGCCCGGCCATGGAGAGTGACCGAACCAGGCCGAGTCCCCGGCCGGGGCAGGCGGCCGGCCCGCGCCGGCTGGCGCCGGGGCTCGCGCTCCTCCTTCTCATCCTGGCGTGCGGCGGCGGGCGCGAGGCCGCGAGGGAGGCGATCCGCGGCCTGGTGGAGAGGGAAGTTCGGGCGGTCAACGACGGCGATCTCGGGGAGCTCGCGCGGATCTGGTCCCGCGGCGACGACATCCTGCTGTTCGACGTGTCGCCGCCGGGACGCTTCCAGGGCTGGGACCGCATCGCGCGGGCCTACAGGAACTTCTTCGACAACCTCTCCGAGATCGACCTGAGCATCGACGCCCTGCGGGTCGAGGTCGAGGGCGAGCTCGGGTACGCCACGTACGAGTGGTCGATCCGCGCCCGGATGGGGGAGCGGGAGGTCGTCGACCGCGGCCGGGCCACGTCGATCTACCGGCTGGAGAAGGAGGGATGGCGGCTGGTCCACGCGCACTACTCCCCCGCGCCTCCGGCGCCGGCTCCGGAGGACGGGGCGTCGGCGGGCGGGCCGGAGGCCGGCGGGACCGAGGGGACAGGGGGCGACTGAGCGGGAGGACGGCCGGGCGCGACCTGGACAGGCGCGGACCGGGACATAATCTTTGAGTCCGTTCGGGGGTGAGCGGATGGACAGGCCCGGAGTGACCAAAGAGGTGCTGCCGAACGGGCTCACGGTCCTGGTGGCCGAGCGTCGCGCCGGCCCGGTGGTCGCCATCAACCTCTGGGTGCGGACCGGGTACTTCGATGAGGACGACCGGCAGGTCGGGATATCTCACGTCATCGAGCACATGTTCTTCAAGGGGACCCCGGATCGCCCCCGCCCGGACCAGATCGCCGCGGAGGTCAAGTCGCTCGGCGGCGAGCTGAACGCCGGGACCTACTACGACGCCACCAACTACTACTTCGTCCTCCCCTCCGAGAATTTCCGCAAAGGCCTGGAGATCCAGGCGGACGCCCTGATGCATCCGCAGATGGACGCGGAGGAGCTGCGGCGCGAGATCGAGGCGATCATCCAGGAGGGACGGCGCAAGCTCGACACGCCGGGGGCGTACGCGTTCGAGATGCTGCTGCGCGAGGCGTTCGACGTGCACCGCATCCGGCGCTGGCGGATCGGCGGCGAGGAGGGGCTGCGCGCCCTGACCCGCGACGACGTCCTCGCCTACTACCGCTCCCATTACGTGCCGCAGCGGATCATCCTCGCCGTGGTGGGCGACGTCAGGGCGGCCGAGGCGGTGGAGGCGGCGCACCTGTTCCTCGCGGGGATGGCGAAGCGTGAGGGCGCACCTCTCGGCTCGCCCCCCGAGCCCGCCCAGGAGCGTCTCAAGTTCCGGCGGGTCACGGGGGACATCCGGAGGGGATACACGCTGCTCGGCTACCACTCGGCGCCCTGTCTTACGGACGACGACTTCGCGCTGAGGATCCTCGGGCACATCCTGGGCGGAGGGCGATCCTCGCGCCTGTTTCAGGCGGTCAAGGAGGGCGCCGGACTCGTCGACAACGTCGGGACCTCGATCGAGGCGTTCCAGGACATCGGCGTCTTCACGGTGATGGCCGAGCACGAGCCGGCGAAGGGCCTCGCCGCGGTGGAGGCGATCCAGGTGGAGGTCGAGCGCCTGAGGTCGCACCCGCCGTCGGTGGCGGAGATCGAGAAGGCCCGGGCGGCGATCGAGTTCCGCTACCACCTGGGCCGCTCGGAGGTGCTGGGCTACTCGTCCGTTCTCGCCTTCTACGAGTCGCTCGGGGGCTACGCCTTGGCGGAGGAGGCGGTCGAGCGGCTGTCCAAGGTCACGGCCGAGGACGTCCAGCGCGTGGCCGGGCGGTACCTGAAGCTCGCGAACTCCACCCTCCTCCAGTACCTGCCGGAGGAGGAGGCCGGGGTGGAGCCCGACCTCGCGGCGCTGGTGACGAGGCTGGAGCGGGCCTCGGCGGCGGGCCCCCCGGCCGAGGCGGGGCCCGTGCCGCGCCCAACCCCTCCGGCGGTCGAGGCGGCGCCGGCCGGGCCTCGGCTCGTCTCCAGCGCGACGATCGGGGAGGTGCGGCGCTACCGTCTCGACTCGGGGCCGATCCTCCTGCACGAGCGGCGCCGGGACCTGCCGCTGGTCAGCTTCGCGATCGGGTTCCGGGGAGGACGATCGGCCGAGGGACGGGAGAACTGCGGCATCACCCGCCTGATGCAGGCCTCCATCGTCAAGGGCACCCCCGGGCGGGACGCCCGCCGGGTGGCGTTCGAGATCGAGGGCCTGGGATCGACGATCGAGCGGTTCGTCGACGAGGACTACTTCGGCTTCTCCGTCGGCATCCTCTCACGGCACGCGCGGCGAGGCTTCCAGATGCTCCTGGACCTGCTCCGTCGGCCGGCCTTCCGGCACGAGGAGATCGAGCGCGAGCGGGCCCTCCTGCTCGCGGCCCAGGAGGCCGTCAAGGACCAGTCGCTGCCTTACACGTTCCAGCTGTTCCGCCAGGCCGCCTTCGGCAGCCATCCGTACGCGCTCCCGTCGTTCGGCCTGCAGGCGCCGGTCCGGGCGATGAAGCGGGAGGACCTGGTCCGCTGGCACCGCCTGTCGGTCCGGCCGGCGAGCTTGGTCGTGTCGGCCGTGGGGGACATCGATGCGCACGAGGCCGTCGATCTCCTGGGCGCCGCCACTGCCGACTGGGCGCACGAGGCGCTGAGCCTCAAGGACCCCGGGCAGCTGATGAGCTGGGGCGGGTCCGAGGTGGTCGAGTCGCGGCGCCGCAGGCAGACCGCGCAGGTGATCGGCTTCCCGACTCCGGGACTCCTGGCGCCGGACCGTTTCGCCCTCGACCTGATCCAGCTGATCACCACCGGGCTCGGAGGCCGGTTCTTCGAGGAGGTCCGGGGCAGGCGCGGCCTGGCCTACGCGGTGCACGCGTTCAACTACCATCGCGTCAGCGGCGGCGCCTTCGCCATCTACGTGGCCACGTCACCCGAGCACGAGTCGGAGTCGCGGCGCGTCCTGTTCAAGGAGATCGCGCGGCTGCGTGCCGAGGGGCCCCGGCGGGAGGAGATGGACAGAGCCATTCGCTTCGCCCGCGGAATGCACGCGATCGGGATGCAGGCGAACGGCTCCCGGGCCATGCGTTACCTGGACGCCGAGCTGCGCGGCATCGGCGTCGAGCTGGTGCGGGACTACCCGGAAAGGATCGCGGGGGTGGGCTCGCAGGAGGTCCACGATGCGGTGTGGCGCTACCTGGACCCCGACCGGTGCGCGCTCGGGATCCTGAGGGGGGACGAGCCGGTGCCCTGAGAGGGCCGGCGGCTAGGCGCCGGGCTTCTCCGGGGGCCCGCCGCCGGGCGCCTCCTCGGGCGTCGATTCCGGCGCGGGCTCCTCGGCCCCTCCCTCCGGCTCCGCGGGGGCGCCTTCCTCCTCGGCGGCCGGCTCGGGCCGCGGCTTCGGGTGCTTCCTGAGGTCTCCGGAGAGGCGCTTCACCTCCACCCTGCGGTTCGCCTCACGCCCCTCCTCGGTCTCGTTGTCCGCGATGAAATCCACCGCGCCGTAGGCCTTGATCTCCAGCCGCCTGGGAGCCACGCCGTGCTGGACGAGCCACTCCTTCAGGACCTCGCCGCGGCGGCGGGCGATGGTCCGGTTCCCCTCCGGCGTGCCGCTGCTGTCGGTGTAGACCCCCAGCTCGATGGTGAGGTCCGGCCAGTACTCGAGGGCCTCGAGCAGCAGGGCGATCCAGGCGTCGGCGCCCGGGTACAGCTCGGCGCCCCGCCAGAACCTGACGTTCTTGAGGATCTGAGGCTCGTCCTTGTCGAGACGGACCCGCGGGCACCCCTCACGATCGATCTTCTGCCCGGCCGGGGTGCCCGGGCACTGGTCGATCCCGT
>JBHIBC010000005.1:0-72517 GCA_046758905.1 Acidobacteriota bacterium | reverse complement strand
AAAGCGTACCATGTCGGACGCGCGAACGCAAACTATTTTATGCTCCGAGTAGTAATTGGTGGGACTGTGAAGCTTGAATAGAAATAGCCCGCCGGGTCCTAGTGCCCCGAACCTCTTGCGTCCGCTGGGTTGCCAGAAGTTCACTTCGTCAATCGCCGGCCGCTTTCGGAGGAAGCCGAACCACTCGTTATCGGTGACTCCAACCCAGATCTTCACGGCTGCCCAGACGCATTGGCGACGCGACCGCGCGAACCAATGCCGGCGAGGGCGATCGGGGCATGCTCGCTCAAACCACAGTGGCCTGCCGGGGACGCCTCGCGCGCGCGCACCGAACCTCCTCGTGCTCAAGGAAACTCAGCGGATTTGCCGCATATTCTACTACAAGAGCCACGTGCTCAAGCATCCCGGCCACACGGGATTCCGTCCACCGGATGGGCCGCGCGGCGCCAGCTTCGGGCACCCGGCACTTGCACCGGGCTCCGGCTCTGGATAGACTCCGCCGAGAACCCTGACAGCACCAATGGATCTTGATCGGACCTCCTGCGGACTCTGATCCGCGCCTCCGGCTCGGCCGCGCTCCCCGGGCGGGCGAGGTGGGGCCATATTGTGAAGAGGGCGCGCGGTTCTGCTTCTCGCCGCTGTTCGACGGAGACCCCACCCATGACCACAGAGCACACCTTCAGCGCACCGCGCACCCGCAGTCTTGTAAGGGCCGCGCTGGCCTACATCTGCATCTTGATGGGTCACGGCGCGGCTGCGTGGGCCGCTGACGACGATCAAAGGCAACCTCCCTTCCTCACGCCCGCAGAGATCCTCGATCTCATGGAGAAGTCAGAGACGAGGTACGTCTTCGCCACTGCGGACGAGTTGAAGGATGTGGCGCCGGAGGAGTACGCGGACGCCTTCTGGCCGGCCCGTGGCGGCGAGCTGGCCCGGCCCTGGGTCCGGGTGGAGTCCGGGGGTCGGCGCGAGTTGATGGAGTTCCCGATGGACGAGCGTGCCGTCGAGCTGATCGCCGCCGAGCCTCACTTCAACAAGAAGGAGTACGCCGAGGCTCTGGGGGCGTTCCTTGGCATCGCCAAAGCATATCCGCGCTGCTACCAGGCACTGTCGCTCGCGGGCAGCTGCTACTACTTCACCGGCGAGCACAAGAAGGCCCTCAAGCTCTATCGCAAGGCTATCAAGGTCAACCCGTACGACCACCGGCTCTACCTCTACGAGGGGGATGCGCTCATCCGGCTCGGTCGCGCCAGACAGGCCAGGGCCGCCTACGTACGAGGCCTGGCCCTCAAGCCGGGTCACTGGAGCCTCATGAAGAACGTCAAGCGGCTTGCCGGGGAGCTGGGGGTCAAGGTTCACGATGAGAGGTTCGTCCCCCGGTCCTTCGCGAGGCGCGAGGGCGACGATGTCCGCATCTACATTTCGGCGTCGGAGGATTCCGCCGCCCACTGGATAACCTACGCCGCCTGCAAGGCGGTGTGGATCGGCGAGCCGGATCACCGCAAGGCAATGATGGGGGACGCGGAGCACAACTGGACGAACCAGGAGGAGTGGGAGTGCTTCGTGAACCTCCTGGGCGTCTACATGGACCGCGACGACGAGGTGCGCGCCGAGCCCGCGCTCGACCGTCTCGTGCGCGTCCTGGAAGACGACCTCCTCGACTCGTTCATCCTCTACGAGATCGGCTCGAGGATCCTCCCGAACATCATACTCACGGTGCCCGACGAGCAGCGCGAGGAGATGGAGCGGTACGTCGCCAAGTACGTCGTGATGCCGGCCGGGGATTGAGCCGCGGGGCGAATCAGCCGCTCTGCGCCCCGACCGCCTCGAGCGACGGGTGCTTCAGGTGGAAGGTGGTCGCGTCCTGGTAGGCCATGGCCAGGGCGAGCAGCTTCGCCTCCCCGAAGAGCCGCCCCACAAAGGTGATGCTGGTCGGCGTCCCATCCTTTCTGAAGCCGTTCGGCAGGACCACCGCCGGGTGTCCGGTGAGGTTGGTCAGCAATAGGTTATTGCCGCCGAAGGAGGGAGCGACGTAGACGTCGATCTCCTTCATGATCTCGGACATCCTCCGCATCACGAGGGTGCGGATGCGGTTGGCCTGGATGTACTCGACCGCCGGGATCATCCGCGACTGGCGCAGGACGTTGGGCCAGGCGTTCTCGATCTGGCGGACCAGGAGGTCGTCGCGCCCGCTGCGGGTGAGATCGTCGAAGGCGGCGCCCGCCTCCGCCGTCAGGATGAGGCCGAGGGCATCGACCGGCAGGTCGGGAAGCTCGATGGGGATCGGCTCGATGCCGAGACCGCGCAGCGTCTCCAGGGTGGCGAGATCGTGCGCGCGCATCTCCTCGTCCTCGCCTTCCTCCAGGGGCGCCTCGAACAGCGATCTCACGTAGCCGACCCGCAGCGAGGTCGCGTCGAGGTCCGCATCCCAGGCGAACGGCGCGTCGACCACCGTGGCGTCCTTCCCGTCCGGGCCGTAGATCGCCTCGAGCACCAGCGCGCAGTCCTCCACCGTGCGGCACATCGGGCCCAGCTTGTCCATCGTCCAGGAGAGGGCCATGGCGCCGTGCCGGCTCACCCTGCCGTAGGTCGGGCGCAGACCGGTCACCCCGCAGCGGGTGGCGGGGGAGACGATCGAGCCCCAGGTCTCCGACCCGATGCTGAACCCGACCAGGCCCGCGGCGGTGGCCGCGGCCGGCCCGGCGGAGGAGCCGCTCGACCCCTGCTCCAGGTTCCAGGGATTGTTGGTCCGCCCGCCGAACCAGACGTCGCCCCACGCGAGCGCCCCCAGGGAGAGCTTGGCCACGAGGACCGCTCCCGCCTCCTCCAGACGCTTCACGACGGTCGCGTCCTCGTCGGGGACCTGGTCCTTGTACGGCATCGCGCCCCAGGTAGTGCGGATCCCCCGCGTGCTCAGCAGATCCTTCGCGCCCCAGGGGATGCCGTGCAGCGGCCCGCGGTACTTTCCGGAGGCGATCTCCCGGTCGGCCCGCGCCGCCTGCTCGAGCGCCAGCTCCTCGGTGAGGGTGATGACGCACTTCAGCTGCGGATCGAGCCGCTTCAGCCGGTCCAGGTACATGCGCGTCAGCTCGACCGACGTGATCCTGCGGCTCTTGATGAGCGCCGCCAGCCGCGTGACCGGGAGGAACGCCAGATCGTCGAGATCGGCCGGGACCGGCGGCGGGGTCGTCTCCCTCGGGCGGGGCTTCATCCCGCCCGTCGGCGGCTTGACCCCCGCCGGGGTCGACTCCTCCCGGGCTGGCCGCGGCTCGGACTCCCCGCGGGCGGATGCCGCGGCCCGGGTCTCGATCCTCGGGTTGCGCGCGGACATCCGGGCCCCGCCCTCGATCGTCAGGCCCGGGGGCGCCGGATTGAACTGGACGGCCGGCGGCACGCTGCTCGCGAGCGGCGTTTTGCGGATCGCCTCGTAATCCTCTAGCAGCTCGTTCAGCCCGTCCAGCATCTGCTCGCGCTCCCGGTCGGTGAACGCGAGCCCCACGACCTTCTCGGCGCGCATCAGGATCCTGCGCGTGATCGGGCCGGCGACATCCGTCGACGGCAGCAGGTAGGTGACGGCCGCGCCGCAGCCGGCCAGCATCGCGGCCCCCGCCCGCAGGTACAGCGTCTTTCTCGCCACGCGCATCCTCCCTTTCATGCGACACCCCCTCGGAGTCGGGAGCCGCCAGGATATCACCCGCTCCAGAACCCCCGGCCGGATGGCACCCTGACCACGGCCGAAATAGCCCTCCCGCGAGCCCCGGCCGAGCGGCCCCCCGGACTTCCAGCCGAGTGGCCCCCCTGACCACGGCCTGCGGCCGGGCAAGGCCTCGTGCATCCGCCGCGTCGATCCGGCCGCCGGGCGGCCCGGCGGGGCCGGAAATTTTTTTGCATTTTCTTCTTGACTTTTCGCTTGACTTACACCATACTCGCCATCGCCCGCGTCGATTGACCTGGCCCCCTCGGAAAGGAGGTCGCATGATGCCCCGGCCAGGCGTCGATGCTTCCGCCGTCACCAGCGGCCTGGCGGCCCGCCTTCTCGAGTCTCAGCTCCTGCGCCTGACCCGCGCCGGCGCCGTCATCGAGCGCCGACTCGGCAGGGGCCTCTACCTGATGAGCGGCGAGGGCCGCTTCCGGCGGCTCGGCTACGTCCGGCTCGCCGACTACCTGACGGAGCGGCTCGGGATGAGCCTCCGCCGCGCCCAGTCGCTCCTCAGGATGGACCGCGCCCTGCGCGTCCTGCCGCACGTCGCCCGCGCCTTCGACGCCGGCGACCTCCCGCCGTCGAAGCTTCGGGTCATCGCCGCCGCCTCCACCGCCGCCACCCAGGCACTGTGGCTCGCGCGGGCCCGGCGCCTGACGGTCCGCGAGCTGGAGGACCTGGCGCGCGTGGAGCGCCGCCAGACCCCCGCGCCCGAGGGTCCGGGGTCCGCAGGGCGCCGGCCGCCCCAAACGCCCGCAGATCCGGGATGCTCCCAGCCCCAGCCGGGCCGAGAGCCCGATGACCCGGCTCGGCTCCCGAGGGATCCGGACGCCGCGCCCGACGGAGCCACCACGACCACGGGCGAGACGACCGCCGAGACGTCCCTGCCCCACCGGCACAGGGCTGCGCAGCCGGCCGCTCCTCAGCGGCACACATCTGCGCCGCAGGCCGACGCCGCCGTGGGGCAGGACGACCCGGGCCGCTTCATCTCTTTTAAGGCGCCGGGGCAGGTCGTGGCCCTCTGGCACTGGGCGCTCGATCTCATCCGTCGCGTCGCCGGTCACCAGGAGCCGGCCTGGCGCTGCGCCGAGTACCTGGCCGCCGACTTCCTCTCCGGAGTCCCCGATGTCAAGGACGCTCCGGACCGAGCGAACGGCACGGTCCCCCTCACCACCTCGAGGAATCCCGGCGCCGCCGGCGCGATCCCATCTCCACCCGCGGACGCGCTCCCAGCGCCCACTCCCGGCACCACGATCGAGCCTGACGGCGCGGGCCCCGGTACGGACGCGGCCCCGCCACCCCCTCCAGCCGCCGCGAGCGAGGCCGACCGCGCGGGAGGCGGCGCGGATGCGCCCCGCCCGTCCACCGGCGCCGCCGAGGGGCTCCTCGGCCTGCGCGTCTGGTCGGAGGTATCCGCCGTTGTCCGGGAGGCTCTGAGCCCCCTGGGCTCCGCCGCCGATCCCGAGAGCATTCTCGCGGGCCGCGCGCCGGAGATCCCTCCCGATCCCGGGTCGTCGCTGCCGGCGGGCGCCCTGGCGGTCGATTCCCGTGCGGACGCTCTCGGGTCCGGAGCCCGCTCCGGCGCGGTCGCTCCCGGTCAGGCGGCCGGCGCGGACGGAGCCCGGGCCGGAGGCGAATCGGCGGGGCAGGCGCCCGACCCCTGGGATCTGGACGCACGGCTTCGGGGGCTGGTCCGTCTCCGCCAGTCGCTCGCATGGCGCCAGGGTCGCCTTCTCGCCACCCTGGCCGGGACCCGGCTCTATCGCGATCTGGGGTCCGACTCGTTGGGCGACTGGTGCCGCGCCGCGCTCGGGATGTCGCCCCGGCGCGCCCGCTACCTGATCGCGCTGGATCGGCGACTTCGCAGCCTCCCGCTGCTGGCCGACGCTTACAGGCGAGGCCTCATCACCTGGTGCCACGCGCGCCATCTGGTCCGGGTCGTCCGGCCCGAGACCCAGGGCCGGTGGATCCGCTACGCCCGGCGCGTGACGGTGCGCCGCCTCGAGGAGGTCGTGGCCCTCTGCGACATCGCCACGGCGATGCGGGAGGACGCCACCGCCCCGCCCGCCGCGGCGCCCGCCGACCCACCCGCCGCCCCGCCCGCGGCGACCAGGCCCCCGGTCCCGAGCGGGACGCGCGCCCCCGCACCCTCGGAGTCGGCGAGCGGGCCCCCGGTCCCGGACACAGGGGATACACCCGCCGCCCCCGCCCCCGAGGCGGCACACATCTGCGCGCTGGCCCGGACCCTGTCCTGGGACGGGCGATCGGGCGCGCCCCTCCCGCCTGCGGACCCGTCCCCTCGCCCCGGGACCGCGCGGCACACGTCTGCGCGCCCCAAGAGCCCGGCGCCAGCCGCCGCGGCCGACCCCACGGGACAGGCCGATCGCCGGGGCCGGACCCAGGCGTGGTGGTGGCCGATTCACCGGATCTCCTTCTGGGCGCCCACGGACGTCGCCGCACTCTGGCACAGCGCCTTGCGCGCGTGCCGCGGCGTCGCGGGCCGCGATCTCCGCGACTGGGAGTGTCTCGTCATGCTCATCCGGTCGCTGCGCGAGACGTGGGACAACCCGGGCGACGCGGGCTGGCGCCGGCGCTATCGCATCTTCGAGCGCGACGGCTGGCGTTGCCGGGTCCCCGGGTGCTCCTCGCGCAGCAACCTCAACGAGCACCACATCATCTTCCGCTCGCGCGGCGGAGGCGACGAGGACGACAACCTCATCACCCTGTGCGTGGGACATCACCAGCGGGGAATCCACCAGGGATGGCTGCGCTGCTCCGGCCGTGCGAACTCGGATCTGTGGTGGGAGCTGGGCGTCAGGCCCGACGGCCCCCCTCTGGCGCGCTACCTCGGCGAGAGCCTCCGCGGGACCGGCCGGGCTCCCCGGGACCGCGCGCCGGTTGGCGGGACGCCCGGTTCCCGAGAGGTGCCTGCGCCCGCCCTGGCGCTAGTCTTTCGCGACGCGCGTGCGCCTTAGCGCCGGCTCCTCGCGAGCCGCGCCCGCCCCCACGCTAGTTCTTCGGGAGCTGCGTGTCGGCGCGCCGGCTCCTCGCGAGCCGCGCCCGCCCCCACGCTAGTTCTTCGGGAGCTGCGTGTCGGCGCGCCGGCTCCTCGCGGGCCGCGCCCGCCCCCACGGTCGCGCGTCGGGAGGCGCGCCCACCCCCGCGCCCGCTTCTCGCGCGGGGAGGCGCGCCTCACGTCAGGCTCTGGAAGCCGTCGGCCCGGCGCGGAACTCAGGCAGCCGTCGCCGCCTCGAGAGCCCTGGCTCTTTGACAATCGACATTCGCGCCCCACGCTGGCGGCCGGACGGGTCCGCCGTTATGGAGGCGGCGGAGCCCGTCGCCCCGACGGCCGGCGAACCGCCGGGTGGCACGCGACGTATCGAGACGGATCGCGGGCCACGCCTCCCCGGGCGAGATGTTGGGGACGGCATCGGAGGATGAAGGCTCGGCCTAAGGGCTGCAGGGCGCTGAGTTCATCCGCTCCGAGCCGGTCGAGTCGAACCCCAGCGTCGATTCGCCTCGGCAGTTGGCCGCAGTCACCATGTAGACGAACAGCCCGCCCGGCGGGAGGGCTCCGTCGTCCGCGGTCGAGGTGCCCGTGACGCCGGGAAGGAAGCAGGCGAGATCGCTCAGGTCGGGGCTCTCGCCACGATAGACGTTGAAGGAGGCCGCCAAGGGATCGGGGGCCCAGCTCAGTATCGCCACCGTGGAACCGGGCGCGGCGAGGCCGGCCTCGAGGCCCCGAACCTCCTCGGTCGGCCCCTGTACGCAGTATTGCCCGTCGAGCAGCATCACCGGGATCCCCCCCTCGTTGATGTCGGCCGACGCGAGGTCGAGGACCGTCCGGCTGTTCAGGGGTCCGACCGAGGTGAAGGAGAGATCCAGCAGGGCCCCGCTCCCGTCCAGGGGGTACGCGCCGAACAGCGAGATGACGATCACGCCGGGACCGTTCAGGTTCACGGTCAGCGTCTGGCTCGCCGAGAGGGGGGTCGGGGAGACGCCGGTGGCGATCGCCACCGCGGGGTCGTAGGCGATGAGGATGTCGGTCCCCAGCATCCCCGCCGCGTCGTCGACCTGGAGAGGGACCACCGTGGAGGCGCCCGGTGGTGCGCCCGCGCCGGCTGGCAGGCTCAGGGTCGCGGCGAGGCCCGACGAGCCTGAGCCCGCCAGCAGGAGCAGGATCATCCCGAGTGCGGCCCGCCGTGGCCCGAACCGAGATTGGCAACGGTCGCGCCGTCCCGGGTCGCGCCGCCCCGGGTCGCACCGTCCCGGGTCGCGCCGCCCCGGGTCGTGCCTCACAGGCCGCTCCACGCGTCCCATCCCACGACCTCCGGCGGTCAGCGTCCGGGGACGACTCGGACCAGCCCCTCTTTCACCACGGCCCTGATCCGCCCCTCGTTGACCGTGAAGGCCGGCAGCGTGAGCGCCGTCGCGTCACCCGGCTTGCCGACCACCAGGAAGGTGACGACCGCGACCTCGCCCCCGGCCCGCAAGGGAAGCGTATGGAACAGGGCCATCCGCGCCCGCCCGGGGTCGTCCCGATTCGACGCGAGGCTGAAGCCGGGGGCCGCGTCCCCCACCTCGATCCGCTCGACGCTCAGGACGGAGGGGTCGAAACGCAGATCCAGGTAGAAGGAGACCGCATCCCCGGTCCCCAGGGCCCTGATCGGCACCTGGATCAGCTCGCCCGGCCGCGCCGCGACCGCGGGCAGGACGAGACGGCCGGCGGGGCCGTGCTGCCTCACACCTTTGGGCGCCTCGAGTGAGGCGGCAAAGGGCAGGCTCGCCGCGCCCGAGGTGCAGCTCGATTGCCAGTTGCCCGAGACATCCCCGTAGAGGACCCCCAGGAGATCCTGCGAGGCGGCCGAGCGGGCGAGCGGCGTGTAGGAGATGCTCCCCTGAACGCCCGCCGACGGCACGGGGTTGACCACCGTCTGGTTCGGCTCCGTCTGCGGGACCGGGACGAAGGTCCAGTCGCTGCCGTTGGTCGTCGCCACGGGGAACCGCGTGATCGACCCGACCGTGAAGCGCGCGATCATGGCGGAGTCGAAGGAGGTGAGTGTCCCGTTGCCCGTCACGTCGGCCGCCAGCTGCTGATTCGGCGTGAGAGTGATGAGGCCGACCACGTGCTGGGCGTTCAGCGAGGCGTCGAACGGGTCGATCCCCGCGTCGAAGTCGTTCAGCTTGCCCGGAGTGACTCTGTAGTCCTGGTTCAGGGTCACGGGGGTGAAGGTGTAGGCGCCGCTGCAGTCGGTGCTCGTCGTCGTATTGATGAACCCGGTGAGATCGACCGCCGCGGCGTCGACCGGCTGCGTCCCGGGCTCCGTGGCGCTCGCCTGGTCCCGGTAGTAGCGGATCGCCCCGGCGATGAACTCGGGGATCGAGACGGAACCGTCGTCCACGCAGACGCCCGGGGTCCCCTCGTTGAGCGCGGCGGTGACGATGTCGAGCGGGCTTCCGGTCCCGGCGGCGCCGATGACGTTGAAGGTGATCTCCACCAGGGAGCCGGAGCCGCTCATGGCGGAGCTGCAGAACACCGAGATGACCGCCTCGCCGGGGGTGTTCAGATTGGTCGTCAGCGTGCAGCCGCTCGCCAGGCTCCCGAGCGCCACGCCGCCGTTGGGCGCGGGCGTGGTCGGGATCTGAAGCACGGCCCTGTTGTAGCGGACCGTCAGATCGACGGAGAAGACCCCCTGGCCGGTGATGTCCGTGAGACTCACCGGGACCACGATGCTCGAGCCGGAGAAGCCAGTGACGCCGTCGGGCATGCTGATCGTGTTGCCCCCGGGCTGAAACGCCACGTCCGTGGCGACGGACAGGCCGAACGCCTCGGTCGTCACGTTGCCGGTGGCGAGGTCGACCGACAGCAGTCGCCCGCTCCCTTGCTCGGTCACGTAGGCCGTGGTCTCGGCCGGGTTGAGATCGACACCCGTCGGGTTGATCAGGCTCGTGGCGATGGCCGTCCGGATCCCCGTGGCGAGATCGATCTCCAGGAGGCTCCCGGTCCCGAGCTCGGTGACGTACGCGAGGGTGCCCGCGGCGTTGACCGCGATCTTCTCGGGGCTGCTCAGCGCGCCGGTCACGGTGTTGATGAGTGCGGGGACCCCGCACACCCCGCCGAGTATCACCTCCTCGAGCGTCCCGGGGCCGGGCTCCAGGACATAGGCGGCGGTGTTGGCTCCGTTGAGGTCGACGCCCGTCGGCGGGGCGCCGACGTTGAAGGGGAAGATCGAGCCGCTGCCGAGGTTCACCATCGTGAGGGCGCCGGCGTTGCCCATCACGACCTCGGTCACGTAGCCGTGGGTCCCGAGGTCGCAGACGGCCACCCCCTCCTGGGGCCACTGCCCGTAAATGAAGCTGGGCACGCCGGTCGCGAGATCGATCTCCAGCAGCTGCTGGCCGCCCGACTCCGAAACGTAGGCCTTGGTCCCGGCCGTGTTGAGGGAGACCCCGCTCGGGCCGGAGAGCCCGCTCGTTATGACCGAGACGGTCCCCGTGAGGAGGTCGACCACCGACAGCTCTCCACTGGCGCCGCCCGACTCGGTCACGTAGACGAGCCCGGCCGGACACGGATCGGCGTCGCAGACGTCCCCGAGCCCGTCCCGGTCGGCGTCCTCCTGGCCGGGGTTGTACCTGCCCGGGCAGTTGTCGACGGCGTCGCAGGTGCCGTCCCCCGCTCCGTCGTCGCTCGTGCCGCAGAGGCCGTCGGGACCGAAGAGATCCAGGTTGTCGTCCGCCGTGTCGCAGTTGCCGTCGGCACCCGCGGCTCTCTCCGTGTCGGGGGCGGGAGCGTTCAGGCACGAGTCGGAGCCGGTGTCGCAGCTGTCGATCGTGCAGGGGTTCCCGTCGTCGCAGGAAGGCCGTGTGCCGGGCCCGCAGAAGAGGCCGTTCTGGCAGACCTCGGCGCCGTTGCAGAAGACCCCGTCGTCGCAGTCGGCGTCGACGCTGCAGGGGATCGCCGCGCAGGCGAAGTTGCCCCACCAGGTCCCCCACACGCCGGTGTCGGGGGCGTTGCACCCCGGCGCCAGCTCCTGCTCGGCGTACTCCTGGATGGTCCAGAAGCTCCCGTCGCTCGGGTCGATCACCGTGGCGCTGTAATCGCCCCAGCGGTTCCTCGTGAACGCCGCGAGCGAGCTCCTGACGTCGTCGATCCACAGCTCCTGACCGCCGAGGCTGAAGGAGAAGATCGTCCCCTGGAGGGAGAGGATCCCGGGACCGTTGCCGGGCGGGCCGAAGTCCGTGGCGGTGACCCGGACGCCGCCGATGACCAGCCCGCTGACGTTGATGAAGTCCTGGAAGTTCCTGAAGTCGCCGTTGATCTCCATATTGATGTTGCCGCCGAGCTCGGCGTACTTCAGCGTCAGGTTGGGGATCGTCGCGCCCTCGGTGCAGCTGAAGCTGAAGTCGATGTTGACGTTGTTGATGGCCAGCTCCTGGCCCGTCCCCAGCGCCTGGTTCGCCAGGGAGATCTCGGCGTACCCGCCGCTGAACTGCGTGCCGTCGCTGAAGAAGAAGGGAGTGACGGTCATGATCGCGCCCGGGTCGAAGATGGTCGACCCGACCACGAACTGGTTCGGCGGGGGGGGAGGGGGCGGGGGCTCCGCCTCGAACTGGACGCTCACCGCGCACAGCGGCGGGAGGAACTCCTTGAAGTAGGGATCCACCCCGCCCTTGAGGGGCGAGACCGGGCCCATCGTTCCGGGCGGATCGTTCGGCTCCCGCGAGGTGTAGAAGCCGCTCGCGGGGTTGAAGCCGTCCGACCCCGAGAACCCCAGCGCCACGCACTCGGCGGCGTTCACCGCGATGGACGGGTAGTAGTACCTGAGGCCCGCGGGGGGGCCGCCGCTCACCCGTCCCTGCTGGATCGGGCCGGCGAAGGGGCCGGGAGACGGCATCGCCTGGGTCGGATCGATCTCGTACCAGGCGACCTCCGTCCTCCCGACGCCGTCCGCGACCGGGTCGTCCACGTGGTGCGTCGCCCAGATCTTGTTGTTCCTGAGGACGGCGTCGAGCAGCCGAAAGTCGTTCGTCTCGATCCTCGCCGAGCAGTTGAGCTGCGGGGCGTCCTCGATCAGGTCCAGGCCGTAGCGGGCGACCTGGATGAAGCCGAGATCCGTGAGGATCGGCGATCCGACCGGGCCCGAGAACTCCTGGATGCGCAGCTGCCTCGTGCCGGGGCTCACCGACCATCCCTCGTTGATGATGTAGTTGACCGGGGTCGGGCCGAAGGCGTGGGTGGGCTGCCACGTCCCGCCGCCGACGACATCGATGAACTCGCTGAACGCGAGCGTTCCGCCCACAAGCGCGGCCTTCTCGATCGCCCAGAACTTGGCGGGGTGAGAGGCGGCGCCCCGGGGGCAGCTGCCGGCGTTGTCGAACATGTTGGCGGTGATGTAGATGTTGTCGGGATTGACGCCGACCGCAGGATAGTCCGCCCACTGCCCCGGGGTCGTCGCGTCCGCCCGGACGGCGTACAGGGTGAACCCCGCGTTCGGGTCGCTCGAGATCGAGATCGCCACCAGGATCCAGGAGGCGGGACCGCAGCGTCCGCCGGCCGAGGTGACGATGAACCGGCCGGCGTACTGGTCGTAGATCACCCTCGGATCGAATGGATCGCTCGCCGGATCCCCGGGCGCCGTGCCCAGGGGGGCCCAGAACGCCTGCAGGGAGATCGGCCCGAAGACGATCGTCCCGGTCGCCTTGTCGAAGACGGCGAAGCCGCGGTTGAGGACGCTCACGAGGAAGTCGGGACCGGCGGCCCCGTGGGTGTCGGGCGGGATCACCGTCAGATCGTCCTTCATGCCCGGGAAATCGTTGGCCAGAGGCGCCGCCGCCGGGGAGGCGGCCGATTCATATCCTCCCTGCTCCGCCCCCTGTGCCTGGGGCGGGCCGGCGCCGGGCTCCCGCGGACTCGGCTCGCGCTCGAGGCTTCTCCCCTCCGACGGCGCCGGAGAGGAGGACGCCGGCTCGGAAAGCTCCGTTGGTGCCGGCCGCTCCATGAACGGAATGACCCTGCGCTCGGGCTTCCCGAGCTGCGCGTCGATGCGCTGCAGCTGCTCGAGCGTGACCCTGATCCCCTGCAGCTCCACCCTGCGAACAGGCCTGTTCCGGATGCGCCCGTGCTCGTCCCTCTCGACCGGCGCGCGCCCCCCGAGGGCGAACAGGAGCAGGGCCGTCAGCGGGATCGCCCAGGCGGCACGCGCCCGAGCGACGCGTCGTGTGACCTTCATCTCGCTCCTCTGATTGGCGACCATCGGAAACCTCACCCGCCCAACGGCGATTGCGGCGTTCGTGACGTGATAAAGCGGCTCATCCGCCCAGCAGCTCCAGAAGCCGCGCGCGCCGCACCGGCTTGCTCAGCAGCATCGACGCCCCCGCGGAGCGGGAACGCCGGTCCGAGTCCTCGCTCGGGTAGGCGGAGATGGCGACGATCCGGGTGGCGGCGGAGGCCCTCCTCAGCGCGCGGATGACGGCGATACCCCCGTCGATGGACGAGGTCTCGGGCGGCAGGTGCAGGTCGACCAGCGCGGCCGCCGGCGGGCTCGCCTCGAGCAGCAGCGCCTCGACCTCCGGGGGGCTGGCCGCCAGCAGCAGGTCGAACTCCTCCCGCAGCGCCCAGCGGAGCTGGCTCAGGACCTCCGGGTCGTCATCGACGATCAGGACTCTGGTCTTCCCGCCCACGGTCCCTCCCGCTCGCTCGACCTCGTCGCCGAGGCGGGCCGTCCTCTGGTCCTTCCAGCACGCGGCGTGCCAGGCGCGCGGGCGGCCCGGCCGCCGCGGCCGCAACTTATCGCCCCGTGGAGGGTTGGGCCGCTCCCGCCGCGCGGCGACGGCGATCCGGGCAGGCGCGGCGCGGGACCGGCCGTCCCGTTCGGGACGATCAGCGGCGCCGGAGCCGTGCCGATCGGGACGATCGCGGGCGCGAGAGCCGGCGGCCGCGAGGAGCGCGGGCGAGCAAGCGCGACGGCCGGGAGGACAGCGGGCGGGCAAGCGCGGCGATCGGGACGGTCGCGCGCCGGGCAAGCGCGGCGATCAGGAAGACCGGCGGGCGCGGGCCGCTCAGGACCCGAGCCGGTGCTTCTTCAGAAGGCCTAGCAGCACGTGCCTGCTGACGCCCAGCAGGCCCGCCGCCCGGGTGCGGTTTCCCCCGGTCCTCCTGAGCGCGCGCTCGATCAGCTCCCGCTCCACCGCCGCGAGCGGGATGCCTTCGGCCGGCAGCGCCGCCGGCAGGACGCCCGCCGCCGCGCCCGCGCCGGCCGCCCGTTCGGCCCCGCGGAGCTCGGGAGGCAGGTGGGACAGCTCGACCGCGTCCGCCTCGCAGGTCACGCACAGCGCGTTGACGAGGTTCTCGAGCTGGCGGACGTTGCCCGGCCAGTGGAAGCGGCCGAGCGCCTCCATCGCCGCGGGCGAGAACGATCGGGGCGAGCCGCGGGTGGCGTGCTTGGTCAGGAAGTGATCCGCCAGCAGCGGGATGTCGCCGGAACGGTCCCTCAGCGGCGGGACGGCGAGGGTCACGACCTTGAGGCGATAATAGAGGTCCTCGCGGAAGGAGGCCTCCCGGCACTTCTCCTCCAGGTCCTGGTGGGTGGCCGCGAGCAGCCGGACGTCCACGCCGATGGTCTCGTTGCCCCCGAGCCTCTGGATCTCCGACTCCTGCAGGACCCGGAGCAGCTTCACCTGCACCGGCCCCGGGAGGTCGCCGACCTCGTCGAGGAAGAGGGTGCCTCCGGAGGCGTACTCGAACTTGCCGATCCTCCGCCCGGCGGCGCCCGTGAAGGCGCCCCGCTCGTGGCCGAACAGCTCGTCGTCGATCAGCCCGGCCGGTATGGCGGTGCAGTTGAGCGCCACGAAGGGGCCCTCGCGTCGCGCGCTGTGCCGGTGGAAGGCGCGCGCGATCAGCTCCTTGCCGGTGCCGCTCTCGCCCGTGATGAGCACCGTCGCCCCGGTGTCGGCGACCCTGCGGACGAGGCGCGCCACCCCCCGCATGGCGGGGCTCCGGCCCACCAGGTCGTCGATCCCGAGGCCCGCCTCCAGCCGGCCGCGCAGGCGTCGCACCTCGCGCTCCAGCCGGCGCATCCTCAGGGCCCGCCTCAGGATGATCCGGAGCTCGTCCGGATCGACCGGCTTGCGGAACAGGTCGAAGGCGCCGCGCGCGACCATCTCGACCGCCGTCCGCCGGTCCCGATCTCCGGTCATGATGATGACCGGGAGAGACGGGTGGATCCTCAGGATCGCCTCCAGGATCTCCCGCCCCTCGGTGATCTCGTCCGGGAGCGGCGGGAGGCGCAGGTCCAGCAGGACCAGATCGACCCGGCCTCCCCGCGTCGCGGCGAGAGCCTCCTCCCGGCCGGAGGCCTGCAGGACCTCGTGCTCGTCCCCGAGCGCCCAGGACAGCTGGGTGCGGATCGCCTCGTCGTCGTCCACGATGAGGATCGTCTCTTTGGGCCTCATGTCCGCGCCGCCGTCGCCCGCGCCGTCGTCATCCGCGCCGCCGTCGCCCGCACCGCCGCCGTCCGCACCGCCGCCGTCCGTGCCGCCGTCATCCGCGCCGCCGTCGCCCGCACCGCCGCCGTCCGCGCCCCCGTCATGCGTGGGTCGCCCGCGCGGCCGGGGCGGGCAGCCGGACGTGGAACACGCTCCCCCGGGCCGGCTCGCTCCGCACCTCGATCCGGCCCCCGTGGCGCTCGACGATCTCCCGGCAGGTATACAGGCCGAGCCCGATCCCCCCGGCCTTGGTGCTGGCGAACGGGCGGTACAGCCTCCGGCGCAGGAAGTCGGACGACATCCCGGCGCCCGAATCCTCCACCGTGACCTCCGCCCAGGCCGCGCCGCCGGCCCGATCCTCGACTCGCCTGCACGAGAGGCGCAGGGTGCCCCCGCCGGGCATCGCCTCCACGGCGTTCTGCACCAGGTTCAGGAACAGCCTCCCGGTCTCCTCCCGCTCGCCGAGGGCGCTCACCCCCTCCGGCAGGTCCGCCTCGACCCGCAGCCCGGGGCGGCGCCCGGCGCCCGACTCGTCGAGGGCGGCCCGAAGAAGCGACGACAGCTCCAGCGGCTCGAGGCGCACCGCGGCGCCCGACGGGGGGCACGCCAACCTCTCGCTGGTCTTCTTCAGCTTCTCGAGCGCCTTGCGGATGGTCAGCGCGGAGTCCTTCATGAACTGCCGCTCGCCCGCGTGCCGGTCGAGATTGTCCAGCAGGAGCGACAGGCTGAAGAGGGAGCTCTTGAGGTCGTGGGCGACCGCCGCCGCCAGCCGGTTGAACGACTCGATGCGGGCGCTCTGCTCCCTCCGCTCGATCTCCCGCCGGAGGTCGCGCGCCATGCTGTTGAGAGTGCGCCCTAGCGCCCCCATCTCGTCGTCCGAGCGCACCTCCACCCGCCGGCTCAGGTCGCCCGATGAGAACGACTGCGCCGCCGCGGTCAGCGAGGCCAGCGAGCGCCGGAACCGCCTGGTCGCCAGGAGGATCACCAGGGAGGCCCCGGTCAGGACGAAGAGGACCAGCAACAGGAGCAGCCGCCCGACCCTTTGGATCGGCGCGAGGAAGGAGCCCAAAGGGCCCGCCACCGCGACCACCCAGGGCGTGCCCGCCAGCCTGCGCCGGGAGACGATCCACTCCTGCCCGCCGGCGTCGCGGAATCTCGCCCATCCGTCCGCCCGCCCGCCGAGGAAGTCCGGGCCGAGGGAGGGCATGGCCACCGCCAGGAGCTGGTTCCTGCGCGAGTAGTCCGGGTGGGACAGGAGCACGCCGCTTCTCGAATCGACCAGGAAGTGGAACGCGTCCTTGCCGAGGCTCATGCCCCCGATCACCGACTCCAGGATGCCCGCCGCGTCGAAGTCGGCCAGCAGCGTGCCGAGGCGCCGCCGCCCCGAGAACAGGGGGGTGGCCAGGCGGATCACCATGGTCCCGGCGTCCGGGCCCGGCAGCAGCACGCGGGTCTCGGAGGGCCCGAGCCGCGCCGCCTCCTCGTAGCCCCGTGCGTCCTCCGGCCGGAAGCGGGCGGTCTGCAGGAAGTAGCGCGGGCCGCCGGGTCCCCGCACCGGCACGCGGCGATAGTCGATCTTGTAGCGCGGGGCGCCGTCGGCGTCCAGGATCACGAGGCGCGTGAACCTCCGGTCGAGGCCCGCCTCCAGGACGAGGTCCTCGACGTAGAACTCCGCCCGGCCGTCCCGCAGCCGTGCCCGCGCCTCCCACTCCCCCGGCAGGGTGCCCCCGCCGCCGGCGACCAGCTGGAACTGGTCCTCGACCCTGCGCATCCGCCGCGTGAAGCGCCGGTCGATCTCCTTACAGGAGAAGGCGGCCCGCCGCCTCACCATCGACACGATGGAGCGCGTCGAGACGTAGTACCCGATCCCCGCCACCACGGCCAGGGGCACCGCCGAGGAGCCGAGAAACAGCAGCACCAGGTTGCGCTGCATCCGCCGCTTCACGGCCGCGCCCCTCGATCCAGCCACACCAGCTCGTAGAACTTGCGCTCGAACGGATTGACGAAGGCGTCGACGTTTCGGACCTCGCGCCGCACCAGATAGACCGATCGCTCGTGATAGAGGAAGACCGCCGGGCAGTCCCGGCGCAGGATGGCCTCCAGCCGGGCGCAGATCCGGCGCCTCTCGGGGCTGTCGGCGGGCAGCGCCTGGAACCGCTCGAACAGCCGGTCGTAGGTCGGGTCGGAGTAGCGGGTGTGGTTCATGGCCGAGCCGGAGTAGAAGAGCTGGTAGAAGTTCCCCGGGTCGGGGTAGTCGGCGATCCACCCGTCCCGGAAGAACTCGTACTCCCCGCGCTCGAGGGCCTCCCAGTGAAGGTCCCAGGGAGTGACCCGGACATCGGTCTCGATCCCGACCTCCTCCAGGGGCTCGAGGACGTTGCGCAGCAGGTACTCGGTCCTGCCCACGGCTCCGATCCGCAGCGGCGGCAGGCCCCGGCCCCCGGGAAACCCGGCCTCGCGGAGCAGCTCGCGGGCGCGGCGCGGATCCCGCCGGGCCGGCTCGGTCGCGGCGCACTCGGTGAGCCCCGGAGGGAGGAGGCCCGAGGCGGGCTCCATCAGGTCGGTCGGCGCCGGCCGGTTCACCGCGTGGAACACAGCGCGACGCAGCTCGGGGTGGCGCGTCCAGACGTTGTCCCGGGCCATGTTCCAACCGTAGAAGATGGTATTTAACTTCGGCGTGCGGACGGTCCCGACCCCCCTGTCCCCCATGAACTCGGAGAGGCGGCCGAACTCCGCCCAGTCGAGCTCCCCCGTGAAGTACACGGCGTGGAGGCTCCCGTCCAGCAGGGCGGACAGCACCGTGCGCCGGCGGCCGGAGAACTCGCCGCGCCGCATGACGATGCTGTCGAGATAGGGGAGGCGTCTTCCGTCCGCGTCCGTCCTCCAGTAGTGGTCGTTGCGCACCAGCACCATCGTCTCGGTGTTCCAGCCGGCCAGGCGGAACGGCCCGGTCCCGACCGGATGGTGGCCGAACCCGGCCCCGTACCGCCGCAGGGCCTCCCACGGGACCACCCAGCCGGCCGAGGTCGCGAGGGCGTGCGGAAAGGCGTCGCTGGCCCGCACGATCCTGAAGCGGATCGTCGTCTCGTCCACGATCTCTATGCCCGGGACCTCGCCCGACGGACCGCCCCCGAGATCGCCGGCGCCCTCGATGAGGTCGCGCAGCGACAGCGGGGCGGCCCGCTCGCCCTCTCTCAGGCTCCGGACGATCGAGTCGCGCACGTCCTCGACCGTCACGGGCCGTCCCCGGCCGCCCTCGAAGCAGGGGTCGTCGTGAAAGCGGACCCCGTCGCGCAGGCCGAAGGTCCAGACCCTGCCCTCCTCCGACGTCTCCCACCACGAGGCGAGCAGCGGGACCAGGTGGCCCGGGGAGTCCGGCGAATAGCCCAGCAGGCCCTCGTAGATCGCCGCCGCGACCGAGCCGCTGTTGACGTCGGTGACCCGCACGGGGTCAAGGCTCCTCAGCTGGTCGAGCTGGGGCGCGTCCAGGCGGAGGCTCCCTCCGGTGCGGCCGGGCGGATCGGGGCCGGGACCGTCCTCGGCGTCCCGGGCGCAGCCGGGGAGCTGGCACAAAAGCGCGGTCGCGACGAGAAGCCGCGCCGCGCGATCACGTGCCACGGCCCGATTCAGCACGGCTCGAATCACCACTTTCGGGGGCTGATGCCCCGAACTATACGTCGGCCGCCGCCCTCCAGCAAGCGCCGTTCGGGCCTGAGCGGCTCCCGCGGCCGGCTCCGGACGGCGCGGCGCGGCGGGTCGCCGCCTTGACACCCTCGCGAAGCGGATGGTAGCGTGCGCTCACCGATGTCCCGCAGCCAGGCACCGTCCCGGGCCGCCAGAGCGGCGGCGCTGGCGTGCATCCTGATCCTGTGTGCGCCGTCCGCCGCGCGGGGCAGCGCCGGGGCGGGCCCGACCCGTCCCGCAGCCGCCGGCCCGGCCGCCCTGCTTCCCGCCGGGGCGCTCGGCTACTCGCCCGTGGGGGAAGACAGGCTCTACAGCTCCGAGACGCTGTTCGATCTCATCGACGGCGGCGCCGAGGTGTACCGCGCCTTCAACGTCCGCCGGGTGGCGAGCCGGCGCTACGGCAGGCGCGGCGCGCCCGACATCCTCGTCGACGTCTTCGACATGGGGTCCTCCCGGGACGCCTTCGGCGCCTACCACCACGACATGCGCGACGGGCGGGACCCGGGCATCGGCGACGAGTCCGAGATCGGGGGCGGCGCGCTCGCCTTCCGGAAGGGGCGCTTCTTCGTCTCCATCGTCGCCCTCGACGACACGGGGCCGGCGCGGGAGGCGATGCTGGCGCTCGGCCGGGCGATAGCCGGGCGCATCCCGCGTCCCGGCGCGGCGCCGGAGGTGCTCCGGCTGCTGCCCGCGGAGGGGCTCGACCCCGCCCGGGTGTCCTACTTCCACGATTGGACTTACCTGAACACGCGCTGCGCGCTCGCCGAGGACAACCTGCTCCTGCTCGACGGCGAGACGGAAGGGATCCTGGCGCGCTACCGCGGCACCGGGGGGGGATCCGGCGGGGCGGGGACGGGCTCGTTCACGCTCATGGTGGTCCGCTACCCGTCGGCGGCACGGGCCCGGCGCGCCCTGGCGGGGTTTCTGTCCGGATACCTGCCGGCCGCCGACGCGGATGGGGTCGGCCGGCGCGCGGACGGCACCTGGGCCGCGGCGCGCGCCGCCGGGGAGCTCGTGGTCGTGGTCCTGGACGCGGCGGACCGGCCCGGGATCGGGAGGCTGGTCGAGCAGATCCTGCGGGCCCGGGGCCGGTAGCCGGCGGAGCGGGCCCCGATCCGCCCGCGGGCGGCGGGCGGACGCAGCCTGCGGGAGGCGACGAGCGATGCGACCGACGGCCGCGAGGTGGACCCGAAGGGAGTTCCTCCGCGGCGCCGCATCCGCCGCGCTCGTCGGGACGGCCGGCGGCATGTCGATCCTGTGCGGCGCCGAGGGCGGGCGCACGGCGCGGGTGGTGCTGGTGCGCGACCCGGACGCCCTCGACGCCGATCGGCGGCCCCGCCCGGAGGTGGTCGCCCGCATGCTGGACCTCGGCGTGGCGGCCCTGCTCGGCGCGCCGTCGGCCGCGGCGGCCTGGGAGCGCTTGGTGCGTCCGGGCGACACTGTGGGGATCAAGAGCAACGTGTGGCGCTTCCTGCCCACGCCGCGCGAGATCGAGGACGCGATCCGGCGGCGGGTCCTCGGGGCCGGCGTGCCGGCCGAGCGGATCGGCGTCGACGACCGCGGCGTGCTCAAGAACCCGCTGTTCCGCAGGGCCACGGCGCTCGTCAACGTCCGGCCGATGCGCACGCACCACTGGGCCGGCGTCGGGAGCTGCATCAAGAACTACATCATGTTCTCCCCCGACCCCCCGAGCTGGCACGACCACGCCTGCGCGAACCTGGGCGGCCTGTGGGAGCTGCCCGCGGTGAGGGGGAAGACGCGCCTCAACGTCCTGGTGATGCTGACGCCGCTGTTCCACGGCAAGGGGCCGCACCACTTCCAGGCGCGCTACACCTGGCCCTACCGCGGCCTGATCGTCGGCTCCGATCCGGTCGCGGTCGACGCGACCGGGCTCAGGATCCTGGAGGCGAAGCGGCGGGAGTACTTCGGGGACGACCGGCCGTTCGCCGTCCCGCCCCGGCACATCCGGCTGGCCGACGAGAGGTACCGCCTCGGCGTCGCCGATCCCTCCCGCATCGAGGTCGCCCGGCTCGGCTGGACCGAAGGGACCCTGATCTAGGCGGCGCCCTGCGGCCGCGGCCGCGTTGCTCCGCCGGCCTCAGGCGGGCGTGTACTCGAGGATGGCGTCGATCGTGCTGCTGGAGACCGGATGGTACAGCGGCCGCGCCTCCCGGTAGATCGCCAGGGCGCGCCGCTTCCCTTCCGCGGTCTTCGCCAGCTCGGTGTAGAGGGGCTTGAGGAACTTGCGCCGGCCCTGCTCGGTGAGGAACCTCCTCAGCGCCGGGTAGGCCGGCTCGTAGCGGGCGCGGATCGAGCGCAGGAGCCACTCGAACAGGATCTCCGCGTTGCCCGACCGGGTGAGCGACCAGGCGGCGTCGAGCTCGGCCATCTTCGCGGCCGGAACGTCGTGCGGCAGGGCGCGCAGGAAGTGCTGCCACTCCCGGGTGGTCCAGGCTCCCGCCGGGATGTCCGGCGCCCGTCTCTCGCCCGCCGCGAACGCCGCCGCCTCGGCCCCCGTGCGGGCGAACGCCTCGGTCCGCGGCTCGGGGGCGTTGTCCGGCAGCCCCTCCCCGTAGAGCCACTCCTTCACCCGGAGCGCCTCAAGCCGGGCCTCGTCCCCGGCGAACAGCTCCGAGCGCAGCGCCTCCTCCAGGTCGAAGGTCGTGCGGCTCCGGAAGGCGTTGCCGTCGAACCACCTCCTCAGGAAGGCGTCGAAGCGCCGGCGCCCGACCTCCTCCTCGAGCAGGCGCAGGAACAGGTACCCCTTCTCGTAGGGGACCTCGTTGAAGGCGTCGTCGGGGTCGCGTCCGTCCAGCGACACGTTGTGCAGCGCGGTGAAGCCGGGCTCGAGGTCCGGCATCTCCGCGAGCAGGTCCTGCTTGCCGAGCACCGCGTTCATCTCCGCCCGCTCCTTCCCGTACAGCTCCTCCAGGATCCGCCGGGTCAGGTAGACCGTGAACCCCTCGTTCAGCCAGAAGTCGGCCCAGGTGGCGTTGGTGACCAGGTTCCCCGACCAGGAGTGCCCCAGCTCGTGGGCCACCAGCGAGACGAGAGAGCGGTCGCCGGCCAGCACCGTCGGCGTGGCGAAGGTCAGCCGCGGGTTCTCCATCCCGCCGAAGGGGAAGCTCGGAGGCAGCACCAGGATGTCGTAGCGCTCCCAGCGGTACGGCCCGTAGAGCCGCTCGGCCGCCTCCATCATCCTCTCGGTGTCGGCGAACTCCCAGGCGGCCCGCTCGACCACCGACGGCTCGGCGTAGACCCCCGACCGCGGGCCGATCTCGCGGAACGCGATGTCGCCGACGGCGATGGCGAACAGGTAGCTCGGGATCGGCTGCGGCATCGCGAACCGGAACGGCTCGCCGTCGCCGCCGCCCGGGAGCATCCGTGCCGCCATCACCGCGCGCAGGCCCGCGGGGACGCGCACCCGGGCGCCGTAGGTGAACCGCACCGCGGGGCTGTCCTGGCACGGCAGCATGGTGCGGGCCAGGATCGACTCCGCCTGGGAGAACAGGTACGGCCTCTTCCTCCCGGCGGTCTGCTCCGGCGACAGCCACTGCAGCGCCTTCGCGTCGGGCCCGGTGCGGTAGCGGATGACGACCCGGTCCCCGCCCGGAGGCACCTGGATCCCGAGCGCCTTGCCGAGGGCCGGGTGCTGGTGCGCAAGCTCGTGCTCGAGCGGCGCGCCCGACGGCGTGGCCACCGACTCGATCGTCAGATCGCGCGTGTCGAGGAGGAGCGGCTCGTCCTCAGCGCCGGGCGCGCGCTCGATCGTCCAGGTGACGCTGCCGCGGATGCGCCGGGCCTCGAAGTCGACGGTCCAGTCGATCTCCGCGTGGGTGACCCTCACGTCCTCCGGCCGGCTGAAGGAGTGGATGTCGCGGGCCGGCACCGCGCCGCCCTGAGCGGCGCGCCCGGATCCCCCGCCGCCACGGGAAGCGCCCGGTCCCCCCGCCTGGCACGAGATCAGAGACAGCGCGCACGCGAGCGCGACCGTGGCCGGCGCGCCAGCCCCCGCGCGCCGCGCGCCCACTCCCGCACCCGCGCGGCGCCCGCGCGCCGTCGCGAACTCCCCCCGCGTCCCTCGCTCCGGGCCGCCGTGCCGCCGCGATCGAGTCGCCAATGTCGGAGCCTCCCCGCCTTCGCCGATTAGCCCGGCGGTCGCGAGCGCCAGTCTACACCGCCGTCCCGGATCCGGCGCCCCCGGGTCCCCCTCCCGGCCCCCGGTAGATCTCGCAGCCGGGATAGGTGAAGGAGAAGCCGTACCAGCGGGTGAAGATCTGGAACGGCCGGCCGCCGTCCTCCCACTCCGCGGCCGGGATGCGGTCGGCCGGGTCGATGAAGAGGCGCAGCCTGCGCCCCGACCAGTCGTCGGCCAGGCCGGCAGGCGCGCCCGTCCCCGCCCTCGCTCCCGCGCGGAGCGCCTCGAGCGGGTAGTACCGGGCGCGCGTCCCGACCACGACCCCTAGGCCCTGGTCCATCGTCGGGCGGCGACGGTCCTTCGGCTCCATGGTGCGATGGAAGAAGAAGGGCATCAGGCCGCGCCCGCGCACCTGCCACCGGGCCAGGCCCCCGAGCCAGCGGGCCAGAAGACCGCGCCCCGAGCGGGAGATCGCTAGATCCGGATCGCCCGCCAGCGCCGCACCGGCGGTGGTCATCCGCACGGCCCAACTCTCGAGCCGCCTGCCGCGGAGCGGGCCGCGTACCGCCTCGCCCGTGATGTGGTCCCAGTAGGTGCGGGTCTCGTCGTCGATCAGCAGGATCAGCCCGTTGTGCAGGCCCCCGGCGCTGAAGTGGTGGAGCCGCCCCTCGACGACGGGGGTCAGACCGACCCCCGAGTGGCAGATCATTCAGAACGAGACCAGGTACGGCCGGCCCGCCAGCCTCCCCTGGGCGGCGTGGTGGTAGGCCATCTGCGAGACGAGCAGCGCACGCCTCTCGCCGCCGCGCTCGACGACGAGCAGCATCTCCCCGGGGGGGAGTCGCAGGTCGGCCAGCCGCGCGGCGGAATCGGGAACGCGGAACCGCTCGAAGTGGTCGGGCCCGCGCAGCACCGCCTTTCGGGGATCGAAGCTCATCGAAGCGCGCTTTCCGACTCGAGCCGCGCCGGCCCGGGGCATTCCGGGAATAGTCGCTCCCGCGCTCGCGTTGCGCATGATATGACATCATTCGCGAAGATCGAGACGCGGGCGGCCGATCTCATCTGCGCGACCTGCGGCACCTCGTCGATGCAGGTCGCCCTCCGGTGCGACAGCGCGATTCGGGAGTGCCTGAGCGTCGCGACCTGCCGGGAGTGCGGCAGGGTGTACGACGCCGAGATCCTCCCCACCCATCGGGAGCGCTACGAGGCGGTCAGCCGGGCCGCCCGCGAGACCGCCTGCCCGGCGTGCGGGGGCCGGCGGCGCACGGTCCACTCGCTGTGCGATCGCGTCGCCCGGCGCTGCTACTTCCTCCTCCTCTGCGGCGACTGCGGCGATTCGCGCCCGGCCTGAGGCCGGCGTCACGGAGCGTTCGGGGCCGGCCGCACCTCGACCGTGCCCTCCACCTTCTCCTCGCCCACCTCGAGCGTGACCTTGTACTCGCCGGCCGGGACGAACTCGGTCTGCTCGTTCCACGCCACGTCCACCGTCGGGATGCGGTGCTTGGGATCGGCCTGCAGGTCCCAGACGACGCGGTTCAGGCCGCGATAGCCGGGGCCCTGAAGCTCGCGGATGACGGTGTCGTGGGCGTCGGTGATCTCGACCTTGACCGGCCGGCCGGCCTCCTCGCGCAGCCAGTAGTTGATGGCGGCCCCTAGCGGCGGGTTCTTGGCGCGGAAGATGGCGTGGCCGGATCCGTAGCTGCGCCGCGTGTACAGGCGCGGGGTGCCGGGCAGGATCTCGAGCAGCGCCAGCGGCCGGCCGCGCACCTTTGGCGTGAGCTGCGCGAACATCGAGGCGTCGTCGAGCACGTAGACGCTGCGGCCGTGCGTGCCGACCACCAGATCCCTCTCGCGCGGGTGCTGCACGATGTCGTGGACCGCCACGGGGGGCAAGGTCGAGCCGTTCATCCGCACCCACCGGCGGCCGCGGTCGAGGGTGACGTAGATGCCGAACTCGGTCCCCGCATAGAGCACCTGCGGGCTCGCCACGTCCTCGACCACGACCCGCACGGGCCCGCCGTCCGGCAGGTCGCCGGTGATGTCCCGCCAGCGCCGTCCCGCGTTCTCGGTCATCAACACGATCGGGCGGAACACGTCGCTGCGGTGGCCGTCGACCGCGACGTAGGCGGTCCGAGCGGCGTGCCGCGACGCGGCGATCCGCGACACGTACAGCCCGCCGACCTGCTCCGGCGTCACCTCGGTCCAGGTCCTTCCGTCGTCCTGGGTCACGTGGATGAGGCCGTCGTCGGTGCCGGCCCAGAGGAGCCCCTGCTGCAGGGGCGACTCCGCCAGCGAGACCACCGTGCCGTAGGTCTCGGCCTCCGAGCCGACCGTCTCGGTCTTGCCCGGCTCGTCCCGGCTGAGCTCGCCGCCGATGGGAAACGCCAGCTCGCCCCGCTCCGTCAGCTTGAAGACCCGGTTGCCTCCCAGGTAGAGGACGCTCGGGTCGTGGTGCGAGATCAGGAACGGCGCGTCCCAGTTGAAGCGGAGCCGCTCGTCCCCCTCGAGGGCCGCCGGCTTGATGAGCTTCTTGACGTTGTCGTCCAGCCGGATGCGGACCAGGTACCCGCCCTGCGACGTGGCGTACACCAGGTTCGGGTCGGTCGGGTCGAAGGCGACGGTGAAGCCGTCGCCGCCGTGGATCATCCGCCAGTCGGAGTTCAGGATGCCGTCGGCCCTCTGGTCCTCGGTCAGGAAGAGCGTCTCGGAGGGGCCGATCCAGGAGCCGTTGTCCTGCAGCCCGCCGCCGATCCGGTACGGGTCGAGCATGTCGACCGCGACCCGGTAGAACTGCCCCGCGGCGACGTTGTCGAGGAAGCGCCAGGTCTTCGCCCGGTCCTCGGAGACGTACAGGCCGCCGTCGGTGCCGATGAGGATCTGCCGCGGGTCGATCGGGTTGACGACGATGGCGTGGAAGTCGACGTGGACGTTCTCGCTCCCGGAGCGGCGGAACGTCCTCCCGCCGTCGTCCGAGATCGCCAGGTCCCACCCCGGCAGGTAGACGCGCCGGTCGTCGTTCGGGTCGACGGCCACGCGCGAGAAGTAGAACGGCCGGAAGCTGAGCGGGCTGACCCGGGTCCAGGTCTCGCCGCGGTCCTCGGTGCGGAACAGGCCGCCGCTGGGGGAGTAGTTGTCGAACATGTCGCGCCCCCGGCCGCCGTAGTCGCTCTCCACCACGGCGTACAGGATGCGCGTGTCCTTCGGATAGATGGTCAGCCCGATCCGGCCGCTGCGCGGGGGGAGCCCGCTCGTCAGCTTCTTCCAGCTGCGGCCGGCGTCGTCGGATCGGAAGATGCCTCCCCTGTCGCTGTTCCCGGAGAAGCTCCAGGGCGTCCGGCGCCGGGCGTAAAGCGCCGCGTAGACGGTGTCCGGGCTGGTCGGATCGATGACCACGTCCGCGGCGCCGGTCCGCTCGTCCACCTTCAGGACGTGCTTCCAGGTCCTGCCCCCGTCCTCCGTCTTGAAGACGCCGCGCTCGGGGTTGTACCCCCACAGGTGTCCGAGCGCCGCCACGTAGCAGACGTCCGGGTCGCGCGGGTCGACCGCCAGGCGCGGGATGTCGTGCGTCTGCCTCAGGCCGACGTAGGTGAAGGTCTCGCCGCCGTCGGTCGAGCGGTAGACGCCGCCGCCCCACGACGAGCTGTTCCGCCCGTTGGCCTCGCCGGTCCCGACCCAGACGATCTTCCCCCTGCCCTCGGGCTCCCCCTCGCCCTCCGGCGGCGCGTCGGCGACGGCGATGGCGCCGATCGACAGCACGGGGTACTTGTCGAACACCGGCTCGAAGGTGGTCCCCAGGTTGTCCGTCCTGAAGACGCCGCCGGTGCCGTAGCCGACGTAGAAGCTGGTCCGGCTCCCCGGGACGAGGGCGATCGCCGCCACCCGCCCGCCCATGTTCGCCGGCCCGACGCTGCGCCACTCGAGGCCCTTGAGATCGTCGGCCGTGAGCTCGCGCCCCGCCGCGGCGGCGGGCGCGTCGGCGCCCGCCGGCCCGGGCGCGAGGCAGACGGCCAGGGCCAGGGTGGAGGCGATCAGTAGGCTGGGTGTGAAGGCTCTGCGACAGAAGCTCGGCATCGGTCTTCCTCCGAAGACGGGTCGCTCCCGGAGCTCGGTTCGTTGCAGGGGGCGCCGGATTGTACCCCGAAAGCTCAGGAGCGGCGGCGGGGCCCCTCAGCGGATGTAGCCGAGGCCGCGGAGGCGCTCCAGCCGCTCCCGGTCGATCTCCTCGGCGGTCTCGGGGCCCGGCGGCAGCCGGCCGGCCGCGGCACGATCGCGCCGCGCCGCCAGCTCGCGCGACAGGCGCTCGACCACCGCGGGGTGCCGCGCGGCGACGTCGTTCCGCTCGAGCGGATCGGCGCGGCGATCGTACAGCTCGAACTCCGGCCGGCCGACGGGGCGCTTCACGTTGTGGATCAGCTTCCATGCGCGGGTCACGGCCGCGTAGGACTCCTCCTCGCGGTGCCCCGGGCCGGCCACGTCCTCGATGGACGCCTTCTCCACGAGGGCGGGGCGGCTCTCCCAGCCGGGCGGAGGCGCTCGAGCCGCGCCCAGAAGCGGCACCAGGCTGCGGCCCTGCGCGCCGGGCGGCGGCCGCAGGCCGCTCAGCTCGAGCAGCGTCGGGAGGACGTCGACCAGCTCGACCGTCTCGCCCACCACGGCGCCGCGCGGGACGACGCCGGGCCCCCAGAGGATCAGCGGCACGTCGGTCAGCTCGCCGTAGACGGTGTGCCCGTGAAACATCTCGCCGTGCTCCAGGAACTCCTCCCCGTGGTCGCTGACGAAGGCGACGAGGGTCGCGTCCGCGAGCCGCAGCCCGCGCAGGCGCTCCAGGAGCCGGCCGACCTCGGCGTCCATCCCCCGGATGGAGCCGTCGTACAGGTCGCGCTCCCGTCCCACGTAGGCCGCCGGGTCGATGCCGGCCTTCGCCAGCTCCTCCCGGCTGGGCATGCCGAACCTCCTGAGCTGGGGGTCGGCGATCAGCTCGCGGACCCGCCTCGCCTGCCGCTCGTGCTCCTCGCGGCGCGACGGGTCGGCCCAGATCGCGTCGTAGGGCGGGCCCGGCCGGTACGGATCGTGGGGGTCGTAGAGGTGGAGGAAGACGAAGAACGGGACGTCCCGGTGGGCCTCGATCCAGGCGAGCGCGCGGTCCATATACTCGCGCGAGGTCTTGCTGGAGGCCGGATCGGCGAGCGAGCCGTCCTCGTGCAGCTCCTCGAACCCCTGGTGCATGTTGGAGAACCGCCCGGTGAACAGGTTCGAGGAGTAGGCGACGGTGGCGTGCCCGGCGTCGCGGTAGATCTCGGCCGCCGTCACCGCGCTCCCGGGCAGGCGGTGGTCGAACTCCCTCACCCCGTGCGCGGCCGGGTAGAGCGAGGTGACGAGCGACGGCGCCGCGACCTTGGTCCAGGTCGCCTGGGTCAGACAGTCGGCGAACAGCGCCCCCTCCTCCGCCATCCCCCGCAGCGCGGGGCCGGTGGCGCGGGCGTACCCGTAGGCGTCGAGGTGGTCCCGGCGCAGCGTGTCGGCCATGATCAGGATGACGCCCCGCGGCGGCGCTCCGCGCCCGCGGCCGCCCGGCGGCGCTCGGCGCCGGCGCACCACCGGAGAGCCCCAGAAACCGATCCTGCCCGGAGCATCGGCGGCCAGCGACAGCGTCAGCCCGACGCGCCGCCCCGCGAATGACGCCAGGTCGATCGGCGCCGGCTCCCAGCGGCGCGGCGTCGTGACCGTGCGCTCGAGGACGATCGCGCCGCCGCCGGTCCCCTCGGGCCCCGGGGCGGCGCCCGGCCCGGCCGGGCTCACCGTCACGCGGAAGGTCACGGGAGCGCCCTCGATCGTCCCGATCGCCAGGTCGAGCCACGGACGGTCGGGCAGGTCGATCTCGAACCGGATCGACTCGGGCGCCCGGGAGACGATCGTCTCGCGATAGATCCCTCCGAGCCCCTGCCAGCCCGCCCCGGAGGGGATCGAGGCCAGGTACTGTCTGCGGAAGACGAGCCGGACCGACTCGATCTCGAAGGTCGCCCCCGGCGCGTCGGTCGGCCGGATCAGGATGTGCCGGATGTCCGCTCCGCGGTGCGGCCAGCGGCTCCGCAGGACGTACGTCCTGAGCTCGCCGCCCGGCACGATCGGGGTGGCGAGCCTCCATGGGAAGGTCCGCGCGCCCGCCACCTTCCTCACCAGGTCGACCGTCTCGGAATCATCCAGCGCGAGCGACAGGTTCGCGCCGGCCGAGACCCGCAGCCGCACCCGGATCTCGTGCAGCAGGTCCTGATCGTCGAGGCCCGCCCCGCGCTCGAGGTGGATGAGGGGGAAATCGGTGCTGCTGCGGCCGATCAGCTTCCCGTCATGGACGGCGAGGCCGGCGACCCCGGGGCCCGGCTCCCAGTCGCGCGCGGCCCCGATCTTCCCGGCCCCCGCCCGATCCCGGTGGCCGGTCCCGGGCCCTGGAGGCGGACGCTCGAAGCGCCACTCGGCCCCGGCCGGCGGCGGGCCCCCGCCCGGCGCTTCGCCCGGCCTCCCTCCGGCTCCTCCGGGCGTGCCGCTCACGAGCGCGGCGGCGCGGCGATCGACCAGGCGGACGGTCCCCGGCCCCGGGGCCGCCGCCCCGCGGCAGGCGGCGAGCGACAAGACCGCCAGCAGCGAGCCGCAGCGAGCCGCGACTCGGTGGGAACCGTGGCGCACGTTCGGGCCCTCCCGGCGGCCGGCGCGGGCCGTCCATTCGGCGCGGGCCGTCCCCTCGGCGCGGGCCGGACGGCATCGCTGATAGAGGACGGACTCGCCGGCTCGACCTCGGAGGATACGACCGGGCCGCGCCCCCGTAAGGACGGACGCCGAACGGGGCGCCGGCCCGTCCCGGCCGGCCTGGACAGCAGAGCCGGATCCGCCTACCCTATGGCCCTCACGAGGCCGACAAACCATGTCCCATGAAGCAAGGAGGACTCCCATGTCCGAAGCGTGTCTCGATGGGTCCCGTCGCCGCGGCGCCGCGCCTCGGCTGCTCGCGCTGGCCTGCCTGACGCTCCTGTGGGCCGCCGGGGCGGCGTGCACGGTGGAGGTGAAGCAGCAGCCGGAAGAGCCGGCGGAGCCGGCGCACAGGGCGCAGGCCCTCGACCGGAGCGTGCTCGACCACCCGTCCCGCACCGAGGACGACCGTTACCGCGACGGCGGGTTCAAGCCGATCGAGGTGTATGAGTTCTTCGGCATCAGGCCGGGCATGACCGTCGCCGACGTCTGGCCGGGCCGCGGCTACCACACCCACCTCCTCTCCTTCCTGGTCGGAGACGACGGGAAGGTCGTGGCCGTGCTCGGGCCGCTCTACACGCAGGAGAAGTACGAGCAGCGGGTCCGCGAGGCGCTGAACGAGCGGATCGAGGCCGGGGGGCTGAGAAACGTCGAGATCGTCGGCCCCCTGAGCGAGCTGGCGGACGACAGCATCGACGTGATGATCACGGTCCGCAACTATCACGACCTCGGGGACGAGGCGGCGCGCACCGCGGTCCTGCCGGAGCTGCTGCGGGCCCTCAAGCCGGGCGGCATCCTCGGGGTGGTCGAGGCGTACACGCCCAAGGAGGGGGTGGACGAGCCGTACCACCGGATCAACGAGGACCTGGTGATCCGGGAGATCACCGCGGCCGGGTTCGAGCTGGCCGGGACATCCGACCTGCTGGTGAACCCCGGCGACACCTACGACTTCGACGGGCGGGAGGACGACGCCCCGATCCACCGCTACTTCATCCACCGGTTCGTGCACAAGTACCGCAAGCCGGCGGCGTAGAGGCCCCCGAGGGAGCGGACGGCGCGCCGGACGGACGCCGCCGGAGCGCGGCCGCGCGGCGCCCGGGGAGGGAGATGACACCGAGACTGCGGGTCGGCTTCCCCCGGATGCGGGAGGAGCCCGGGGAGCGGCGCGATTTCCTGCCGCAGTTCATCTCCCTGCTCCAGCGCCGGGGGGCCGCGGCCGTCTTGGAGCGCGGCTACGGCTCCGGGATGGGGTTCGACGAGCGCGACTATCTGGAGACCGCACCGGGGGCCCGCCTCGCCTCCCGCGAGGAGACCTTCCGGCAGGACTACGTCCTGGTGCTGCGCTGCCCGCGCGACGAGGACATCCGCTCGATGCGGCGCGGCGCATGCCTGATGTCCATGCTGCACTTCCCGACCCGGCCGTAGCGCGCGGAGCTTTTGCGCTCGCTCGGCCTCGAGGCGATCTCGCTCGACGCCATCAGCGACGACACCGGGCGGCGCCTCGTCGAGAACCTGCCCGCGGTCGCCTGGAACGGCATCCAGACGGCGTTCCGGACCCTGCGCGGGACCTATCCCGGCGGCCGGCTCGACGACCCGGCGCGGCCGCCGATCCGCGTGAGCGTGCTGGGGGCGGGGGCCGTGGGGAGCCGCGCGGTGCGCGCGGCGGTCCGCTACGGCGACGAGGAGCTGCGGGCGCGGCTGGCCGCCGCGGGCGTCCCCGGGGGTGCAGGTCAGTGTGGTGGACCACGACATCACCGCCCACGCGGCGCTGATGCGGGAGATCCTGGAGCGCACCGACGTCCTGGTGGACGCGACGCGGCGGCCCGACCCCAGCCGCCCGATCATCCCGAACCGCTGGATCGCGTACCTTCCGCGGCACGCCGTCATCCTGGATCTGTCGGTCGACCCCTACGACCTCGCGAGCGACCCTCCCCTCGTCAAGGGGATCGAGGGGATCCCGCAGGGGGACCTCGACGGGTACGTCTTCGCGCCCGACGATCCGGCGTTCGACGATCTCCCCCCGATGCTGGATCGCCGGCACCGCCGTCACGTCGTCTCCTGCTACTCCTGGCCGGGCCTGTATCCTCGCGAGTGCATGGAGGTCTACGGCCGGCAGCTGCGGCCGATCCTGCGCGTGCTGATCGAGAAGGGCGGCGTCGCCGAGATCTCACCGGCAGGGAAGTTCTTCGAGCGGGCGATCGCGCGGGCGCGGCTGTCCCGCCTGCCGCCCGCGAGCCGCACGACCTCGGCGGCCGGCGGGGGCGCGCCGCCGGCGGCCGCGAGGCTCCCGTCGTGAGCCTGCCGAGGACGATCGGCTTCCCGCGCATGATGAAGGAGCGGGGGGAGCGGCGCGCCTTCCTCCCGGAGTTCGTCCGGCGCCTCGCCCGGCGGGGGGTGACCGCGCACCTCGAGGCGGGGTGCGGCTCGCGCTCCGGATACAGCCTCGACGACTACCGGCGCGCCGGCGCGGCCGTGCGGGAGTGCTCGCGGGAGGAGGCCTTCGGTCAGGATCTGGTGCTCGTGCTGCGCTCGCCCGAGCCGCGCGAGCTCAGCCTGCTGCGCCGGGGGGGCTGCCTCATCTCGATGCTGCACTTCCCGACCCGCCCGCGGCGCGTCGCCCTGCTCCGGGAGCTGGGGCTGCGGGCGATCTCGCTCGACGGGATCGAGAACGACTCGAGCGAGCGCCTGGTGGAGAACATGCGGGCGGTGGCCTGGAACGGCCTGGAGGCGGCCTTCGACGTGCTGGAGCGGCGCTGCCCCGGGCTCATGAAGCCGGACGGCGGCCCGATCCGGGTGCTGGTCCTCGGCTCCGGGATGGTCGGGAAGGACGCGGTCGACGCCGCGACCAAGCTCGGGAGCGTCGAGCGCAACAACCGGCACATCGAGGGCGGCGGCCCGGGCGTCATCGTCCTGACCGCCGGCCGCAACAGGACGGTCCACGCCGCCACCATGGAGCGGCTGATGCGCCGCACCGACGTCCTGGTCGACGCCAGCCAGCGCTACGACCCATCCGTGCCGGTGATCCCGAACGCCTGGCTGGGCTGGCTCCCGGAGCACGCCGTGGTCGCCGACCTGGCGGTCGATCCGTACACGCTCGACACCGACCCGCCGGTGGTGCGCGGCCTGGAGGGCATCCCGCAGGGGAACCTCGACAAGTACCTGTTCGCCCCGGACGACCCGGACTGGGACGCCACCGTCCCGCCCTCCATCCCCTCCGGGCACCGCCGCACGGTCGTGTCGTGCTACTCCTGGCCCGGGATCCATCCCGAGGCCTGCATGCGCCGCTACGGCCGGCAGCTCGAGCCGATGATCGAGGTCCTGCTGCGCCGCGGATACGACGGGCTGTCGCCCGACGGCGACCACTTCGAGCGCGCCCTGCACCGGGGGGGACTCCGCTTCTGGCTGCAGCGGGGCCGGGAGTCCCGGCGAGCGTGAGGCTCGACCCTTCCCTGGACGCTCCGGCCGGCCCTGCCGATCTCCCCTCGCCGGATGAGCCGGCGGGGCGCGATCGAGCCCTCCGTCCGCGCCGCCCGCGAGGATCCCCTACGCCGCGGCCGGGCCCGAATCCGGCTCGTTGCGCGCCATCCCGGTCATCCCGACCAGGAGCGGGACCGCCGCGAGCAGGCAGACGACGGCGCCGGTGACGACGTAGTAGGTGTGTCCCGACCGGAGCAGCGGCATCCCGAGGAACACCGCGTCGATCACGTAGTGGGCCACGACGCAGGTCATGATGTTGAACCGCAGGAAGAATATCCCGAAGATCACCCCCGCGATCGTCAGCTCGATCCCCCGCACGTAGACGGGGAACACCGGATAGCTGGAGTGTGCGAAGGCCCAGATGGCCGCCGGGATCAGCAGGGCCAGCCAGGTCAGCCTCAGGTAGCGCTTCAGGAAGGAGATCGAGAACAGGCGGGAGACGAACTCCTCCGACACCGCCGCGAGCAGCGAGACCGCCAGCGGCGCCAGCCACGGCAGGTGGGTCCCGAGCAGGTTCGAGTACGGCCCCTCGGCGGGCAGGAAGACGCCCAGGTACCGGCGTCCGAACAAGTAGAACAGGGTCACGTAGCCGAGGAAGAAGAACGCCAGCGCGTAGCCGCGGACCGAGGAGAAGAAGAACGAGCGGGTGAAGATCCGCCCCCGCAGCAGCCGCTCGAGCGTCCCCAGGCTGCTCGGGTACAGGTCGCGGGTCAGGGCGTGGCCGGAGGCGCCGGTGAACAGGATGAACCCGCCGTAGATCACGCTCACCAGCACGGTCGCGGCCGCCACGATGCCGACGAACACGGCGTAGTCCATGGTCGTCTGGTAGCTCGACTTGACCACGGGGAAGGCGTTGAGGGTGTGCAGCGTGTACAGCGCCATGATCAGCCCCGCGAACACGAGGGCGAACCGCCAGTGGATGGCGCCCGCCTTGTACTTGATGATGAACACCACCAGCGCCGCGACGCCGGTCAGGAACATCAGGACGGTGCTGATGAGCGCGAGCAGCACCCCCCGCGACTGGACCTTCTCGAATTCGCGGGCGAACGCCTCCGGGGTCTTGAAATAGCGCCGCACGCCGCCGACCTCGTCCCCGCGCACGCTCGCCCGCACCCGCAGGGTCCCCGTCCCGGCCTCGGGGTCCCCCCCCTTCCAGGCGATCTCGAAGCCGGTCCTCTTCCACTCGAAGTGATGGTCGGTCCGGTTCTCCTGCTTCTTGGTGGACGCTTCCACCCGCTCGTACTCCGACAGGTCGATCCCCATCACGCCCGCCACGAACTCCGACGCCATCGTCTCGCCCTCCTCCTGCGGGATGGTGGCGCCCTCCTTGTCGTCCTCGATCGCGTGCAGGAAGCGGATCACCTCCCCGGACGGGTCGACGTAGACGCGGTACTCCTCCTTCTCAGCGGAGCGGAACCAGCGGCAGCGCCAGCGCCAGATCGGCACGTCCCCCTCCATCAGCCGGTTGGCCCGCTCCATCCCCTGCGTCTTCTGCAGGAAGACGGCCCCGGTGTTGTCGGCGTCGAAGACCACGGCGCTCTCGTACCCGGAGAGGTCGTAGCCGCGCTCCTCGAGGAAGCGGGCGGCGATCCGACGGGCCTCGTCGCGCGTCACGCCCAGGCGGATCGAGGCCTGCGGGAAGGCCGCCGGATAATAGGCGATGAAGATCCACAGAAAGACGATCCCGACGAGGACGTAGACGAGCGTTTCGGCCGAGAATCGGTCCCGGTTCATGGTGCCCTCCTGTTCTCCGAAGGGGTCGGCGCGCGCCCCCCGGGTCGGTGCGAGATGGGCGGCCCGAAGTATACGCCCGGCCCCGCGGGGTCGGCCTCTTGACGCGGCGGGAGCTCCCGGGCTAGCCTGCGCCCGTTCCACTCGCAAGTCGCTTCCCCGGCTCCTCCGTCCGCGGAGCCATTCAGGGAGGGTCTCCATGAGGACAGGATCTCTTCTCACAGTGACGGCGCTCGTCGGCGTCGCCCTTCTCGCCTCCGGCCCGGCTCTGGCCGGCGGGCGGGAGACGGGCGAGAAGGCCGGAGCGAGTCCCGAGCAGCAGGACATCATGGCGGCGTTCGCCAAGTACGCCCAGCCCGGCGAGCACCACGCGCATCTCGCCAAGCTCGCCGGCACATGGGACGCCGTGGTGAAGAACTGGACGGGCGGCCCGGACGCGGAGCCGACGGTCTCGAGAGGGACGGCGGTCCAAAAGCTGGCGCTCGGCGGCCGCTTCCTCCAGACGACCTTCACGGGCGAGTACATGGGCCAGAAGTTCGAGGGGATCGGCATCAGCGGGTACGACAACCTCAAGCGCAAGCACACCGACATCTGGATCGACTCGATGGGCACCTTCATGTACCCGAGCGAGGGGACCTGCGAGGAGGACGGGAAGGTCCTGCGGATGAGCGGGAGCTACATCAACCCGGCCACCGGCTCGGAGGAGACCATGCGGTCGATCACCCGGATCATCAGCGACGACAAGTACGTCGTCGAGATGTTCGCCACGACCCCCGACGGGAAGGAATTCAAGAACCTGGAGATCGTCTACACGCGGAGGAAGGGAGCCTGAGCGGTCGCGGGACCGCCCTCCCCGGGAACGCGGAACGCCGGACCGGGGGAAGGGAGCGGTCGGTGGGCCCACCTGGATTCGAACCAGGGACCAACTGATTATGAGTCAGCTGCTCTTACCGGACTGAGCTATGGGCCCGCGCTCGGGTGGCCCGGACCAGATCCGCGCGCCCCGTCGCGCGCTCGCGCCGATCTGAATCATATACCAGGACGCGAGCCCGGCGCGCGGCCCGCGCGGATCACACCGCGGTCCGCCCCGGGAGGAGCTCGCCCAGCTCGCGCACCACGAGATCGGCGCCGGCGCGCCTGAGCGCCTCGGCGTCCCCTTGCCGCGCGAGGCCGATCACCAGGCCGAATCCGCCGGCGCGGCCGGCCCGGACGCCGGAGATGGCATCCTCGACGACCACGGCCCGCCGCGGCTCGACCCCGAGCCGTCTCGCGGCCTCCAGAAAGGTGTCGGGGGCCGGCTTGCCGGCCAGCCGGCGCCGGGCGGCCTCCTCCCCGTCGAGCCGCAGGTCGAACAGGCCGGCGATCCCCGCGGCGCGCAGGATGGCCTCGCAGTTGCGGCTCGAGGAGACCACCGCCGTCCTGATCCCCGCATCGCGGAGCCGCCGGACCCAGGCCACGGAGTCGTCGTAGACCTCGACCCCGCCCGACGCGATCGCCTCCCTGACCAGGTCGTTCTTGCGGTTCCCCAGGCCGCAGATCGTCTCGGCGTCCGGGGGGTCGGCGGGATCGCCGTGTGGCAGCCCGATGCTCCGGGACTCGAGGAAGCTGCGCACGCCCTCGTAGCGGGGCCTCCCGTCCACGTACAGCCTGTAGTCGGACTGTGCGTCGAACGGCTCGAACGGCTCTCCCCGTGCCGCCGCCCGGCGGCTGAGGAAGGCGTCGAACATCGCCTTCCAGCAGGCCGCGTGCATCCGGGCGGTCGCCGTCAGGACGCCGTCGAGGTCGAGCAGGACCGCGTCGAACCGGTCGCGGCTGACATCGAGATCGGAACCGCTCAAGAGAGCCTCCCTCGCGCCTGCGCTGCGCGCGAATGGTAGCAGGGCCGGGCCGCCCCTGTCCGCCGCGGCCCCCGCGATGATACGATGCCGACCCGTCGGCGCCGCTTCCGCCGGGTGAGAAGATGCACGAGAAACGGATCGAGATCCGCTGGCGCGACATGGACGCCTTCGGACACGTCAACAACGCGGTCTACCTGACCTACCTGGAGGAGAACCGCGACGACTGGATGCAGGAGATGTTCGAGGCGAAGGGGGAGGCGATCGACTACGTCGTCGTGCGGGCGGAGATCGACTACCGCCGCGAGCTGACCCAGAAGGACGGCGCGGTCATCGTCCGCTGCCGGCTGGACCGCCTCGGCAGCTCCAGCATCCACCTGCGGGAGGAGATCGCCACCCTGGACGGCCGGCTGGCCGCCGAGGCGCGCGTCGTCCTGGTGGTCCGCGATCCCGGGACCTCCCGGGCGCGGCCGCTGACGGGGGCGGAGCGCGCGACCCTCGAGCGCGCCGCCGGCCGGACGGGCCGCCGCGCGGACGGGTGACCGCATCAGGGAGAAGCGGGGACCGGCCCCGGATCCGCCCCGGGAGGCGCCGGCTTGCGGGCCAGGCAGCCGATCCTCTCCCCGAAATAGACCAGCGGGAAGAGCAGGTCCCTGAAGGGCTTCGGCATGAACGACGGCATCACCAGCAGAGCGCGCCACTCCGAGGAGAACCTCAGTATCCTGAGGCCCGCAGACCTCATGTCCCGCTTCAGCTCGAGCGGGCCGTACAGGTACGAGTAGCCGTAGTCGCTCCCCCGCTTGAGGTTGCGCAGGTGCGCGAGGAGGAAGGTGCTGTACCGGTTGGGCACGGTGACGATCATGTGCCCGCCCGGCCGCAGCACCCGGGCCATCTCCCGCATCGCCGCCCGGCGGCGCGGCGCGGCGGGGATGTGCTCGATGGCCGAGAACGAGACCGCCACGTCGAAGCTGGCGTCCGGAAACGACAAGCGGGTGGCGTCCTCCACCCGGAAGCGCAGGCGCTCGCGCAGCCGCGGCCCCAGCTCGCGGTCGACGATGCGCCGGGCCATGGCGATCGCCTCGGGGTTCACGTCGATCGCCGTCCAGCTCCGGACGCGGCGCGCGTAGTGGATCTCGTCGATCGGCTCGAAACAGCCGACGTTCAGGACGTCCTTGGTACCCAGGTCGATGTCCTCCAGCAGGTCCCAGTCGACCAGCGCCTTGGTCGCCAGGTAGATCGGGTTGTCGCGGAAGCCCCTGGCCTCCACGCGGGCCGCGTTGGCGCTGTAGGCGGACCTGACCCGCTCCTCGGCCCGGGCGGCATCCTTCGCCTCGAAGCTCATGGTCCGATGCCCAGAAGGCCGAAGAACTCCCGCGGAGCGAGGACGAAGGTCTCCCGCAGGCCGACGCGGCCGGAGCGGACGAAATACGCCAGGGCGAGGGCGAACATCGCCGCGTAGGCCGCGGACGAGGCGATCGCGGCCCCCACGATCCCGGCGGCCGGGATCAGGACCAGATTCAGCCCGAGGTTGAGCGCCACGCCGCACAGCGGGGAGATGACCGCGATCCGCGGGAGGCCCTGGCCCGCGAAGTGGTTCATCAGGATGCCGTTCATCCCCAGGGCCCATAGCCCGGGCAGCAGCCACCGGGTCGCGGGGACGGCCCCCCGGAACGGCTCGCCGTACAGGATGCCGACGAGCGGGTCGACGAGGAAGAACGTCGCCCCGCACACCAGGGTCATCAGCAGGGCGGCGTGGCGGGAGACCCGGGCGGTGATGGCTCCCTGGTCCCGCCGCGCGGCGCCGGCGTCGCGGCCGCCCCGGGCCTCGGCGGCGATCCGCGGCATCAGGATCATCCCGATGGTCGCCGGGAGCAGGAGGAGCACGTCGGCGATCTGCACCGTGATGGAGTAGACCCCCGCGCGATCGGTTCCCAGGAAGTAGTTCACCAACAGCATGTCGACGCGGATGACCAGGTAGGAGAGCAGACACGAGAGGTAGACCCTGCCGCCGTACGGGATCATCCGCCTGAGCAGGCCGGCGTCGAGGCCGGGCCGGAACGGGTGGCGCCGGGCGCAGTAGACCACGGAGGCGAGGCCTCCCGCGGCCGCCGCGATCGCCAGGATCACGACCGCCCCCCGCGGCCCTCCGGAGAAGCCGATCAGGTAGACCGCCAGGGACGCGAAGCTGACCACCTTCAGCCCCGCCTCGAACGCGTTGAAGGCCCGGACGTCCTTAAGCCCCAGCAGGGTGTTCTGGAAGTAGAAGATCATGAACTGGAACGGCAGCGCCGCGGCGCTCACCAGGATCAGGGCGTACGGGAGGCCCGCGAACCAGGCGGGACGGGCGGCGCCCAGGGCCGCGATCGCGCCGCCCCCGGCGATGCCGAGCAGGAGGCTCAGCCACAGGGAGTTGCCGAGGACCGCGGGGGTGGTGCTCGGCTCCCGGGCCACGAAGTAGATGTTGCCGCTGTGCAGGCCCAGGTTGCCGAACTGCAGCGCCAGCCCGGTCAGGACGGACAGGGTCACGAGGAGGCCGCGCCCCTCCGGCCCGAGCCAGCGGGCGGTGACGATGCTGCTGACGAGGCCCACGAGGATCGTCAGCGCCCGCACCGTGAGGGTCAGCGTCACCCCGCGCCTGAAGGTCATCCCCGGCATCAGGCGGCCTCGCCCGCGATCCAGTAGTCGTACCAGCGGGTCAGGTTGTACAGCGTCCACAGGTGCCAGGAGTGGTCGCCGCGTCCCGCCCGGTGCGCCGCGAACCGGTCGCGCACCTGCCGGTAGTCGAGGAGATCCTCGGCCCTCAGCCGCGAGCCCAGCACGATGTCGAGCGCGTGCTGGTGGAGGTCGCCCCGCAGCCACTCGCTGATCGGGGCGCCGAACCCCTGCTTCGGCCGGTGGATGATCTCGTCGGGCAGGATCCCCCGCATCGCCCGCTTGAGCAGGAACTTGGTCCGCCCCGCGCGCAGCTTGAGCGGCGTCGGGATGCGCAGCGCGAACTCGACGATCGGGTGGTCCAGGAAGGGGACGCGGGCCTCGACCGAGGAGGCCATGGTGATCTTGTCGACCCGCATCAGGAGGAGCTCGGGCAGGCGGTTCTTGAGCTCCAGGTAGCTCATCCTCTGGCCGAAGTCGGACCCCGGCAGCGCCGCCTCGGCGTGCCGGAGGTGCTCCTCGATCACCCGGCGCGAGTCGAGGCCGTCGAGCGCGGCGGCGCCGCCCGAGAGGAGGCGGCGCTTCTCGCGCTCCCGCCAGACGATCGCGCCGCCCCAGAAGAACGGCTCGTCCAGGGCGGCGGCCCGCAGCAGCCGCAGCCGGTCCCCGTCGCGCCGCAGCAGCGTCGCGAGGCCGCGCGCCACGGCGTAGGCGCCCAGGCGGGCCGCCCGCGGCAGGCGCAGCAGCCGCGCGAAGTGCCGGGCGTGCAGGTCGTAGGCGCGCCGGTAGTGCTCGTACCCGAAGAACTGCTCGTCGCTCCCCTCCCCGACCTGGACGACGATCGTCCCGGTCTCGCGCGCCAGGCGGGAGACGAAGTGCAGCGGCACGCAGACCCAGTCGGCGATCGGCTCGTCCTGGTGGAAGATCAGCCGGGGCATGTAGTCCAGCAGGTCCCTCCAGCCGATCTCGACCTCGTGGTGCTCGGTGCCGAACGCCGCGGCGACCTTGCGCGCGTAGCGGAACTCGTTGTAGGAGGGATGATCCCGGAAGCCGACCGAGAAGGTGCGCACCGGGCGGTCCATCAGGCGCGCCATCAGGGCGACGTTGGCCGACGAGTCGACGCCGCCCGAGAGGAACACCCCGAACGGGACGTCCGACATCATCCGCCTGGCGATCGACCTCTCGAGGAGCTGCCGGATGCGGGCCGCGCAGAACTCCGGATCGTCGTACCGCGCCCCCTCCTCCGCGGGCTGCAGCAGGGGGTCCCAGTAGACCTCGGATCGCAGCCCGCCGTCCCGATCGACGAGCACCCGGGTCGCGGGGGGCAGCTTGCGCACGCCCTCGAACAGGGTGCGCGGCGCCGGGGCGACCACGAAGGTCAGGTAGTGATACAGCGCCGCCAGGTCGAGCCGGCGCGATACGGCCGGGTGGGCGAGGATCGCCTTGATCTCGGAGCCGAACAGGAGACGGCCGGGGAGCAGGGCGTAGTACAGCGGCTTGACGCCGAGGCGGTCGCGCGCCAGGAGGAGCCGGCGGCGCCTCTCGTCCCAGACGGCGATGGCGAAGTCGCCCTCGATCCGCCGCACGCAGTCGGCCCCCTCCTCCTCGTACAGGTGGACGATGGTCTCGGTGTCGGTGCGGGAGCGGTAGACGTGGCCCCGCCGCTCGAGCTCGACGCGCAGCTCGGCGTGGTTGTAGATCTCCCCGTTGAAGGTGATCCAGACCGTCCCGTCCTCGTTCGACATCGGCTGCCGGCCGGCGGGCGACAGGTCGATGATCGATAACCGCCGGTGCCCGAAGCCCACGCGCCGGTCGGCGGAGACGTACAGCCCGGCGTCGTCCGGCCCGCGGTGGGTGAGGGTGTCGCGCATCCGGGTCAGGGTGGCCTCGTCGACCGCGGGCTCAGCCGAACCGAACTCGAAGACTCCGCAGATCCCGCACACCGTAGGGCTCCATGTCGAGGCGGCACGGGGAGTTGTGGGACCCAAATATAGTTCCGGCGAAGAGGCTTGTCCACACGGCCCGGCGCCGGGCGGCGCCCTCGACGGGCTCCCCGGGCCGCGTCTTGACGAAGCCCGAGCGGTGGAGTAGGTTCGCTCGGTACCGCGCAACCGGAACGCGCTCGCGCCCTTTGGAGGCAGGGGGACGGTCATGCACAGCTATCTCAGGAAGGCGCTCCTTCCCCGCATCGCGTGTCTCGCCGCGGCGGCGGCCGCCGCCGCGCCCGGGCCCGCCCGCGCCGCGGACGGGACTCCGGGCGGCCGGGCGAGCGTCGAGGAGGCGAAGTCGTTCATCGAGGAGGCGGAGAAGAGGCTCCTGGACCTCTGGATCCGATCGTCGCGAGCCTCCTGGGTGCAGTCCAACTTCATCACCGTGGACACCGAGACGATGGCCGCCGAGGCGCAGAAGGAGGTCATCGCGGCGACCACCGAGTACGCCCTAGCGGCGCGCAGATTCGACGGGCTCGACCTGCCGTACGACCTGGAGCGCAAGCTCAGGCTCTTGAAGCTGTCCCTGCCGATGCCCGCCCCCAACAACCCGGAGGAGCAGACCGAGCTCACCCGGATCGCCACCTGGATGGAGAGCGCCTACGGCAAGGGGCGCTACTGCCCGGAGGGAGAGGGCGGCGAGTGCCTCACCCTCAACGACATGACCCGGATCATGGCGGACAGCCGCGACGGCGACCGGCTGCTCGAGGTGTGGCGCGGGTGGAGGACGATCTCGCCGCCGATGCGGCCGCGTTACGAGCGCTTCGTCGAGCTGTCGAACGCCGGGGCCAGGGAGATGGGCTTCCCGGACGTCGGGGCGATGTGGCGGTCCAACTACGACATGCCGCCCGACGCCTTCTCCGAGGAGATCGAGCGGCTCTGGCGGCAGGTGCGGCCCCTCTACCTGTCGCTGCACGCCTACGTGCGGGCGTCGCTGGCGCGCAGATACGGCCCGGAGGTCGTCCCCGAGGACGGGCCGATCCCGGCGCACCTGCTGGGCAACATGTGGGCCCAGTCGTGGACCAACATCTACCCGCTGGTGGCCCCGCCGGAGGGGGACCCCGGCTTCGACCTGACCGAGATCCTGAAGTCCAGGAAAGTCGACCCCCTCGATATGGTGCGCTACGGGGAGCGCTTCTTCACCTCGTTGGGATTCGACCCCCTGCCGGAGACGTTCTGGGAGAGGTCCCTGTTCGTCAAGCCGGCCGACCGGGAGGTCGTCTGCCACGCCAGCGCCTGGGACATCGACATGGAGCACGACCTCCGGATCAAGATGTGCATCGAGATCAACGACGAGGACTTCTCCACCGTCCATCACGAGCTCGGGCACAATTTCTACCAGCGGGCCTACAGCTCCCGCCCGCCTCTGTACCGGGGCAGCGCCAACGACGGGTTCCACGAGGCGGTCGGGGACACCATCGCCCTGTCGGTGACCCCGGCCTATCTCGAGAAGATCGGCCTGCTGGACCACCGTCCCGCGTCGAACGGCGATCTGGGCCTGCTCATGAAGATGGCGCTCGACAAGGTGGCCTTTCTGCCCTTCGGGCTGCTGATCGACCAGTGGCGCTGGAAGGTCTTCTCGGGCGAGGTCCGGCCGGCCGACTACAACAAGGCCTGGTGGGACCTGCGCGAGAGGTATCAGGGGATCGCCGCTCCCGTGCGGAGGACCGAGGCCGACTTCGACCCCGGCGCCAAGTACCACATCCCCGCGAACGTGCCCTACACCCGCTACTTCCTGGCGACCATCCTGCAGTTCCAGTTCCACCGCGCGCTGTGCCGGGAGGCCGGGTACGAGGGGCCGCTCCACCTGTGCTCGATCTACGGCAACCGGGAGGCCGGGCGGAAGCTCAGGGCGATGCTCGAGCTGGGACAGAGCCGCCCCTGGCCGGAGGCGCTCGAGGCGCTCACCGGGAGCCGGCGGCTCGACGCGACCGCGATGCTCGACTACTTCGCGCCCCTGAGGCGGTGGCTGGACGAGCGGAACCGGGGGCGGACGGTCGGGTTCTGACCTAGTTGACGGTGGTGCCGGCCTCCTCGTCGTAGTTGCCGGCGGCGATCTCCTGACTCTGTTCGATGAACCTGGCCTGCTCCAGCTCCCGCTGTGCCGCGTCGAGCCGGCCGAGCTTCAGGTAGACGCGGAACAGGTTCAGGTAGGGGAAGTGTCGCGGCTCGTACCGCGGCGCCTTCTTGGCCAGCTCCAGCCAGGAGATCGCCTGGTCGAGCTGGCCCTTCTGGATGAGATACGACCCGATGTCGTTGTACGGGTTCCCGAACTGCGGGTCGACGGTGATGGCGATCTTGCACTGCTCGATCGCGTCGTCGTAGCGGCCCTGGAAGGAGTAGGTCCAACCCAGGTAGGTGTACGCCTCGGCGGTCGGGTGCTCCGCGATCGAGGCCTTGTAGAGCCGGATGGCCTCCTCGATCTCGCCCTCCTTCTGTTTCCCGTACGCCTGCTCGAACAGCCGCACCGCTCTCAGCAGCCTGAGATCCTCGTCCATCAGCGAACCCCCTCCCGCGGAAGGGCGCCATCGTAATCCCGGCCCGTGCCGGGGTCAACCGGCGCTGCGGCGCGGCCCACGAGCGCCGCAGCGCGGGGCCTCACTCCGCCGACGGCGGAGCGTAGGTGCGGTAGAAGCGCCGGGCCCGCTCCCGCATCGCGTCCTCGGGGATCTCGCGGGGGATCTGGAGCTCCTGGTCCGGGTAGATCAGGTCCGGGTCGCCGATCCGGTCGCGGTTGGCCTCGTACAAGACCGGCCAGTAGATGGGGTTCCCGTAGACCTTCTCCATCCCGGAGATCCGCCACAGGGAGTCCCCCTGCCGGACCGTGTAGGCCGGCGGCCTCGCCTTGCGGCGGCGCTCCTCCTCCAGGCGGCGCGCTTGCTCCTCGGCGCGCCGGCGCTCCGCCTCGATCCGCTGCTTCTCGGCGATGGCGGCCGATCTGGAGCGCCCGGCCAGCCGCTCAGCCTCGGCGGCCAGCTCCGCGGCACGCCGATACCCGCACGGGTCCCCGAGCTCCCGGCGCGCCAGGTCCAGCTTCGACCGCGCCGAGCCGTACCCGGCGGCGTCGTGGGTCTCGGCCTCGGCCTCTTGTGCGGCCGCCAGCGCCTCCTCGGCGCGGCCGACGGCGGCCTCCGCCCGCTGCCTCGCCTCGACCCGCGCCCCCTCGGCCCCGGCCCTGAGGCTCTCCACCCGGGGGAGAAGCGCCTCCGCCTCCTTGCCGGCCTTGCGGTACTTCTCGTCCGCGACCAGGGCGTTCATCGCCTCCACCTCCGGCTCCAGCGAGCGCGTCTCGTCCGCGGCGTATACGCCCGCGCAGCCTTCGCGAAGCTCGCCCCACATCCTGTTCAGGTCGGTGACTCCCTGCGGCGGGCGCGAAGCGCATCCCGCGGCCAGCACGACGCATCCCACCGCCAGTGCGATCCGTCCACGCATCGTCCGCTCCTCCTCCCCCTCGAGCCTTTCGGCCGACGATCCACGCCGGTTCGGCCGTCCGGGAGCACCCGCTCCCGAGCCGTTTCTATCACAGGGGATCGACGCCCGGCAACGCGGTCCCGATCGGCCGCCTTGACACTCCCGCCGGTTTGCTCTAAAGAGGCGGGGTTCCTCGCGAGGACGGCGACCCGCATGACGACTCCTCAGCCCGCGAAGGGCCCGGCCGGGCGGCTTACGGGTCACGGGTTCGGGACCGCTCCGGTGTTCCTCGCCTCGGTCAGCACCATCCTGGGCGCCGTCATGTTCCTGCGGTTCGGCTACGCCGTGGGGCACCTGGGCCTGATCGGATCCCTGCTGGTGATCCTGCTCGGCCACATGGTGACCGTGCCGACGGCGATGGCGATCGCCGAGATCGCCACCAACCGCCGGGTGGAGGGAGGCGGCGAGTACCACATCATCAGCCGATCCTTCGGCCGGACCATCGGCGGCGCCATCGGGATCCCCCTCTACCTGTCGCAGGTCGTCTCGGTCGCCTTCTACATGATCGCCTTCGCCGAGGCGTTCGGGCGTCTGCTCGAGGTTGCGGAGGAGCGCTTCGGCATCCCCACCGACCCCCGGATGGTCAGCCTCCCCGCCTCGCTGATCCTGCTCGGCGTCATCCTCAGGCGCGGCGCGAGCATGGGCGTCAGGGCCCTGTGGGTCGTCTGCGGCATCCTGGCCGCGTCGCTCGGCCTCTTCTTCCTCGGCGGCGGGCCGGCGGCCGACGCCGCGCACGGCCTCCCGCTGGCGCACCACATCGACCGGCCCGACCCGTTCATCCTGGTGTTCGCCATCTGCTTCCCCGCGTTCACCGGGATGACCGCCGGGGTCGGCCTGTCGGGGGACCTGAAGAACCCCCGCCGGTCGATCCCCCTCGGGGTGCTGTCGGCCACCCTGACCGGCATGCTGGTCTACGTCGCCCTGGTCGTCAAGCTGGCCGCGAGCGCCGCGCCCGGGGATCTGGCCGGCGACCAGCTGATCATGAGCCGGATCGCCCTGTGGGGTCCGATCATCCCGATCGGGCTGGCCGCGGCGACCCTCTCCTCGGCGGTCGGGTCGATCCTGGTCGCACCCCGCACCCTGCAGGCGCTGGCGCGCGACCGGGTCTTCCCCACTGTCAGGCTCAACGCCTTCCTGGCCCGGGGTCGCGGTCCGGCCCACGAGCCGGTGGCGGCGACCCTCGTGTCGAGCGCCGTCGCCCTGGCCTTCGTGGCCGTGGGCGACGTCAACTTCGTGGCGCAGATCATCAGCATGTTCTTCATGGTGACCTACGGCGCCCTGTGCAGCGTCTCCTTCCTGGAGCATTTCGCGGGCAATCCCTCCTACCGCCCGACGTTCCGATCGCGATGGTACCTGTCGGCGCTCGGCGCCGTGATGTGCTTCATGATGATGTTCCAGATGCGGCCGTTCTACGCCCTGCTGGCGCTGCTGATCATGATCGCCATCTACAAGGGGCTGGGGTACAGGCGCCGCGAGGAGCGCGACCTCGCCGCCATCTTCGAGGGGGTGATGTTCCAGCTGACGCGCCGGTTGCAGATCTCGCTGCAGCGGAGCGACCCCGGGGGGCGGATCCGCGACTGGCGGCCCTCCTTCGTGGCGCTGTCCAGGAAGTCGCTCGACCGGGTCGATCATTTCGACCTGCTGCGCTGGATCAGCCAGCGGCACGGGTTCGGGCAGCTCATCCACCTGGTCGACGGGACGCTGACCCCCGAGTCGAGCCGCAAGGCGGAGGAGATCGCCCGCAAGCTGATCGTCCAGACGGAGGCCAGCCGCGCCGGCGTATTCGTCAAGACGATCGTCGCCCCCTCGTACATGACCGCCCTCTCCCACGTCGCGCAGCTGCCCGGGGTGTCGGGGCTGCCGAACAACGGCGTGCTTCTCGAGTTCTCGAAGGAGCATTCCGAGGAGCTGGCCGAGGTGATCGAGGGGGCGCGGCTGTTCGCCCCGCTCGGCTTCAACGTGTGCGTGCTGCGCTCGGCCGGGTTCCGCTTCGGGTACCGCAAGGACATCCACATCTGGCTGACCGCCGACGACCTGGCCAGCGCCCCGCTGCAGATCCTGCTCGCCTACATCATCCTCGGCCATCCCGACTGGGAGGAGGCGGAGATCCGCCTGTTCGCCTGCTACCCCGCCTCGGAGGTCAAGGAGGAGATGGAGAAGGTCAACCAGATCGTCACCGAGGGGCGCCTGCCGATCTCGCCCGAGAAGATCACGCCGGTCGCCTACGGCGGCGAAACCTCGTTCGAGATGGCCACCGCGAGGCGCTCGTCCGAGGCGGACCTGGTCATCCTCGGCCTGAGGCAGAAGGAGATCTTCGAGAGCCCCGAGCGGGCCCTCCTGGCGCACGCGCAGCTGCGCGACGTCCTGTTCGTCAACGCCAACGAGCCGATCCGGATCTCCTGACGCCGGCCCGCCGCGGGGGAGGGTGATATCATCCGAGCGGCGTCGCCGGCCGCCGGGCGCACCGGCCCGGGTTCGGGGATCCGGACGGATCCAGGAGGAGAGACAGTGTTCGTCGTCACCAATCGCATCCCCGTCGCGAGGGGACAGGAGCGGGCGTTCGAGGACCGCTTCAGGAACCGGGCGCACCTCATCGATCGGGCTCCCGGATTCATCAAGAACCTGGTCATGCGTCCGGTCCGGCGGCGGCTCGACCACCGGACCGGACGGTGGAAAGAGACCGCCGAGCCCGGGTACCACCTGGTGCAGACCTACTGGGAGACCGAGGAGGATTTCTGGAGCTGGACGAACAGCGAGTCGTTCCGCTCCGCCCACAGCGACCGCCCCCCGGCCGAGATGTTCGCCGGGCCCAACGTCATGGAGATCCACGAGATCGTCCTGAGCACCGACCGGCGGGAGGCTCCCGCCGGCTAGCCCGCCGGGGCCTCGCGCGGCGCCCGCCCTGGAGCGGATCAGACGCGGCGGCGGAGGATCAGGTAGAGCAGCGCCGCGGCGATCGCCGCCCACTGCGAGCGCCGCAGCCAGGCCCGCGCCGCGGCCCCGCCGCCGCGGACGAGCCGGGACCACAGCCCCCCCCACAGGAAGTAGCCGGCCATGGCGCCGAGGACGACCCCGGCGAAAGGGAGGATCGAGAGCAGCGCCCCGTGCAGCAGCGCGTAGCCGCCCCCGACCCCTCCGGGGAGCCCGGCGCCGCCCCGGCGCCCGAGATCCCCGGCCAGCACGGCCGCCGCGGCCCCGGCGAGCGCGCCGGTCGCGAGGTTGAGGGCCGTCACCCCGCCCGGCAGGGCGAAGCTTTTGCCGCGCCTCGCGAGCGAGACCCGCATGACCAGCAGCAGGAGGATCAGGACGCCGACGATCGCGAGCAGTTGCTGCATGTCTTCCCCGCGGCGCCCCGGGGCCCGCGGCGGCGGCCGGCCCGAGGGCCCGGACGGATTGACTGCGGGCGCGCGAAAGGGGTAGTCTTCCCCCGCTCTCGTGCCCAGCCGACATCGATCCGCATGAGCCCGGCGCCCGGCGGTCGCCCGCGGGGGGCCATTCGTAAGGAGACCCGATGAAGGCCAGTGTCAGAGACGCGGGGAAGGTCCGGATCGTGGATCTGAAGGGGAAGCTCACGCTCGGCGACGGGGTCAAGGCGCTCGATGAGACGGTGGCCGGCCTGCTGCGCGGCGGCCACACGCAGATCGTCCTGAACCTCAAGGACGTGGACTACATCGACTCCGCGGGGATCGGAGAGCTCGTGGCCAGCAAGAAGCGGGCGGCCTCCGGCGGCGGCGACATCCGGCTGCTGCTCCCCTCCGACTCGGTCTACCAGGTGCTGTCGATCGTCCAGCTCCATCTGGTGTTCCAGATCTTCGACAACGAGTCGAAGGCGATCGGGTCGTTCTAGCCGGGGGCGCAGGACCCGCCCCCGCGGGGCCGGGGCGAGCCCCCCGGCGCGACCGCGCTCCGCCTACCGCTCGACGCCCAGCCGGCTCAGGAGGAAGGCGTACTCGAAGGCGAGCTCCTTGAGCCTCTCGTAGCGGCCGGACGCGCCGCCGTGGCCGGCGTCCATGTTGGTCTTCAACAGCAGCAGGCCGTCGCCGGTCTTGAGGGCGCGCAGCTTGGCCGCCCACTTGGCGGGCTCCCAGTAGGAGACCCGGGGATCGTTCAGGCTCGTGGTGATCAGCAGGTCCGGATAGTCCTTCGCCCCGACGTTGTCGTACGGGGAATACGATCGCATGTAGTCGTAATACTCCTTCTCGCGCGGGTCACCCCACTCCTCCCACTCGATCGCGGTCAGCGGGATCGACGCGTCCAGCATGGTGTTGACGACGTCCACGAACGGCACGTCGGCCACCACGACCTTGAACAGGTCGGGGCGCATGTTGATCACCGCGCCCACCAGCAGGCCCCCGGCGCTGCCGCCGTGGATCGCCAGCCGTCGCTCGGAGCTGTACCCGCGCGCGATCAGGTGCTCGGCGCAGGCGATGAAGTCGGTGAAGGTGTTGCGCTTCCTGAGCATCTTGCCGTCCTCGTACCACGGACGGCCAAACGCGCCCCCGCCGCGCACGTGGGCGATCGCGTAGACGAGGCCGCGGTCGAGCAGGCTCAGGCGGTTGGAGGAGAAGGTCGGGTCGACGACCGCGCCGTACGACCCGTAGCCGTACAGGAGCAGCGGGTTGGTCCCGTCGCGCTTCAGGCCCTTCTTGTGCGCCAGGGTGATCGGGACCCGGGCCCCGTCGGGCGCCGTCGCGAACAGCCGCTCCACCTCGTAGGCCGTGCGGTCGTAGCCGCCGAGCACCTCCTGCTCCTTGAGCAGGGTCCGCTCCCGCGTGGTCATGTCGTAGTCGAAGACCGATTCGGGCGTCACGGGCGACTCGTAGGTGAAGCGCAGCAGGCGCGTGTCGAACTCCGGGTTGCGGCCTAGGCGCAAGCTGTAGGCCGGCTCGGGGAACTCGATGGTGTGCTCGGTCCGGGCCGGCAGGTCGATCACCCGCACCTCCCGCAGCCCGTTCCTGCGCTGCACCAGCGCCAGGTGCCCGGCGAACGCCTCGATGCTCTCGAGCAGGACGTCGTCGCGGTGCGGGATGACCTCCTTCCAGTTCTCCATCGAGGGGTCGGCGACCGGGGCCTCGACGAGCCGGAAGTTGACGGCGCCGTCGTTGTTGAGGATGAAGAAGCGAGCGCCCCAGTGCTCGACCGCGTACTCCAGTCTGTGCCGGCGCGGCTGGATCGGCCTGAAGCTCCCCGTCGGATCGTCGGCGTCCAGGTAGCGGATCTCTGTCGTGGTGTTGCTCCCGAGCTGGAGCAACAGGTACCTGCGGCTCCGGGTCCTGTCGATGTCGAGGAAGAACGCGTCGTCGTCCTCCTGGTAGACCAGGACGTCCCGGGAGGCCGGCGCCCCCAGCAGGTGCCGGTGCAGGCGGTACGGGCGGTGCGCCTCGTCCAGAGTGCTGTAGAACACGGTCCGGGAGTCGTTGGCCCACTCGAACGAGTAGGTGTTCGGGATGCCGTCCTCCAGCACCCGCCCAGTCCCCAGGTCCTTGATGTAGAGCGTGTAGCGCTCGCCGCCGGTGGTGTCCACGGAGAAGGCGAGCAGGCGGTGATCGGGACTGACCTCGAGCCCCCCGAGGCGGAAGTACCTCTCGCCCTGGGCCAGCTCGTTCTCGTCGAGGATGACCTCCTCCGCCGCCTCCAGGCTCCCCTTCCTCCGGCAGTGGATCCGGTACTGCCTCCCCTCCTCGGTCCGGTGGTAGTAGCGGTAGTCGCCCTCCCTCTCGGGGACCGAGAGGTCGGTCTGCTTGATCCGCGCCAGCATCTCCCTGTAGAGGCGGTCCTGGAGGGGCTCGGTCGGCTGCATGAGCCGCCTGGTGTACTCGTTCTCGGCCTTCAGGTACCGCTCGACCTCCGGGTTCGAGCGGTCCCGCAGCCAGAAATAGTCGTCCCGCACCCGCTCGCCGTGGCGCGTCTCGACGTGCGGGACCCTCTCCGCCACCGGAGGCTCAACCGGCATGTTCACCCTTCCCGACCCGCCCGCGTGCCCGCCGCTGCGGCCGCATCCCTGGGCGAGCAGCACGAGGCTCGCGGCCATCAGCCGCACCGCTAGTCGACTCGTCCGACGCGACATCTCCGACGTCCTCCCACGATCGGCCCCGGCGCCGCGCTAGCTGAAATCCATCCCGCCGATCACGCCGGCGATGATGGCCGCGACGGAGGCCGGGGCCAGGAACCGGATGAACAGCCGCCACAGGCCGTAGCGGAAGAAGGACGGCGTGGTGGCGTCGATCAGCTCCCCGCGGGTCGCGTCGCGGCTCATGATCCACCCGGCCGCCAGGGTGATGAAGAAGCCTCCCACCGGGAGCATCCAGTTGGAGGCCAAGTGGTCGAGGGTCACGAAGAGGCCGCTCTTGCCGGCGAAGATCCGGAGGTTCGAGAGGGGGCCCGCGGCGCCGAGGCTCAGCCCGCACAGGATGGTCAGGAGGAAGCAGGCGAGCCCGCACAGCGTCGTCGCGCGCCGCCGGCTCCACCCCAGCTCGTCGATGAAGTAGGCCACGATGACCTCCAGCAGGGAGATGGTGGAGGTCAGGGCGGCGAAGCCGACCAGCACGTAGAACAGCGGGGCGAGCAGGCGTCCCAGCGGGACCACCGTGTAGAACAGCTCGGGCAGGGTGATGAACAGCATGCCGGCCGTCGACTTGCCGATCTGCTCCTCCATCCCCGCGGTCGAGAAGATCACCGAGAACATGATCACCGCGGCCAGGACGGCGATCAGCGTGTCCAGCACCACCACCGCCACCGAGGAGCGGACCACCGACTGGTCGCGTCCCATGTAGGAGCCGTAGGTGATGATCGCCCCCATCCCGAGCGACAGGCTGAAGAAGGCCTGCCCCAGGGCCTCCAGGACGCCGCGCGCCGGCAGCGCGTCGAGCCGCGGCACGAACAGGAAGGCGAGGGCCCGGCCGGCGCCGTCCATGGTGAGGGCGCTGATCAGGAGCAGGACCAGGATGCCGAAGAGGACCGGCATGAGCTGCCGGGCGACCCGCTCGATGCCGCCGCCCACCCCGGCGTAGATCACCGACATCGTGAAGCCCATGAAGACGGCGGACAGCAGGATCTGCACCCCGCCGCTGGCGACGAAGGCCCCGAAGGCCTCGCTGCTCGAGGCCCCCGGCGCGTAGCCGGCGAGGCTCCAGCCCAGGCAGCGGAAGAAATAGCGGATCGTCCAGCCGGCGACCACGGTGTAGTACCCGAGGATGACGAATCCGGTGAGCACGCCGAGACCGCCGACCCAGACCCACCGCGGCCCCGCGGCGGCGCGCATCGCGCCCACCGGGTTCCGGCGGGTCCTGCGCCCGATCAGCATCTCGGCCATCATGATCGGCAGCCCCACGACGGTGACGCAGATGACGTAGATGAGGACGAAGCCGCCGCCGCGGTTCTGCCAGGTGACGTAGGGGAACTTCCAGAGGTTTCCCAGACCGATCGCGCTGCCCGCGACCGCCAGGACGAAGCCGACCCGTGACGCCCACTGACCGCGGTCCTGCCCCACACCCCCTCCTCGGGCCGCCGGGCGCCCGGGAGGCCCGGAGCGCCCGCCGGCGAGTCGGCGAGTTTACGGCCCCTTCACTGGCGGATCAAGGTCGCGGAGGCGCAGGCTCCCGATCTACGATGCCGGACGATGCGCCCGCCGCCCGCCCGCATGCTGACGGTGCTGCTCCCGGCGCTTATCCCGGGGCTCGCCGGCTGCGCGCCCGGTGCCGGCCGGCCCGCGCCGGGCCTGCTGATCGTCTCGGACCGCGGAGGGGCCATGCGGATCTACGAGAGGGCGGCCTCCGGCCCGGCGGCCCGCCTCATCGGCTCCGACGACGCCTCCGACCCCTCCTACCGGGACGCCATGCCGGCGCGCCTGGCCGATGGGCGGGTGGTCTTCGTCTCGGACCGCCGGGGCGTTCCCGAGATCTTCGTCGCCGACCCGGGTGCCGGCACGGCGGGGCCCCTGTTTCCCGATCGCCTCGCGCCGGGCCCGAGGGCGCCCGCATCGGCACCGGGCCCGCGGGTGGCCGACTCCGACCCCGCCCCGCTCGGCCGGAACCGGATCGTGTTCGCGCGCACCGATCCGGACGCGCCCGGCGCGACCCGGGACCTCTACCTGGTCGGCCTGGACGGCACGGGCCTGCGGCGCCTGACCGCCGGCCCCGGCGACGAGGGGGCGCCCGCGGGCTCGCCCGACGGCCGCTCGGTGGCCTTCGTTGCGGATCGAGGCGACGGCAAGCGCCTCGCCCTGCTGCGACATCTCGGCGCGCGGGGCCTGTCTGCCGCGGCGCTCGACCTGAGCGCCGCGGCGCCTCCGGACCCGGGCTTCGTCCCGCCCGGGACGGCCTACTCGGACGCCGCGCCGGCGTTCCTCTCCGAGCGCGCGATCGTCTTTGCCCGCTCGCCCGCGGGGCGCCCGGCGCAGCTGTTCGTCCTGTCGCTGGATCGCGATCGCGTGGGCCTACGCCAGATCACCGACCGGCGGACGGCGCCGTTCGGCGCCTCCGAGCCCGTCCTGCTGGCGGGGGTAGCGATCGCCTTCACCGCCGGTCCGGCGCCGCCGCCCGAAGGCTCCGGCGCTCCGGAGCGTTACGCCGTCTACCGGGTCGCGGCCGGCGGCTTCAACCTGTCGCGGATCACCCGGCGGCGGGCGCAGTACAACGACTTCACCCGGCGCCTCGTGGACCCGTGAGGGATGGGATGGAGGGAGACTGGGGGCGGGGCGGCCGACGCCCCGGTCAATCCGCCTGGGCGCGGCCTCCAGAGATCCGGATGTTCGAGGCCCGCAGGCCCTTGGGGCCCGACTCGACCTCGAAGTCGACGACCTGGCCCTGCTCCAGCTCATCGAAGTTCAGGCCGACCAGGCCCGACCGGTGGAAGAAGACATCCTTGCCGTCGTTCCCGCGGATGAATCCGAACCCGCGGTCCCGGACCAGCTTCGCCACTGTGCCACGTGCCATACGAGACCCCCGTTGCGACTGTTCGGTTGCGGCGGCCCGGACGCCTCAGCGGCCCTGGCGCCAACGGCCAGCCTTCCCCCGCCGCCGACCTCCCGAAAACCCTATGGAAAGGGGGATAAGTCCAAGCAACTCTAGGCGCCCGCCGCCGTCCTGTCAAGTGCGTTCCGATCCCCCGGGCGCGCGGGCGCCGACGATCACGACGCCCCGCCGCCCGACAGGGCCCGGGCCAGCTCCTCCGCCGATGCCACCGGAGGCCGGCAGCTCCCCGATTCGCAGATGTGGGCGGATGGACGTTCGTCGACGGGGGCCTTGCCCTCGAGGATCGGGATCGCCTTGCCGGCGTCCGGGTCGGAGGGATCGGCCAGGGCGAGGACCGCGTTCGGCAGATAGGACTCACTGAAGACCCGCAGGAACGGCCGCAGCGCCGGGTCGTCGGCCCGTCCCGCCAGCACCACGCCGCGCACCCCGTCCAGATGCTGGTCGAGCGCGCAGAGCATGGTGCTCAGGGCGGCGGGAAATCGCTCCATCGTGTCGCCGTACAGCCGCAGCGTGGCCTCCGCCCGCCTGACGAGGCCGGACTCCCCGGTCAGCGCTGCGATCCGCGGCAGCACCAGGGCGGCGACCGAGCTCCCGGCCGGCGTGGCGCCGTCGCTCCCCTCGCGCCTGCGCGCGATGAGCGCCTCGTGATCCCTGGCGGTGAGGAAGAAGCCGCCCGCCGCGTCGTCCGCGAACAGGTCGATCATCCGAGCCGCCAGGGCGACCGCCTCCCGCGCCCACTCCGGCTCGAAGGTCGCCTCGTAGAGGTCGAGCAGCGCCGCCGCCACGTTGGCGTAGTCGGCCAGGCAGGCGGGGTGGCGAGCATCGCCGTCCTTGTAGGAGTGCAGGAGCCGCCCGCCGCGCCGCATCCTGTCGAGTATCAGCCGCGCGGCCCGGCGGGCCGCGCCCAAATAGCGCGGCTCCTCCAGGAACCGCCCGCCCGCCGCCAGCGCGGAGATCATCAGGCCGTTCCAGTCGCCCAGGATCTTGTCGTCCCGGCCGGGGCGGACCCGCCGCTCGCGCGCCTGCAGGAGCCGAGCGCGGGCGCTGGCCGCCCGCAGCCGCAGCTCCGCCCCGTCGCTGCGGTACTCCTCGGCCGCCTCGGCGATCGGACGCTCGAGGTGAAGGATGCTGGTCCCGTTCTCGAGGTTGCCCGAGGGCGTGACGCCGTACAGGCCGCAGAACAGCGAGGCCTCCTGGGCCCCCAGCACCTCTGCGATCTGTGCGGGGGTCCAGACGTAGAAGCGCCCCTCCTCCCCCTCGCTGTCCGCGTCCAGGGAGGAGTGGAAGCCGCCCTCGGGGGAACTCATCTCGCGTAGCGCCCAGTCGAGGGTCTCGCGCGCCACCTCGCGGAAGGTCGCCGCCGCGACGTCGCCGCCGGACGGGACGGCGGGCGACGCCGGCCGCCGCGCCACGACGCGGGCCGCCTCCAGGTAGGTGCACGCCAGAAGGGCGTTGTCGTACAGCATCTTCTCGAAATGGGGGACGAGCCAGCGGGCGTCGACCGAGTAACGGTGGAAGCCGCCGCCGAGGTGGTCGTAGATGCCGCCGCGGGCCATCTTCTCCAGGCTCAGGACCGCCATCCGCAGGGCCTCCGGGTTGCCGGTCCTGCGGTGATAGCGGAGCAGGAAGGAGATGTCGGCGCTGTGCGGGAACTTGGGGGCGCCGCCGAAGCCCCCCTCACGGTTGTCGAAGCGCCCGGCCAGATCGCCGAAGGCCCGGCTCAGCAACGACGCGCTCAGCCGCTGCGCGGACGGCTTCAGGTCGGACAGCCGCCGGATCCGCTCGGTCACCTCCTCGGCCACCCGCCCGATCTCCCTGCGCTTGTCGCGGTAGGCCTCCGAGACGGCCACCAGCACCTCGCGGAACCCGGGACGGCCCCAGCGCGCGTCGGGAGGGAAATAGGTGCCGGCGAAGAACGGCTTCAGCTCGGGCGTCAGGAACACCGAGTTCGGCCAGCCGCCCTGACCGCTCAGCAGCTGGGTCGCCGCCATGTAGATGTCGTCCAGGTCGGGCCGCTCCTCGCGGTCGACCTTGATGTTGACGAAGCGCTCGTTCATGATGGCCGCGATCGCCTCGCTCTCGAAGGACTCCCGTTCCATCACGTGGCACCAGTGGCAGGCCGAGTAGCCGATCGAGAGGAAGATCGGCCGGTCCTCGTCGCGGGCGCGGCGCAGAGCCTCCTCGCCCCAGGGATACCAGTCCACCGGATTGTCGGCGTGCTGCCTCAGGTAGGGGCTGGTCTCCCGGGCCAGCCGGTTCGCGCGGCGGGCTGCGCTCATGAGGGGTCAGGCTACAGGAGGCCGCCCGGCGAGGCAAGGACTATCGGGCGGGCGCGGGGCCTAGCGCTCCACCGGCACCGGCCCGTCGAAGACCGAAAAGCGCAGCGTCGTGTCGCCGACCCGGATGAGGTCGTTGTGCTGCAGGTTGCGGCGCGTCAGGCGGGCCCCGTTGACGAACGTGCCGTTGCGGCTCGCCAGGTCGGAGACCGCGTACTGTCCCTCGCGGGCGATGATGACCGCGGCGTGCTTGCGGGACACCTTGTCGTCGCTGAGCACGATGTCGCACTCCTTGCGGCCGATCGTGTAGGTCCCGATCCCGGTGATGTCGAAGGACCGCCCGGAGTCCTCGCCCTCCGTGACGGTGAGCCAGATCGACTTGCCCCCGAGCAGCGCCGGCTTGCGGAACGTCCGCTGCGCGGGCGTCTCCAGCACGGTCTCGTCGATCGCCTGCTGCGCACCGCGCCCCGCGGCCGAGCGCGGCGGCTGCCCGGCGCCGGGGCAGACCATGCCGCCGGGCGATCCGGCGTCGCCGGGCGCCCGGATGCCGCCCGGAGCGGGAGGGCGGGCCGGCGGCTTCGGCGGAGAAGGCGGCTTCTCCTTGCGGATCAATCGCGCCGCCGCATCGGACGAGCACCCCCGGTCGCGTCGCCGGCTCCTCTCACTCGTCGTGCTCATGCCTGCCTCCTGTCGGTGGTCAACGCGAGGCGCTCGCCGCCGCCCCGCCCTCGGGGGCGACCCAACGCAGGCGGAGCGAGCGGCCCGCCCCGCCCGACTGCTCGATCCGCAGCACGGCCACCCGCCCGCCCGTCATCGTGCCGGTGATCCTCGACCTCGCACGGGTCCGACCCGTCCGTCCCACCAGCTCCACCTCGATCTCGTGCCGCCCGGCCGGCACCGACAGCGTCTGCACGAGGCTCCCCGAGGCGGCGCCCCGAGGAGCGTCGAACGGCCTCGACAGCGCCGTCCGGCCGCCGACCACGACGACCAGGCGGCCGGACGCGAGATGGTGATCCAGCCGCACCTGAAGCCGGGCGCTCTCGACCGCGGGGCCGGCCCGCGGCGCGGCGCGGTGGGCCGGCCGAGCGCCGCCGATCGGCGCCAGCGTGCCGCGCGCCGGAGCGCCGCCCGGGCGCGTCGCCCCGCGCGGGGGCCCCTCCCCGCCCGGGGCGAGATCCCTCAGGGGACCGCGGAGCAGGACGTAGATAGCCCAGTTCACCCCGAGAAAGGTCAGCACGAGCAGCCCCAACAGGGCCGCGATGCGCCACTGGCTGGTGAGGGTGAGCCACGGCGACGGCTCGCGCGCCGCCGGAGGGCCCCCGGGGGCGGGGCGGCCCTCCTCCGGTCCGCCCCCGCCGGCGCCGGGGGCCGGCGGGGCCGGCCCCGCCCCGTCCGGCGAGCCTCGGCCAGCGGCCTCGAGTGCCATCTGGACTCCCAGAAGGGCCTCCATGAAGTCGCGGCCGGTCTGGTAGCGCGACGCGGGGTCCTTGCTGAGGGCCCTCTCGAGGATGGGGTCGAACGCCTCGGGCAGGCCGGCGACGGCCGCGCTGGGCGGCGTGAACGGCTGCGACGAGATCCTGTACAGGACCTGGGAGACGCTGTCGCCCTCGAACGGGGAGCGGCCGGTGAGCAGCTGATAGAAGATGACGCCTAGGGCGAAGAGGTCGGATCGGCCGTCCACGGCCTCGCCCTGGAGCTGCTCCGGCGAGACGAAGCCCGGCGACCCGACGAGCTGATCGGAGCGCGTGAGCTCCGAGTTCGGGAGCCGGGCCACCCCGAAATCGGTGATCTTCACCTGGCCCCGCTCGCCGATCAGGACGTTGGCCGGCTTGATGTCGCGGTGCACGATGCCGCGCCGGTGTGCGAAATCCAGCCCGGAGGCGATCTGCAGCGCGACGCGCACCGCGTCCGCGGGCGGCAGCGGGGCGCGCGAGGCCAGCACGGCCTTGAGGTCCCGCCCCTCGACGTACTCCATCACGATGTACGGCCGCTCGAGCCGCGGGTCGAGGCCGATGTCGTGCACCGCGACGATGTTCGGGTGCTGCAGCGCGCCCGCCGCCCGCGCTTCCCGCAGGAACCTCTCGCGGTACTGGCGCGCCTCCTCCTCCGTCAGGTCGCCGCGCACCGAGATGACCTTGATCGCCACCCGGCGGCCGATCACGGGATCGTGACCGAGGAACACGGTCCCCATCCCGCCTTGGCCGAGCGAGTCGAGGATCTCGTACCGCCCGATCTTGGCGGGCTCGGCCGGCCGGCCGCGCCGGCCGGAGGCGCCCTTGCCCTTCCGCTTCCTCTTTGCGAACACGCTCCGCCTCCGCCGGGGAGGGACCCGGCGCCGCTCGTCCCGGCCCGGGAAAACCGCACTGAATATAGGGACGCGGAGAATGGAGGATCAAGGAGGCGGGTTACCGGATCCGCGGGCCCCCCCGGCCGGCGCGGGTTGGCGCGCGGCGGCCCGGAGATGTACTATCAGTCAACCGGGCGGAGGAGCCGGATGGCCGTCAACAAGGTCGCGACCAAGCGGCCGACCATCAAGCCGGAGACCTTCCTGGCGCTGTACGAGCGGATGCTCCGCGCCTACTTCGTCGAGGAGCGGTGCCGCCTCTACGTGCGCGCGGGCAAGTGCTCCTTCTACGCCTCCGCGCGCGGACACGAGAAGGTGCAGATCGCGATGTCGCTGCTGCTCGAGCCCGGCCGCGACTGGTTCTTCCCGTACTACCGCGAGAAGGCGCTGATGGTCGGCCTGGGGATGCCCCTGGAGGACCTGTTCCGCGGGATGCTGTCGCGCGAGGGGGACCCGAACTCGCTCGGCCGGAACATGTCGGAGCATTTCTCCTCGCGCGATCTGCGGATCGTCTCCCCGACCGCCTGCACCGGCACGCAGTTCCTGATCGCCGCGGGCATGGCGCGGGCGATCAGGATGGACGGCCGCGACGAGATCGTCTACGTCTCCGGCGGCGAGGGCTCCACCTCCGAAGGGGAGTTCTTCGAGGCCCTCAACAAGGCGCAGCGCGACCGGCTGCCGATCCTGTTCCTGATCCAGAACAACGGGTACGCCATCAGCGTGCCGCAGGCCCAGCAGACGTCCTCCAGGCTCTTCGAGGTGGCGCGGGGATTCGGGATGAGGTCGGTGCGCGTCGACGGGACGCGCTTCACCGAGATGTACAACACGCTCACGCCTCTGGTGCTGCAGGTGCGCCGCGGCTCGGGCCCGCTGTTCGTCGAGGCGATGGTGGTGCGGATCGACTCGCACTCCTCCTCCGACGATCAGACCAAGTACCGCCACCCGGACGACATGGAGGAGGCCCGGCGCCGGGACCCGCTGCGCCACACGGAGATGCGCATCCTCGAGATGGGCCTTTTGACCGGAAAGGAGATCGACAAGTGGCGCGAGCGCGCGCGGCGCGAGGTCGAGGCGGCGGCGAGCGCCGTCGATGAGCGGCCCTATCCCGACGCCTCCACCGCGACGCGCGACATCTTCAGCCCGAACCGCGTCATCGCCGTGGAGCCGGAGCCCACCCCGATCTCGGAGCGGCCGGTGACCATGGTCGAGGCGATCAACCACGGGCTGCGGGAGGAGATGGAGCGCGACCCCCGGATCGTCATGTGGGGCGAGGACATTCAGGACCCCAAGGGCGGCGTCTTCGGGGTCACGCGCGGGCTGACCGAAGCTTTCCCGGGACGGGTGGAGAACTCGCCGCTGGCCGAGGCGACCATCGTCGGGATCGCGCAGGGGATGGCGATCGGCGGCTACCGGCCGGTGGTCGAGATCCAGTTCGCCGATTACTCCTTCCCCGGCTACATGCAGATGCGCAACGAGATCCCGACCCTGCGCTGGCGGAGCGGCGGGGCGTGGTCGTGTCCCATGGTGGTGCGCGTCGCGGTGGGCGGCTACATCCGCGGCGGCCCCTTCCACTCCCAGACGCCGGAGTCGCTGTACGCGCACACGCCCGGCTGGTACATCGCCTACCCGAGCACCGCGTCCGACGCCAAGGGGCTGATCAAGACCGCCTGCCGGATGGAGGACCCGGTCCTGTTCTTCGAGCACAAGGGGCTGTACCGGCAGGTCTACTCCAAGAGCCCAGAGCCGGGGCCGGACTACCTGATCCCGTTCGGCAAGGCCCGCACCGTCCTGCGGGGCGACGACCTCACCCTCGTCGCCTGGGGCCGCGCGGTCCACATGGCGCAGCAGGCCCTGAGCCAGATGGCGGGCGACGGGGGCCGGCCCTCGGTGGAGCTGATCGACCTGCGCACCATCGTCCCGATGGACATCGACGCGGTGCTCGAGTCGGTGCGGCGCACCGGCCGGGCCCTGGTGGTGCACGAGGCCCCCCTGTTCGGCGGCATGGGCGGCGAGGTGGCGGCGCTCATCGCCGACCGGGCGTTCGAGTTCCTGGACGCGCCGGTGCGGCGGCTCGGGGCGCGCGACTGCTTCGTGCCGTTCGCGCCCAACCTGGAGGCGGCGGTGCTGCCGAGCGTGGAGGGGATCGCCGCCGCGATCCGGGAGCTGCTCGCGTACTGATCGGGCCGCGGCCCGCGCGCCGGCGGCGAGCGCTCAGGGGAGCGAGTCGACCGCCTCGCGCACCGAGGCGGCGTCGAGGGCGCCGTCCCAGTCCGCGGCCCTGCGCCCCGCCGCATCGAAGAGGATCGAGTAGGGGATGGAGCCCGGCAGGTCGTATCCGGACAGGATGGGGTCCTGCTCCCCCGAGTAGATCAGGTTGGGGTAGGACACGCCCGCCGCGGCGAGGTACTCGCGGACCAGCCGCTCGGTCTCCTCCCCCGCGCCGGTGACCCAGGCGTCGAAGGAGACGCCGACGAACGCCGGCCCGTCCGGCTCGTACTCGCGGGCCAGCGACGCCAGGGTCGGCAGCTCCCGGATGCAGGGGACGCACCAGGTCGCCCAGAAATTGAGCAGCACCGGGTGGCCCCGGTGGGAGGCCAGCTCGCGGTGGATCCGGTCGAGGTCGGCGAAGGTGACCGGCGCGGCGGGGCCTTCGTCCCGCCCGGGAGCGTCGCCGGCCACCGCCTCCCCGCCCCGCCTCGAGCAGCCCGGCAGGGCCGAGGCGACCAGTACGATCGTCAGGAACGCCGAGACGACCGACCTCACGCGCCATCCCTCGAAACCGTTCGCGCGGCCATCATCCGTGGATTGTAACCCCCCGCCCGCTGATACAATTCCCGCATGATCCGACGCCACCTCTGGGGCGGCCTCGCCGATCCCGATCTCGCGCCGCCTTACGATGTCGTGATCACGGGGCTCCCGTACGAGGGGGGAGCCTGCTGGCGGGGCGGCTCGGCGGAGGCCCCCGCGCGGCTGCGCGAGATCTCCGCCTCCTCCCCGGCGATCTCCGAGACGGGGTACGTGGTCGACCGCTCGCTGCTGCGGGTGCGCGACGCGGGGGACGCGCCGCCCGATCCCGGGGCGGGAGGCCGCGACCGTGACCGCGCCCGGCTGGACTACTTCGCCCGCATCGAGCGCGCGGCGGCCGCGACGCTCCGGGCGGCGGCGCTCGCCGGCGACGCCTTCGTGCTGTCGATCGGCGGCGATCACTCGCTCACCATCCCGCTGGTGCGCGGCTTCTCCACGCACTTCCCGGAGGGCTTCGGCCTGGTCCTGCTGGACGCCCACCCCGACCTGTTCGACACCTACGACGGCTCGAGGCTGTCGAGCGCCTGCGCCGCCCGCCGCGCGCTCGACGGGGGCCGCCTGAAGCCGGAGCACCTGCTGATCCTGGGGACCCGCTCCTACAACGTCGAGGAGCTGGCGTTCATGAAGGAGAAGGGGATCCTGTTCGTCCCGGCGCGGGAGATCGATCGGAGCGGGGTGGAGGCCGTGGTCGGACGGGCCCGGGACCGCCTGAAGGGGATCGGGAGCGTCTACCTGACGATCGACATCGACGTCGCCGACCCGGCGTGCGCGCCCGGGGCCGGCGCGCCGGGCCCCGGGGGCCTGTCAAGCCGGCAGGTGATCGATCTGACGCGCGGCCTCGTGCAGCAGCTCCCGATCCGCGCGATGGACCTGGTGGAGGTCGCCCCGTCGCTCGATCCGACCGGCGCCACCCTCTTCCTCGCCCTGCAGATGATCTTCGAGACCTTCGCCGTCCTGGCGGAGAAGCGCCGGCCGAGGCCTAAGAGCGGAGGCGCCGCGGCCCGCCGCTGAGCGCCATGTCCCAGAAGCGGACCTCGTGGCGCGCCGTGTCGAGGAAGAGCCGCACCATCCTCGCACGCGTCGCGGGCGAGGCGGCGCGGGCCGCCCGATCGACCGCCCGGCCGAGCCAACCGACCCAGGCCCGGTACCCCGGGCCGGACCACCGCTCGATGAACGGCCTCCAGGGGCTCCGGCGCCTCCCGAGGCGCCGACGGACCCCGCGCCACGAGTCGAGGTAGATCCTCTCGAGCCCGTACAGGACGGCGACCGCCTCGGGGTGCGGGCGGTCGCGCCCGACCGCCATCACGAACGACACGTAGGCGCGACAGGCCGGCTCCATGGCCGCCTCGTCCGCCCGCCGGCCCGCCCCCAGCCGGATGCCCCGGGCCCGGGCCATCCTCTCGAAGAGGTCGATCTCCTCGTGCAGGATGACGATCGCCTCGGCGTAGGCGCGGCGATCCCCGGGCGGGGAGCCGGCGGCGACCATGTGGAGGAACGGGACGAGCGAGCGGACGTAGAGGTAGTCCTGGCGCATCCAGCGGGCGAAGGCCCTCCGGGAGATGGTGCCAGCGGCCGTCCGGAGCAGGAACGGGTGCCGGATCGCGGCGCGCCAGACCGGCGCCGCGCCGCGGAGCAGGCGGTGGTGAAAGCTGGCCATGCGCGAGCGTCCCCTGCGTCTCAGAAGAGGGACCGGCTCTGCCCGCCGTCGACGTTCAGGCAGGCGCCGATGACGAGCGACGCCGCGGGCGACGCCACGAACACGATCGCGGCGGCGACCTCCTCGGGCTTCCCGAAGCGGCCGAGCGGGAGCTCCCGCTCGACGAAGGCCTCGATCCTCTTCGGGTCGGCCTTGCGGCGGCGGTCCCAGGAGCCCCCGGGGAAGAGGACCGAGCCGGGGGCGATGCTGTTCACGCGAACCCCGTGCGGCGCCAGCTCCCGCGCGCAGCTCTTGGTGTAGGCGATCAGCGCCGCTTTCGCGGCGTTGTACGAGGCGGCGCCGCCCCACTCGCGCCCGAAGATCGACGACACGTTGATGATCGCGCCGCGCCTCCGCTCGCGCATCCCGGGGACGACCAGACGGGTCATCCGGACGGCGGCGCGCAGGTTGGCGTCGAGGACCGCCTCCCAGTCGGCATCGCCGGCGGCGATCCCGGCCTCGCCGTGCGACCCGCCGACCAGGTTAACCAGGACGTCGATGCGCGCGAAGCGGTCGAGCGTCACCCGGACCGCCCTGGCGGCGTCCTCCTCGCGGGCGGCGTCGGCGGCGATCGTCAAGACCTCGGCTCGGGCCCCGACCTCGCGCGCCGCCTCCCGCAGCGGTCCGGCGCCGCGCGCCACCATCGACACCCGGCACCCCTCGGCCGCGAACGCCCTGGCCGTCGCGAAACCGATCCCGCGGCTGGCGCCGACGAGGAGGACGACCTGGCCCTGGAGTCCGAGGTCCATGCCCGCGGCCATGGTAGCACGCCCGCCCCCGGGCCCCCGACCGCCGTCCCCGACGCGGCGCCGTCGGCGGGCCGGGATGTCATGCCCCTTAGGGATCGGCCCGCTACTTCTTCCTGAACAGGGCGTCGAAGGCGGCCCGGGCGTCGCTGATCTTGCCGCCGCGGGCCTCGTCGGGCCCCGGGGTCACGATGCGCCGCCCGGTGGCGTCGAGGACCGTCTCGGGGCGGAAGAAGGCGCAGTCATTGGCCCCGGTCTTGGAGGGAATCCGGGCCGGGATCGACTCCCGGCACTCGAAGCGGGCCCCCGGATCGAAGTGGACGCAGTTGCGGCAGCAGTGCGCGGGGGCGCTGCAGGTGGGGCACAGGGTCCCCCGCTCGACGCCGAGCGAGGCCGGCTCCTGGTGGCCGCACTGGAAGCAGCGCCGGACGAGGGTGGCCTCGCGCGGCGCGCCCCGGGGCCCGCGGGGGCCCCGCGGGCCGCGCCTCTCCTGGCGCTCGCGTTCCCTCTCCTCCCTGTATTCGCCGTCCCTGTAGCCGGGCTGACGGTACTTCATGGGCGCACTGGCCTCCTGACTGGGATTTTTTGCGGGAGAGTGGTATTGTACCGCGGCCCGGCCATTTCAAGTAGGACGTTGTGCTCATTTTCGCAGGGGTGCGCGCGCCGCCGGACCCCCCGCCGGAACGTCCTTGCCCGGGGGGCGTTCCCTTCCCGTCAGGAGGAGACGATGACTGGATCCATCCCGCGCTTCTGGTCCCTGTGTCCCGCCGCCGCGGCGGCGGCCCTCTGCGCCCTCCTAGCGGCCCCGGCGGCCGCCGCCCCGGCCGTGCGCTCCGACGGGGCCGCCGGCGGGGGATGGGAGTCCCTGACCGCCGCGGGCGACCCCCTCACCGGCCAGGTGGGCGGAAAGCGCGAGCGCAGGAAAAAGGACAAGGACAAGGGCGACGACAAGTCCGGGAAGGACAAGGACGGCAAGGGGAAGGACAAGCCGAAGGAGCCGCCCTTCGAGAAGGTGGTCAAGGACGCCACGGTCCACAAGGGGCTGTTCAACGTCTACGTCAAGGAGGACGAGGGCAAGTACCTCCTGGAGATCTCCCCCGACCAGTTCGACGAGCCGTTCCTCCTGAACCCGACCCTGGTCTCGGGACTCGGCCAGGGGTTCGTCTACCCGGCCGACGTGCTGCAGGAGTACGTCGTCTCCTTCCACCGCGCGGGAAAGAGGGTCCAGCTGATCCACCGGAACACCATGTTCCGCGCCGACGAGGGGTCGACCCTGCGCGAGCCGGCCTCGCTCGCCGCCCCCGACGCCGTCGTCGGGCAGGGGAAGATCCTGAGCCGGCCGCACCCCGACAGGAAGAGCGTGCTCGTCGATCTGGGGTCGATCTTCCTGGGGGACCTCGAGGGCCTGTCCCCCTACCTCAAGGCGCTGTTCGAGCTGCCCTTCCAGTTCGACCGGGAGCGCAGCTCGGTGGCGCGGGTGAAGGCCTTCCCGCACAACGTCGATCTCGAGACGGTGCTGCACTTCAGGACGAACGACGTCAAGCGGCCGGTGGTCTACGCCGCGGACCCGAGGAGCCTCCTGTTCCGCTTCTACTATTCGATCTCGGAGCTGCCCGACACCGGCTACCGGCCGCGCCTCGCGGACGACCGCGTCGGCCATTTCCTGGCGATGGCCGGCGACTACAGCAGCGATCGCCCCGAGGACCCGCACCTTCGATACGTCACGCGCTGGCACCTGGAGAAGGCGGACCCCTCGGCCGAGATCTCGGAGCCGAAGCAGCCGATCGTGTTCTACCTGGACCGCTCGATCCCGGTCGCGTACCGCGAGGCGGTCCGGCAGGGGATCCTGCGATGGAACCCTGCCTTCGAGGCGATCGGGTTCCGCAACGCCGTGGTCGCCAAGGACCCGCCGGACGATCCGGACTGGGACCCCGCCGACGTGCGCTACTCGTCCATCCGCTGGATCGTCGCCCCGCACGCCGGCTTCGCCCAGGGGCCCTCGCGGATCGACCCGTACACCGGCCAGATCTACGACGCCGACATCCGCTTCAGCGCCGACATGATCCGCAACGTGCGCCGCGAGGCGGGCGAGCTGGTGGCGCCTTTGGCCTGGCCGCTCCCGCCCGGGACCGGGTCCACGGGCACCGCGGCCCTCCTGAAGAGGCTCGAGGGATGGACCGCGCTGCTCGGGCCCTTCTCCCCCGAGACGCTTCTGGCCAGCACCCCCGGCCTCGGGGAGGCCCCGCCCCCCATGCTCGGCGCGGGGGCGCGCCCCGGACTGCCCCCCGCGGCCTTGGGGCACTGCGACTACGCCCGCGGCCTGCGGCACCAGCTCTCGCTCGGCTGGAGCCTCCTCCGGGCCCGGGGCCTGATGGACCCGGAGACGGAGGAGAACTACGTCAACGACTTCCTCATCCACGTGACCCTCCACGAGGTGGGGCACACGCTCGGGCTGCGCCACAACTTCAAGGCCAGCAAGATCCACTCCCTCGCGGAGGTCCAGGACGTGGAGATGACCGAGCGGATCGGGCTGACCGGATCGGTCATGGACTACACGCCGGTCAACCTCGCGTTCGAGGGGCAGACGCAGGGCCAGTACTGGCAGACCACCATCGGTCCTTACGACCGCTTCGCGATCGAGTACGCCTACAAGCCGATCGACTCCGCGACGATCCAGGGCGAGAGGCCGGAGCTCGAGAGGATCGCCTCCCGGGCCGCCGACCCGACGCTGGCCTACGCGACCGACGAGGACACCTTCACGGGGAGCCCGCGCGGCATGGACCCGGACTCGAGCATGTGGGACATCGGGGATGAGATCCTCGAGTACTACACGCACCGCATCGGCCTCGCCCGCGAGCTGTTCTCGGTGATGGACGAGAAGTTCAGCGAGCCGGGGACGCGCTACCAGAAGCTGCTGCTGGTCTTCGGGCAGGGCTTCGGCGAGCTCCTGCCGGCGGCGCTCAACGTCCCCAAGTACGTCGGCGGGATCCGCCACCACCGCGATCACATCGGCGACCCGAACGGCCGCGTCCCCTACGATCCGGTCGCGGCGGCCGAGCAGCGCGCCGCGCTGCGCTTCCTGACGCGGGAGATCTTCGCCCCGGACGCGTTCCGGCTTCCCCCGGCGCTGCTGAACAAGCTCGCGGTGGAGCGCCTGCCGGACCCGGAGGGGGTGTTCTGGACGCGCGCGCGCAACGATCTGCCGATCCACGACCTGGTGCTGCTGGTCCAGTCGCTGCCGATCGACCGCCTCTACCACCCGATCACCCTGTCGCGCCTGAGCGATCTGGAGGCGCACTACGAGAGCGCCTCCGAGGCCTTCACGATGGCCGAGATGTTCTCGGGGATGCGGCGGGCGATCTGGCAGGAGCTGGCCGACCGGAGCAACATCAACTCCTTCCGCCGCAACCTGCAGCGCAAGCACCTGGATACCCTCATCGGGATCCTCCTGCAGGCGGGCCCGGCCACCATCCCGGCCGACGCCCGCACGCTGGCGCGCGCCGACCTGACGGCGATCCGCTCGGGCATCGACTCGGTCCTGGGCCGGGAGGGCGCCGGGCTCGACGCGGTCACCCGGGCCCACCTGGACGAGGCCCGGGCCCGCATCACCGCCGCCCTGGACGCCGACATGGAGTTCAGGGCGCCGGGGCCGACCCGCGGCTGATCCGCGGCCGGGCGGTCTTTACGGCCGAGGCGCCGCACTGCTAAGATGATGCGGCTCGCGCTCCAAGACGGAGCCTCGAGGAGGGCTCTCATGACACGGCGACCAGCGCAGACCTTGTTCCTGAGCGCCGCCGCGGCCCTGGCGGCGATCATCATCGGGCTGTCCGTCGGCAGCGCCGGCGAGGTCGGCCCCGCGCCCTCCGCCGATCGGGCCGCCGAGGCCCCCGGCGCGGTCGCCGCGACCGTCGGCGAGCACGTCTTCAGCCTCGAGGAGGTCGACGCGCGTGCCGCCACCCGGCTCAGCAAGGTCCGGATGGACGAGTACCGGATCCGCCGGCAGGTGCTCGACGCGATGATCAGCGAGCGCGTCCTGAGGCTCGAGGCGGCGGCGAGGGACATCGCGGTCGAACAGCTTCTGGAGCAGGAGGTGACCTCTAGGGTCGCCGACCCGACCCAGGAGGAGATCGACGCCTTCTACGCCCAGAACAGGAGCCGCTACGGGGCCCAGACCAAGGAGCAGGTCACGCAGACGATCGTCTCGGTGCTGCGCTCGCAGAAGCTCTCCGACCGGCAGCGCGCCTTCCTGCGGGACCTGCGCGCGAAGTACGGGGTCCGCGTCTCCCTGGAGCCCCCGCGGACCCGCGTCGCCCTGGACGACGACGCCGCGCGCGGCCCGGAGGGAGCGCCGATCGTCATCGTCGAGTTCTCGGACTACCAGTGCCCGTACTGCAAGCGGGCCGAGGCCACGGTCGAGCAGGTCCTGTCGATGTACGGCGACAAGGTGCGCCTGGTCTACCGGGACTACCCCCTGAGCTTCCACAAGAACGCCCAGACCGCCGCGGAGGCGGCGGAGTGCGCGGACGAGCAGGGGAAGTTCTGGCAGATGCACAAGGCGATCTTCGCCGATCAGAGCAAGCTGGCCACGGAGCAGCTGGTCGAGACCGCCGCCTCCATCGGGCTCGACGCGGACGCCTTCAGGGAGTGCCTCGACTCGGGCCGCTACGCCGAGGAGGTCCGGAAGGACCTCGAGGACGGGCAGCGTTACGGGGTCACCGGCACACCGACGTTCTTCATCAACGGCATCATGATGGTCGGCGCCAAGGGGGTCGATTCATTCGCCGAGATCATCGACCAGGAGCTGGAGCGGATCCCCTGAGCCGTCAGAGCCGCCTCTCGTAGTCGTGCCACGCCGCCTCGAGCGCGGCGAGGTCCGGACCTAGCAGTCGCTCGAACGCCAGCGGCCCCCCCCGGCCGCGCCCCCCCCCCGCCGCCCCCCCAGGCGCGCGTAATCGCGGAACGCCCCGCGGCGGCGCTGCCGGTCGCCGTGCAGCAGGAAGTGCACCAGGGTCCACGAGGCCCCGTAGGCCTTGGCCGCCTGCCCGCCCGCCCACAGCGCCTCGCCGGAGCGGGCGCGCAGCAGGTCCCGCAGCGGCACCGGCCCCTCCTCCTCGACGCGGCGCAGGTACTCCCGCAGCCGGACCCGGGGGTCGAACTGCAGCCGGGTCTCCCCCGACACGATCGGGGCGCTGCGGCGGATCTCGCCGGGCCGGATGGCGAGCCGGCCGTCGACCCGCGAGAAGCTGAAGTAGGTCGCGAGCCCCTCCTCGAACCACTGCGACGGGCTCGCCCCCGCCGGATAGACGCTCTCGTAATCGAGCATGTGGAGCGACTCGTGGATGACGATCGGCACCGGCAGGTGCCCCTGCATCTCCTCGCACGGGATCGACAGGATGCGCGACGCGGGGATGTACTCGCCGGCGAGGCTCCAAGCCGGGGCGGCGCGCTCGCCGCCCGCGGCCGGCTCTAGCCGCCCGCCCTTCCAGAGCCGGTGCAGTCGGTCGTGGTCCCGGGCGCGCGCGAAGGCGTAGACGAGGACCCTCTCCTCGAACCGGCGCAGCGACACCAGCCCGTTCCAGAAGCGCTGGTGCACGCGCACCGTCGCGTCCACCACCTCGGCCAGCCTGTCGATCTCCCGCGGGTCGAGGACGTCCGTGTGGATCACCAGCCGGCCGCGCTCGACCCGGGCCTGGCGGATGCCCATCAGCCGGGCAGCCTCGTTCACGAACGCCCGCCGCCGGGTCTCGACCAGGAACTCGCCGATGTCCGTCTCGATGGCGCGCTTCAGGATCGCCTCGGGCGGAGGATTCAGCCGGTGCAGGATCTGGTACGACACCTCGTCCCCCAGGGCGGAGCGGATCGCGTAGTAGACCTCGCCGCGCTTTCTCATGAGGTAATGCAGCCCCTCCGCCTCGACCGGCCCGACCAGACCGCCGACCGGCGCCTCGTGCAGCGCCCGGCGAACGGGATACGGCATCCGCGCCGCGGGGACGAGCCCGCCTTCGAGCGCGGCGAAGGGCCGCGACGAGACGCCCGCCCCCGACGCCGCCGCCAGCGCCTCGAACGACGTCCCCGCCCGGAGGCGAGCGCGGATCTCCTCCACCCCCGCGCGGTCGCGGGAGGCGACGGCGTCGACGATGAACAGCGCGCGGTGGGCCCAGCCCTCGGAGCCTGCGGGCAGCCCCTCGAACACGACCTCGACGGGGACGAACGAGCGCACCGGCCGGCCCGCGAGCCGCGCCGGCCGGAAGCGCCATCCCAGGACCGCAACGCCGGCGGTGCGGCGCATGTCGAGATCGGGGTCGGGGCCGCGCAGCGGCCGGACGCGGCCCGGGACGCCGTCCGCCGAGACGTCGACCAAAAGCTCGACGCGCACCGGCCCGATCGGTCGCGAGCGCGCCGCCCGATCGGGCATGGGGACGGGGCTCGTCCGGATCACCGCGGAGGGAGCGACGAAGCGGCCGCGGGAGGGGTCGATCCCGCCCGCCTCGTCGCCGGCAGGCGGGCGGATCCCGCCCGAGGCGTCTCCTGAGCCCGCCGGGCCGGCCTCCGGCCCCGCGCCCGTTACCGCCTCCCGCAACAGCTCCTCGATCGCCCCGGCGCGGGCCTCGAAGCCGCCGTGGATCTGGCGGATCCCACCGCTCTCCCGGACCTCCAGCACCGCCTCGAGCCGGCGGGCCGCCCCGCAGACGATCTCGTAGCGGATCCAGATCCGGCCCGGCCACCGCCGGACGAGCTCGACGTCCGCCGGCGGCCCGCACCCGGACTCCGGCGGATGGGCCCACGCCAGGAACTCGATGACGCGATCGATGACGGCGTCGGCGCCCCCGTCGACGCCCCGACGCCCTGTCCGGTCCCCGTGAGCGTCGGATGGACCCGGCTTCGGGGGGAAGGTCGCCCCCGGCCCCGCCCACCCGCCCGCGGACGCGGAAGCGCTCATCGCCGCCGCCGCGAGCAGCAGAATCGTCATCGAGCGCGGGCCGTCTCGCACGCGGTCCCCTCCACCCGGGATCGCCCCCTCGACGACGGGCTTTCCCGGATGCCCAGAATTATATTGGGAAAATGCCCCACGACGGTGCGCAGCAATGACGGCATCCCGCCCGGTCACAGCGGCTCCCGGTGCACAGCGCGGCGTCAGGACGAGCGCAGTGCACGCCGCCGCCGGGCGCCTCCTGGTCCTGGCGGCATCGGCCGGGCTCTGCCTGCCCGCCGGCCCTCTGCCCGCCGCCGAGCCGGCCCGCATCGACGTGCTGCCGCCGCCGGTCCTCTACGCGATGCAGGGTGTCGTCAGCGTCGGGGTTCGCGAGTTCCGGAAGATGCCGGTGTTCCGTGGGGGGCGCTTCCACTGGGAGGAGATCCGGGGCCGGGGCGCCGGCTCGGGCGTCGTGGTCACAGAGGACGGGCTGATCCTGACGAACGCGCACGTGGTGGAGGGCAGCGCGGAGGTGCGGGTCGGGCTGGCCTCGGGCCGCGATATCGAGGCGGTGGTCGTCTCCACCGACCGGGCGTCCGATCTGGCGCTGCTCCGCGCCGAAGGGGTGTCGGCGCGGCCGGTGGCGATCTCCGATGCCGGTCTTCCCCCCTCCGGCGAGCGGGTCTACGTCGTGGGGAACCGCGGCGACCGGGGACTGCAGGTGTCCTGGGCGCGCGTCGGCGCGCACCGGCGGGTTCGGGTCGGCGCCCGGCCGCTGGAGTTCTGGTGCGAGGTGGAGGGCCTGCTCGGCCCCGGGAACTCGGGAGGGGTGGTCCTCGACGCCGGGGGGCGCCTCGTGGGCATTCCGGGCCTTCAGGTCCACTACGCCGACGGCGCGACGCGGCGCTCCTCCGGCCTGTTCATCCCGTCCGATCACGTGCGCCGCTCGCTCCGGAGGATGCTCGAGAGCCCGGCGCCGGCCTGGCCCTGGATCGGCCTGGTCCTGGAGGACCCGCTGCTGGCCACGAGCACGGGCCGCCGCTGGGACGGGTCGGCGGGAGCGCGAATACGGAGCATCGTTCCCGGGGGTCCCTCCGACGGCGCCGGGTTCGCCCCCGGCGATCTCATCGTGAGCGTGGGCCCGCGCCCGGTCCGGGACAATTTCGAGGCGCTCGGCGCCGTCCTCGACCTCGTCCCCGATCGGGAGATCGATCTCGTGGTGCGGCGGGGGGATAGGCTGCTGCGCGTGAGGGTGACGCCCGGCGTCCGCCCTCCCGATCCCCGGCCGGACGCGCTGGACGACTTCGCGCTGCACACCGGCCTGCGCCTGACTCTCGAGAGCGTGCACGGCCGGAAGGACCGGCTGGTCTTCGCCGGGATGTCGGGCGAGGCCCGACGGTCGATGCCCGGCTTCGAGGCCGAGCTGTTCGCCGACACCCCGACCCTGCGGTCGATTATCCCAGGACAGGACGCCCTGGCCGGCAGGCCGCGGCGGAGGCCGGTCCGCTCGATCGACGATCTGGCATCGCTGCTGAGACGCTGCTTCGTGGAGGAGCAGTTCGTGGCTCTGGCCCACTGGAGCGACGACGGCCGGGCCTCGGTGGACCGGGCGCATGTCCATCGGAAGGTCTACCCGCTCGTCCTCTGACGGCGCGCCGGCCCGCACCGCCCCGGACGCCCCGGGCCGCCGCGACCTGATGAGTCTCACCTCTCCAGCTGAGATGCCCGCTGAGACTCCATCAGAGATCCTCTTTAACGACAGCCGGTTAGTGCGCCGCCGTTGGCACCGGAGCGGGTCCTGCCAGTCTCAGCGGCGTCGGCGGCCGGCCTGGACGCTCACGCCCGGCCCGCAGACGGAACTCCT
>JBHIBC010000004.1:0-78622 GCA_046758905.1 Acidobacteriota bacterium | reverse complement strand
GAACAGGTGTTCACCATCCTCCGGAACAAGCGTTCACCATCACCGGAATACGCACGCTGCACCACCGGGGTCGTAGGCAGTCGCCTTGATGATCGCCGCCTTCAGGTTGTCGAGGACGACGCGCTGCGGCACCCCGCCGAGCCACTCGAACGCGTTGCGGTGGCACCGGAGCCAGGTCCCCACCTCCTGGTCGAAGACGAACTCGAGGTACTGGTGGCGGCTGAAGGACAGGGTCATGACGAACGCCCAGGCCCGGCGCAGGGTCCGGTCCCGGGGGTCCAACATCAGCCCGGCCGTGCCGAAATCGACCTGGGCCTCTTCGCCGGGCGCGGTCTCGACCCGGACACAGGCCTCTGGAGTCCTGGACTCGAGGGCCCGCACGAACCGCCACACCGACGGGTAGCTGCCCTCGAACCCGTTCTCGTCCTTGAGGATGCCGTAGATCGCCCGGGCCTCGACCCGCTGCTGCCGCAGCGCCACCACCTTCTCCCGGTACGGCTCCACCTTCGACACCCCGCGCGGCGGCGCGCTCACCGGCAGAGTGGCCTTCAGTCGTGTCTGCAGCTCCCCCGGGCTCGGCAACGGCCCCGACATCAGCCCTTCCCGTTCCGCCCAGGCGTGGTACTTCATCACCGTCCGGCGGCCCACCCCCAGGTCCTGAGCCACCTGGCGGGTGGTCTCGCCCAACTGCAAGCGTCGGATCAACTCACGGATGTCCAGCACGTCCTTCCTCCTTCCGGCCACGGGGTGTTCCCTCCACGAAAACCGGAGGGATACCCCATCAGGGGAAGGCACGGCAACCGCCAGGCTGGATCCCGGTCGAGTGAAATCACCCGGATCCCCATCGCGCGAAATCGCTTGGATCCCTATCGCGTGAAATCGGTGGATCCCCTTCGCGTGAAATCACCTGGATCCCCTTGCCTGAAATCGATGGATCACTATAGGGCGAGAGGTGACAACTGGTCCTGACCCAGCATCGGTGCGCCCCCCGCTTGTGGCTGATGGGCCGCGCCTTGCGCCAATCTGATGCTCTTGTCCATAGGCTGTCCCTCCTCTCCTTATCGAGGGGAGAGGGGGGAATATTGGTGATCACAAAGGGGACTTTTTCTTCATGATCGATGACACCCAGGGTTGCTCCCCGAGAGCCAACTCGATGGCCCGCCTGTCGACCCGGGCCGCCGTGTCCCACGAGAGGGCGGCCATCCCGGCCACGGTCTGGATCGGCAGCTGGGTGCACAGGGCCGCCACGCGCGCGAAGAAGCGGCGGGTCATGCGGAAGCCTTCCATGGCGAAGGGCAGCCGCTCGACCCGGGTCCCCCCGCAGCAGCCCACCCGCATGGCCCGAACCTCGAGGTAGGTCTCCAAGTCCCCGATCGAGCAGTCGCGGAAGCGGATCGGCTCGGACTCCTCGAACAACCCCTGCCGGTGCCCCTTGCCGCACGCGGGGCAGTGATGCAGCCCGAGCGACGACGGAGATGGACCACCTTGATGCGCCGGCCCGGCTGGCCCCAAAGGGGCGCCGCGACCACCTCCACCGCTGCCACCGCAAGCCCTTGCAGTCCCAGGTAGAAAGCGAGATCCTGGGGCGGCTCCTGACTCGTGTCCATGGGCCCTCCTCTCTTGGTGAAGGAAGAAAGGCCCAGGAATGAGTCAGGGGCTTCGTCTTGTCAACTCCGACCTCACGTCATCACGGACTTTCGAGAGGAGCCTTACTTTTCTCCGCTCAGCGGCGGGTGCGCACTCAGGCGAGGTGAGGGTTCGCCCGAGCGAAGTTGTAACCCGCCAGGGCTGCTGAGCCGCCCGTCGCGCATCCGAGTCCGCGAGGCCGGGGGAGCAGAAGGGCGATAGGGGGTAAATCCCCGCATCGGGTCCGGACGGGGTCCATCGGTCTTGACAATAAAGAAGATATATTAGATATTAGATATCCTATTATCTGTTTCGACGCCTGCAATGAGCTGCATGGGGATGCTGAGGCGAGGCGAGGCACAACGATGCGAGTGAGTGCTTGGGTGGCTCGAAGTCCAGGAGACCCGATGGTTCGGGAGGAGCGAGACGAGGTCCCCGGCCCGGGCGAGGTCTTGGTGCAGGTGGCCGGGTGCGGGGTCTGCCACACGGACCTCGGCTTCTTCTACGAGGGAATCCCCACGCGACGTCCGCTCCCCCTGACGTTGGGCCACGAGGTCGCCGGTACGGTGGTGCTGGCGGGCGAGGGCGCCCGGGAGTGGGAGAACAGGCAGGTCGTGGTCCCCGCAGTGATCCCGTGCGGCGAGTGTGCGGCCTGCCTCGCCGGGCGCGGGTCGATCTGCGCCGGACAGGTGTTCCCCGGAAGCGATGTCCACGGCGGGTTCGCTAGCCACCTGCGCGTTCCCGCCAGGGGGCTCTGCCCGGTCCCCGACTTGAGCGACGCCGGCGCCAATCCGCGCGGGCTGGGCTTGGCCTCCCTGTCGGTGGTCGCCGATGCCGTATCCACCCCCTTCCAGGCGATCCACCGCAGCGGTCTGGGGCGAGGGGATCTGGCGATCTTCGTCGGCGTGGGCGGGGTGGGAGGATTCGGCGTTCAGATCGCGGCGGCGCTCGGGTCGGCGGTCGTAGCGATCGACGTCGACGACGGTCGCCTGGAGCTGCTGTCCCGGCACGGCGCCGACCTGACGCTCAACGCCGACAGGACCGATTTCAGAGCGCTGCGGGCGAGGGTGCGCTCTTTCGCCGACGAGCGCGGCACGCCGTCCTGGCGGCAGAGGGTCTTCGAGACCTCCGGCACTCCGCAGGGGCAGGCGACCGCCTTCGGCCTGCTCGGACCGGGAGGTCACCTGTCGGTCGTGGGGTACAGCCCGCGGAAGGTGGAGATCCGGCTCTCCAATCTGATGGCGCTCGACGCGACGGCGCAAGGGAACTGGGCATGCCTCCCGGAGCACTACCCCGCCGTTGTCGAGCTGGTGCTGTCGGGGAAGGTGGCGATCGATCCCTTCGTCGAGGAGCGACCTCTCACCTCCATCAACGCGACGTTTGCGGAAATCCGCGCGCGAAGGATCTCCCGCCGCGTCGTCCTCATTCCGGAGCCGTGAGCCATGCAACTCAAGAATCACGATCTGGTCCCGAAGCTCGACTCGCCCGGTATTCGTTACGAGGAGATGCCTCTGCGCGGCCCCGGAGGCCGCCTGGTCGAGGGCCTGCACACAGTCCGGATCACTCTCGACAACCCGAAACAATACAACTCGTATACGACCGAGATGGTCAAAGGCGTCATCCTGGCGATGCGGCGCGCATCCAACGACCGCGCCTGTGTCGCGGTCGTCTTCACGGGGTCCGGCCACAGGGCGTTCTGCACCGGCGGCAACACGGCGGAGTACGCTGAGTACTATGCCGGCCGTCCGGAGGAGTACCGTCAGTACATGCGCCTCTTCAATGACATGGTGAGCGCCATCCTGCACTGCGACAGGCCGGTGATCTGCCGCGTCAACGGAATGCGCGTCGGGGGCGGGCAGGAGATCGGCATGGCCTGCGACTTCTCTATCGCCCAGGACCTTGCGGTGTTCGGCCAGGCCGGGCCGCGCCACGGCTCGGCCCCCGACGGGGGGAGCACCGATTTCCTGCCGCTGTTCGTCGGCATTGAGGCGGCGATGGAGAGCGGGACGCTGTGCGAGCACTGGAGCGCGCACAAGGCCTACCGGCTCGGCATGCTGACCCGCATCGTCCCGGCTCTCAGAGCCGACGGAGCCTTCGTGCCGAACCCGCTCGTGGTCACAGATCGCTGGATCGACGAGGCGGGCCGCATCGTGTACGGCGAGCTGCGCACGGGCGCGGATCTCGAAACCGGCAGGAGGACGCTGGAGAGGGGCGAAGTCGACCTGTCGCTGCTCGACCGGGAGGTCGAGTCGTTCGTCCGCGCCCTGGCGATGACCATGCCCGGCTGTCTCACGAAAACGATCGAGAGCCTGCGCAAGCACAAGCTGCAACATTGGGACCGTAACCGGGAGACGAACCGCGCCTGGCTGGCGCTCAACATGATGACCGAAGGGCGCGCTGGGTTCCGGGCCTTCCACGAGGGGACCAGGAGCTGCCGGGAGGCGGACTTCCTGCTGCTGCGCCGCCGCCTCGCCGAGGGACGGGTGTGGGACGATCTGCTGGTCGAGGAGATCCTCGAGAAGGCACACCGGCCGGAGGGTCGGGGCAAATGACGCCGGGCGGCGACGGAACCGGAGTCCGGGTCCGCGACCTGCGGGAGGGGGACCGCGGGGAGCTGATCCGCATCGACGCGCTGCACACCGGCGCGTCGAAGCCGGATTACTGGGAGCGGACTCTCGGCAACGTCCTGCGGGCCGCCGGGCGCGACCCGGTGCGCGTCGGGCTCGCAGCGGACGGCCCGCAGGGGCTGATCGGCTACCTGATTGGGGAGGTCCGAGCGTTCGAGTTCGGCTCCGACGCCTGCGGTTGGGTGCACGCCATCGGTGTCGACCCGCAGTACCTGCGGGGCGGGGTCGCCACGCGGCTCCTCGCCGAAGCCTGCCGCCGGTTCCGTGATGCGGGGGTGCGACGGGTTCGGACGATGGTGCGGCGCAACGACGTTCCGGTGCTCTCCTTCTTCCGCGCGAACGGATTCGTGGGGGGGAGTTTCGTCCAGCTGGAGCTGGACCTCGAGGAGGCGCGATGAGCGATGCGGGGGCACAGTCGAGTGAGAGCGATCCGATCCGGGTGGAGCGGCTTGAGGACGGCGCGATGTGGCGCGTCCTCCTCGATACGCCGAAGGCGAACATCCTGGACATGCGCAAGACGGAGGCGCTGGTGGGGCTCTTCGTGCGGGCCCGCGAGTCCAGGGGACTGAAGGCGATCCTGATCGAGGGGAAGGGCCCGCACTTCTCTTACGGCGCCAGCGTCCAGGAGCACCTCCCGGGCGCCTTCCGGGACATGATCCGCTCGTTTCACGATCTGTTCCACCGCATCCTGGATGCGTCGATCCCGACGTTGGCGGCGGTGCGCGGCCAGTGCCTCGGGGGTGCGCTGGAGCTGGTCAGCTTCTGCAATCGGGTATTCGCGTCGCCTGGAGCGCGGCTCGGGCAGCCGGAGATCGTCCTCGGGGTGCTCCCGCCCGTGGCCTCGGTGATCCTGGCGGAGCGCGTCGGGCGCGGGAGCGCGGAGGACCTCTGTCTGAGCGGCCGCTCGATCGGCGCCGAGGAGGCATTCCGGATCGGGCTGGTCGACGCCCTCGCCGACGACCCCTCGGCGGCGGCCCTGGACTACGCCCGTGCCCACCTCCTGCCGCGCTCGGCTTCCAGCCTGAGGCTGGCGGTGCGGGCGGTGCGCCGGGGATTCGAGGAGCGGTTCCGCCACGAGCTGGCCGAGGTGGAGCGGCTGTACCTCGAGGATCTGATGTCGACGGACGACGCCGTCGAGGGCCTGCGCGCGTTCCTCGACAAGCGACCGCCGGTCTGGAAGGACGCATGACCCCGGAGCGAGTTCCGGACCCGACCCGCAGGGCGGAGGCGCTGTACCGCGACCACACCCTCGGCTCGGTGCGCCGCTGGAAGGAGCGCACGGGTGGACTGGCGATCGGCTTCATGCCGATCTACGTGCCGCGCGAGCTGCTCCACGCGCAGGGGACGCTGCCGGTCGGGATCATGGGCGGGGGGGACGGCGTCGAGATCATCCGTGGAGACGCCTACTACCAATCCTACATCTGCCACATTCCCAGGAGCACCATCGAGCTGGGCCTCAACGGCAGCCTCGGTTGCCTGGACGGGATGATCTTCCCCGCGATCTGCGACGTCATCCGCAACCTGTCAGGGATGTGGAAGCTCCAGTTCCCCGAGCGGCTGGCGCGCTACCTCGACGTGCCTCAGAACTTCGATCCCGAGGTCGGGGGCCGTTTCTACCGGAAGGAGTTGGAGGAGCTGTCCCGCGAGCTCGCCGAGCGGGGGGCGCGACCGTACGACTCGGACCGGCTCGGTGCGTCGATCCGGACCTACAACGAGAACCGGCGCCTGGTCCGGGATCTGTACGCCCTGCGGCGGGAGGCTCCGTGGAGGGTCCCAACCTCTGAGCTCTACCTTCTCCTGAGGGCCGGCTTGGTCCTGCCGGTGGAGGAGTTCTCCGAGATGCTCCGTCACTACATGGGGGCGGTCCGGAAGGATTCCTCGCGCCGCCCGATGGATCAGGTGCGGGTCCTGCTGACCGGGGCGTTCTGCGAGCAGCCGCCGCTCGCGCTGATCCGGACGCTGGAGCGATCGGGGTGCTACGTCGTGGACGACGACTTCGTCCAGGTGCACCGCTTCATCCGCGGCGACATCCAGGCCGACGGCGACCCCCTTGAGAACCTGGTCCGGGCCTTCCTGGTAGACGCGGTCGGCAGCCCGACGCGCTTCGCCGGCGACAAGGAGAAAGGGAGTGACCTGCTGCGGCGGGTTGAGGAGAGCGGAGCCGAAGGGGTGCTGTTCTGCGCGCCCAGCTTCTGCGACCCGGCGCTGCTCGACCAGCCGATGGCCATGCGGGCGGCGGAGCGGGCGGGCATCCCGTACACGGCCTTCAAGTATTCCGAGAACACCGGCCAGTTCCAGGTGATCCGCGAGCAGGCGGGCACCTTCGCGGATTCTATCCGGCTGTGGAGCGGGGGGCAGGACGACGCCGAGCCCGGTCCCCGGCCGGCATGAGGACGCATCACCGGGAGGATCGCACCATGGCGGGAGCCGCAACGCGCTTGCGAGGGAGCGGGCGCGACGCCCTGAAGGACCGGAGCCAGCTGCGCCAGAAACGGATGATCGCCGATCATTTCGACCGGCTCGCGCGGGCGCCCCAGACCGGGGAAAAGACCGTCTACACCTTCGTCCCCGGCAACCTCACGGAGCTGCTCCGCTGCTTCGACCTGCTCCCGGTGCTGCCGGAGATCAACGCGCTGCAGTCGGGGATGCGCGGCCGGTCTCGGGAGTACATCGCCGCCGCGGAGAAGCTGGGGCACTCGGAGGACGTCTGCAGCTACGTGAAGTGCGATCTGGGGATGATGAAGTCGGGCAACATCGGCCCCACCGGCGAGCGCCTGCCGGATCCCGACCTACTGCTCCTCTCGTACACCGGCTGCTTCACGTTCATGAAGTGGTTCGAGATCCTCAAGCAGGAATATGGCTGTCCCGTCGTCATGCTGCACGTCCCCTACCAGGGGGACGGCGTCATCACCGACTCGATGCGCCGCTACATCGTAGACCAGCTCCGGGGGTCGGTCATCCCCGCCCTGGAGAGGATCTCCGGACGGCGGTACGACGAGGATCGGCTGAGGGAGATGCTCGCTCTCTCGGCGCGGGCGGAGGAGGATCTGGTCTGGGTGCTCGAGTCGGCGAAGCACAGGCCGTCCCCGATCGACGCCTACTTCGGGGGCGTCTATTATATCGGCCCGATATTCACCGCCTTCCGCGGCCTGCAGGAGGCCGTCGATTATTACCGCGACCTGCGCACCGAGGTGACGGAGAGGCTCGACCGGGGGCTCGGCCCGGTGACCCCGGAGGGCGTGGTGGAGCGCGAGCGGTTCCGCGTCGTCGTCGAGGGTCCGCCCAATTGGACCAGCTTCCGGGCGTTCTGGAAGATGTTCGCCGACGAGGGGGCGGTCGTGGTGGCCTCCAGCTACACCAAGGTCGGCGGCGTCTACGACGAAGGTTTCCGCCACGACCCGGCGCGCCCGCTGGAGACCCTGGCCGACTACTGCCTCGGCTGCTATACCAACCTCTCCCTCCCGAGCCGCGTCCGGATGCTGAGCCGCTACGTCCTCAACTACGGGGCCGATGGACTTCTGGTCCATTCGATCAAGAGCTGTAACTCCTTCAGCGCCGGCCAGCTGATGATCCTGCGCGAGGTGGAAAAGCGCACCGGTCGCCCGGCCGGGTTCATCGAGAGCGACCTCGTGGATCCCCGCTACTTCTCGCCGGCCAACATCAAGAACCGCTTGGAGTCCTACTTCCAGATGATCGAGCAGAAGCGCGCGGGAGGGGGAGCATGAACTGCTGCACCGGGATCGACCTCGGCTCCACCACTACCAAGGCGATCGTCATGGCCACAGACGGACGGGTGCTCGGCCGCGGGATCACCAACAGCCGGAGTAACTATCGGGTGGCCTGCCAGGTGGCGCTCCACGAGGCGCTCACCGACGCGCGTTTCAGCCTGGTCGCGGCCGAGCTGGACGCCGCCGGCGTCCGCGCCGAGCACCGCGAGGATGGTCTGGCTGAGCTTGGCCGCCGCCTGCGGGGTCGACAGTACGTGGCCCAGCTGCGATCTCTTCGCGACCGAATCCTGGCCTGGCTGGGGCGGGAGGGGGAGCCGGGCCCGCTGGGCGGCGCGGTTGACCGGATCCTCGATCGGATGGAGTCGGAGGCCGCCGGCCTGTACGCGGCCGGCGCCCGCCGCAGGAGCGATTTCTTCCGCGATCTCGCGGGCAGCCGGTATCTGCACCTCGCCGAGGGGATCGCCCGCCACGAGGGTGTCCTCTTCGACCGGCTCGTGGGTCTGTTCGACAAGGCGGTCCTCGAGGTCGAGAACGCGCCGTCCAGCGAGGAGGACTTCCGCCTCCATGCCCGCGCCTGCGTGGGGGAGATGTCGTCCGGGGACGGGGCGCTCGCCGCCGCGGTGGAGCGCGCCGCCGCTGTTCCCCTGGCGATCCTCCGGAGCGTGGGCACCGGGTACGGACGGCAGACGCTGCCGTTTCCGAAGGAGCGGATCCGCTCCGAGATCCTTTGCCACGGACTCGGGGCGCACTTCCTGTTCCCCGGCACGCGGACCGTCCTCGACATCGGCGGACAGGACACCACGGCGATCCAGGTGGACGAGCAGGGGATCGTGACCTCGTTCCAGATGAACGACCGCTGTGCCGCCGGCTGCGGACGCTATCTCGGCTACATCGCTGACGAGATGAACATGGGGGTACACGAGCTCGGCCCGATGGCCTGCACGTCGAGAAGCCCCGTGCGGATCAACTCCACCTGCACCGTGTTCGCCGGCGCCGAGCTGCGCGAGCACCTCGCCCTGGGGGAGAGGCGCGAGGACATCCTCGCCGGGCTGCACCGCGCCATCATCCTGCGGGCCATGTCGCTGCTGGCCCGCTCCGGCGGGGTCGCCGACCAGTTCACGTTCACCGGCGGCGTGGCGAAGAACCCGGCCGCAGTCTCGGCGCTACGGAGGCTGGTCCGCGAGAACTACGGCGATCTCACCATGAACATCTCTCCCGACTCGATCTACACGGGCGCTCTGGGGGCGGCCCTGTTCGCGCTCCGGGAGCTGCGGCGCGCGGGCGCCGGGGCGGGGGGGCGAGGCGCGGCTTCGAGGGCCTCGGGGAACGCGGCATGACCGGCGCACGGGCTCCCGGCTCGCTCGTCACCGCGGGCATCGACATCGGCTCCTCGGCGGCCAAGGTGGCCGTGGTCGAGGCGGCCGGCGGAGGCACTGCCCGGATGCTCGCCGGGCGCGGCGAGCGGATCCGGCGCAGGGATCCCCGCAAGGTCACGGTGGGCCTGTTCGAGTCCTGCCTCAACGAGGCTGAGGTGAGCCGCGACGAGCTGGCCTACGTCGCCACGACGGGCGAGGGGGACGTGATCGAGTTCCGGACCGGACACTTCTACGGCATGACCACGCACGCGCGCGGCGGGTTGTTCCTCGATCCGGAGGCGCGCGCGGTGCTCGACGTCGGCGCCCTGCACGCGCGCGCCGTCCTGAGCGACGGTCGGGCCAGGGTGCTCCGCTACCGGATGACCAGCCAGTGCGCGTCCGGATCCGGGCAGTTCCTGGAGAGTATCTGCCGCTACCTGGGGATCACCATGGAGGAGATCGGCCCGCTGTCGCTCGAGGCGGACCGGCCGGAGACCTGCTCCTCCATCTGCGCCGTCCTGGCGGAGACGGACGTGATCAACATGGTGTCCCGCGGCATCGCGGCCGCCAACATCATTCGGGGGATCCATCAGTCGATGGCCGGACGGTTCCTGCGGCTCCTGACCTCCATCGGCGCGTCGGGCGTCGTCCTGGTCACGGGTGGGCTGGCGGCCGATGTCGGACTGCTGTCGGCTCTCCGGGACGGGGCGCGCTCCCAGAACCTCCCACTCGCGTTCCGGGGCCACGAGCACTCCGTCCTCGCCGGGGCCCTGGGGGCGGCACTGTGGGGAGCGTTCCGCGCGCGCGCCCTGGCGCGGAAGGGAGTCTCGCTGGCGGCCGGAGCCGAGGCATGATCGACGCGCGGCAGGCATCTCGGCCGCGGTGAGCGGGGGAGAGGATCAATGGAGGATATGGGCGAGCGGAACGATGGGGTTGTGGTGCGCGATCTGAGGCCGGAGGACCTGGAGGCGGTCACCGCCGTCGACGCCCGATGCGTCGGCCGCAGAAGGGAGGACTACCTGAGGCTCAAGCTGCGCGAAACCCTGAAGGAGACCGGCATCAGGGCGTCGCTGGCCGCCGAGGCCGACGGCTGTTTCTGCGGCTTTCTCCTCGCGCGGGTCTACTACGGGGAGTTCGGCGTCCTCGAGCCGGTCACCGTGCTCGACACCATCGACGTGGACCCCGACTTCCGGGGGCGGGGGGTCGGGGCGGCGCTCCTGCGCCAGCTCCGCATGAACCTGTCGGCCCTCGGCGTAGCACGACTTCGCACCGAGGTCGGCTGGGAGGAACTCGGCCTGCTGAACTTCTTCCATCACGAGGGGTTCCGACCCGCGCCGAGGCTCTGCCTCGAGCTGGATCTCGGTGCCCCACCTTGAGCGGAGATCCGCCCGTCGATGATGTTCACCAAGAGCACGCGCTACGCGCTATACGCCGCCCTCGAGATGGCGGCGGCCCCCGCCGGCGCTCAGGTCACCGTCGCCCAGGTGGCCCGCAAGTACCGGATCCCCGAGGGGCCGCTGGCGAAGGTCTTCCAGAGGCTCGTGCGCTCGGGGCACGCAGTGGGGACGCGGGGCCTGCGGGGCGGCTACCAACTGGCGAAGGCGGCCTCGGTGGTCACGGTGCTCGACGTCGTGAGCGTCTTCCAGCCGCCGCGCCCGCCCGGACAGTGCTTGGTCGCAGACGCCTCGGGAGGAGGCTGCGACCGATCGCTGTCGTGCCGGCTGCGCATCCTGTTCGACGAGGTCGACGAGGTGGTGCGCTGTACCTTCGCCTCCGTCACCCTGGAGACGCTGGCCGGCCGCGGCACGGTGCGGGTCCTCGACGTGCTCTCCGCCCGGCCCGTCTCCTGAGGCGACGCTTCCTGCGGATGCGCGCTCCAGCGGCCGGCGTCGAGCCGCGTGCGAGGGAGGTCGAGGAGACCGGGCGTCAATAGCGGCCGCGGTCCCTCCCGGCCGCGTAGCCGGCGCGGAGCGCCCGCCGCATGAGCTTGTTGGAGGCGGTCCTGGGGAGCTCGCCCACCAGTACGAGATCGTCGATCTTGTACAGCGGGTTGAGCCGCGAGGCGATCATCGCCTGCAGCTCTCCCGCCAGGCGGTCCCGATCGGGCTCCCCCTTGGGGACCGCAAAGACCACGAGCCTCTCGGCGCCCTCGCCTCCCGGCTGCACCGCCACGGCGGCGCTCTCGTAGACCGCCGGATGGTCGTCGAGGACGCGCTCCAGCTCGAGCGAGCTGACCTTGATCCCGCCCAGGTTCATGGCGTCGTCCGAGCGTCCCTGGGCCCTGTAGAATCCTCCAGCCAGGCGCGCGAACCGGTCGCCGTGCCGCCGGAGGACCTCGCCTCTCGGGCCCCTCGGGCAGCCGGCGTAATAGGCCTCGTGGTGGTCGGCGTTGAGCAGGGCCTGCGACAGGCCGACGGAGGGGGGGATCAGGTAGAGCTCCCCCGATTCCCCCTCCGGGACCGACCGGCCCTCCTCGTCCAGGATCAGGAAGTCGATCCCGAGAGCTGGCGCGCTGAAGGTCGCCGGCGAGGCCGGCTGCACCACGGTGCCGGTGATGTGCCCGCCGCCGATCTCAGTGCCCCCGAGGTACTCGATGATCGGTGCGCGGTAGCCGCTCAGGCTCATGAGCCACAGGTAGTCCTCCCGGTTGGATGGCTCGCCGGTCGAGGAGAAGACCCGCACGCCGGACCACTCCCCCACGTCCACGGCGCCCGCGCTCCGCCAGGCCCGCACCAGCGACGGAACGACGCCGAGCACCGTGACCCCGCTCCGCCTGACGAAGTGCGTGAAGCCGGATCCGGTAGGGGCCCCCTCGTACAGGGCCATCGTGGCCCCGTTGATGAGGGTCGCGTAGATGAGCCAGGGGCCCATCATCCAGCCGATGTTGGTCGGCCAGGCGACCACGTCCCCCGGGCGGATGTCCTGATGATAGTGGCCGTCCATGGCGCACTTGATGGGCGTGAGGTGCGTCCAGGGGATGGCCTTCGGGTCGGCGGTCGTGCCCGAGGAGAAGAGGATGTTGGTCACCCGGTACGGGTCGTCGGGGATCGAATTGAGGCTCGGATTGCCGGACAGGAAGTCCCTCCACCACAGATCGCCCCTTCGGAGAGCCGCGCCGCCCCGATCGCTCACGCGCCGGGCGGGTATCACCACGGTCCTCGGGGTCCCGGCCTCGAGGACCTTGTCGTACAGCGGGATCGGGCGCCCGGAACGCCGGTAGGCCTCGACGGTGATCACGCCCCGCGCCCCGCCGATCCGGCACCGCCGGTCGAGCTCCGCGGGCGAGAAGCTGTCGGCGATCGAGACGACCCGGCAGCCGGCGCGCACGATGCCGAGATAGGCGGCGACGCACTCGACCGTCATCGGCATGTAGAGGGCGACCGCGTCCCCCCTGGAGAAGCCGCGCTCCATGAGGCCGTTCGCGACCCGGTTGACGAGCGCCTCGAGCTCCCCATAGGTCGTCGCCGTGAGGGCGCCCCGATCCTCCCCTCCCGCGACGACGGCCGGCCTTCCGGGCTCCGCCCGGAAGCAGCTCTCCACGCAGGACATCGTGGCTCCGGGCAGCCAGCGGGGGTCCTCCACGCCTCGCGACGGATCGAGGATGCGTTGCGGCCGTCGGGCCAGGACGATCCCCAGGCGCTCGATCACCTCGGCCCAGAACTCCTCCCGCTGCCGGACGGACCAGGCGTGCAGCTCGCGGTAGTCGCGAAACCCCCGCGCGGTCATGAGGCGGCCGAGGTTGGACCCCGCGATCCGTTCCGGCTCGGGCCTCCAGACCCGGGGCGGCCCGTCTTCTTGCCGGCGTCGCGCGTAGATCTCCTGGAAGGAAGCCCAGTGCTCGTCGAAGGGGCGAGGGCGCCCCGAGCGGATCTTCTCGACGAACCGCTCCCAGCGCTTGTCCTGCGCCGCGGCGGTGTTGGCCTCCCCCATGTCCTCACGCCTCCTCCGGGCCGCCAATGATACGACAGCCGGGAGCTCATCCCGCAGGTCGGCGGGATCATCCGGGAATGCGGGCGGATTCGTCTTCCGGGGGACGCGCGCCCGCGCGTCCCCTCCTGCGGGTCGTCCTGCGGATCGCATAGAGCAGCATGCCCATGATCCCCAGGGGCAGGGCGGAGAGCAGCACTGCGGTCCCGTAATACGCACGCAGGACCCCGGAGTCCGAGGACTCGAAGCATCTCGGGCAGGCGCGCGCCGGGCCGGGGGCGAGCGCGAGGAGGACGCCTAGGGCGGCGGCTGCGAGTCCCCTGCGGACCCGGTTCCGTGCGGGGGCGGGCATTCGGGGGCTCATCGGACGTAGACGAGAACGTAGAGCACCGGCCAGACCCCGACCACGAAGGTCCAGTACAAGCGGCAGAGGACGACGCCCTGGTGTCGTCGGAGCGAGTATTCTCTGCGCGCCGCGCGGCTCAGGACGAGCAGCAACGCGGAGACCGCCGCCGCGACGTGCAGCCCGTGCGCCCCGATCAGGGCGTAGAAGGTCGCGCCGTACGTGCCCGAGGAGAGCGTCAGTCCGAAGCCCAGAAGCCGAACCCACTCGTACCCCTGAACGCTCAGGAAGACAATGCCCAACCCGGCCGTGGCCGCCAGCCACGCTGTGAGGGAGCGCTCCCTCCCCTTCCGAACGGAGGCGAGGGCCCGCCACATGGTGCCGCCGCTCGAGAGCAGGATCAGTGTGTTGGCCCCCGTCACGCCCACCGGCAGCCGGGGCTGCCCCGGCGGCGGCCACAGGCCGCTGCCGGCGCGCAGGATCAGGAAGGCGCTGATGAGCCCGGCGAAGAACATCGCCTCGGTGCCGAGGAAGATGCACATCCCCAGCACGCCGGGCTCGAGAAGCGGCGCGCGAGCCTCCTCCCGCGCTCCGGCGGAGGGTGCCGCGGGGTGGTGGGACATCGACCAGGGCTCCCGGTGCGCCGGCCGCCCTCACCGGTTGAGGACGATGTCGGGGATCAGCGTGAGCGTCATGATCACGAACAGGGTCAACGGGGTGAGCACCATGGCATAGATCAACCGCCTCTCGAACCGCAGGTGCATGAAGTAGGCCGCGACCAGGGCCGCCTTCGCCGCGGCGACCAGGAAGATGATGGTCACGGTCACCGGCTGCGAGAAGGGCAGATAGACCGCGAGCAGGCTGACGAGGAGAAGCCCGACCAACCATCCGTAGATGAGCGCGTAATCGGTTCGCGCGTGCCCGGCGCCGGCCATGCCACCTCCTCTCAGTACGACAGATACAGCAGTGGGAACAGGAAGATCCAGACAATGTCCACGAAATGCCAGTACAATCCGCAGTACTCCACGCGCTGCCGGGTGGCGGGCCACAGCGTCCCGCGGACGGCCGACACGAGGAGCGCGGAGTTGGCGATGACGCCGGCGAGCACGTGCAGGGCGTGCAGCCCCGTCATGGTGTAGTAGAACGACCAGAAGTTGCCCGACAGCGGCGTGAAGCCGTGCGCGATCTCCGTCGCGTACTCGAGGGCCTTGACTCCCAAGAACGCCAGCCCGAGGAACACCGTGAGGGCGAGGTGGATGCGGGTCTTCCGGCGATCCTCATCCCCGATGGCCGCGAACGCGAGCACCATCGTCAGGCTGCTGGTCAGGAGGATCATCGTGTTGAGTGTCGCGATGCCGGTGCTCACATGTCGCGCCATCTCAGCCCAGGCGCCCGCGCTCGCCATCCGGAACAGGACGTAGATCCCGATCAGCCCGCCGAACACCATGACCTCGGAAGACAAGAACCACCACATGCCCATCTTGCCGATGGGCAGGCCGGTGCTGACCTCGAACTCCGATCGGGTGGAAACGGCCGTGGTCCCGCTCATGCTCGCCGAGCCTCCTCGGGGGCTAACATCACCGCTCCGCGGGCGCGGGACGACGGCCCCGTCCCGATCCTCCGGCCCGCATCAACTCGCCCCGGCCGGCTGCAGGGGCCGGTCCTGCGGCAACCAGTCGTCCCTGGAGTCCGGGGAGCTGTAGTCGTAAGGCCCGCGGTAGACCGTCGGGAGGGTCTCGAAGTTCCCGTGCGGCGGGGGTGACGGCGCGGCCCACTCCAGCGTGTTGGCCCGCCACGGGTTGCGCTCGGCTCGGCGGCCGGCGAACACGCTCCAGAGGAAGTTGATCGCGAACGGGATCTGCGACAGGAGAAGCAGGATCACTGCCGTCGTCACGAAGACGTTGAGCCCCTGGAGCGGCCGCAGGAACTCGTACTGCGTCGGGTCGTAGATCCGCCGCATGCTCCCGCCCATGCCGAGAACGAACATGGGGATGAAGGCCAGGTTGAAGAAGACGACGGTCCCCCAGAAATGGATCCTGCCCAGCGTCTCGTTCATCATGCGCCCGAACATCTTCGGGAACCAGAAGTAGACGCCTGCGAATCCGCCCAGGAAAGTCGAGGAGAACAGGGTGTAGTGGAAGTGGGCCACCACGAAGCAGGTGTCGTGGAGGTACACGTCGACCGGCGCGGATCCGAGGAAGATGCCGGTCACTCCTCCGAGGAGGAACGTGACGACCGTCCCCAGGGCCCACAGCATGGGGGTGGCCAGGCGGATGGAGCCCCGCCACAGCGTGGCGATCATGGCGAACAGGATCACGGCGAACGGCACTGAGATCAGGATGGTCGTGATGCTGAACGGCATGACCAGGCGGGGATCGATGCCGCTGACGAACATGTGGTGGGCCCAGACGATGAAGCTGAGGATCCCCGCCACGATGGTCGAGTAGACGATCATACGGTAGCCGAACACAGGCTTCCGCGAGAACACCGGCAGGATCTCCAGGATCGCGCCCAGAGCGGGCAGCAGGATGACGTAGACTTCGGGGTGGCCGAAGAACCAGAACAGGTGCTGCCACAACAGCGGATCCCCGCCGCGCGCGGCGATGAAGAACCCTGTGCCCGCCGTCCGGTCGAGCAACAGGAGCACCGCCCCGGCGATCAGGGGGCCGACGGAGAACATGAAGAGGAGCGCCGCGGTCATCTGCATCCAGACCATCAGCGGGAGGCGGAACATCCTCAGGCCGGGTGCGCGCATGGCGACGGCGGTGGTGAGGAAGTTGATTCCGCCCATGAGGAACGAGGCGAACTCCAGCGCCAGCCCCAGGATCCACAGGTTCATGCCCCAGCCGACGCCGGAGTAGACCGGATCGGCGGACAACGGCGCGTAGGCCGTCCATCCGGAGGCGGCGGCGCCCCCGGGCACGAAGAAGGAGGCCACCATCAGCGTGGCGCCGGTGAAGATCGTCCAGAACGAAGTCATATTGAGCCGCGGGAAGGCCATGTCCGACGCGCCGACCATGAGCGGTATCAGGAAGTTCCCGAGCCCGCCGAGCAGGATCGGCATCGCGACGAAGAACACCATGATGGTCCCGTGCATCGTGACCAGCGCGTTGTAGAACTCCGGCGCGAGGATCCCGTCGTAGGCTACGGTCTCGGGAAGCCAGCCGGCGCCCGGCACCGAGGTCTCCGGCCAGGCGAGCTGCCATCGCATCAGGTAGGCCATGAGCCCGCCGGCGATCGCCATGAACAGGCCCAGGAACAGGTACTGCCTGCCGATCACCTTGTGGTCGGTGGAGAAGATGTAGCGGCGGATGAAGCTCATTCCTCCCCCGTCTTCGGGCCCCGCCGAACGGGGCGGGATCCCCTACCCGCCCCCGTCAGTACGGGGGCCACTGCTCCTCCACCCACCTGTCGTACACCTCGGGCGAGCGGGCGATCAGCAGGCCGCGCATCGTGTAATGCCCGAACCCGCACAGCTCGGCGCAGGCGATCTCATAGGTGCCGGGCTCCGTGATCTGGAACCACGCTTCGATCTCGCGTCCCGGCACGAGATCCTGCTTCAGGCGCAGGGACGGCACGAAAAAGCTGTGGACCACGTCTTCAGATCTGAGCAGGAGGCGCACCACCCTGCCGACCGGAACGTTCATCTCATTCTCCACGGCGAGATCGTCCACCGTGCCGAACTCCCCGTCGGGACCCGGGTAGGTGATCATCCAGTTGAACTGGCGGCCCACGACCTGCACCGACACGTCGCTCGCGGGCGCCTCGCCCTTGATCTTCTCGTAGGCTCGGGCGCCCGCGAAATCGATGCCCAGGTCGAGCACCAGTACGATGGCCGCAGGGATCAGCACCCAGGCCGCCTGCGACCACTTCTCGCCCGTGACGAAGGAAGCCCGGCCGCCGGAGCGGCGACCGTATCTGAGGATGAAGTAGAGGAGGGTGGCCTCGGCCAGGACGAACCAGAACCCCACGATGTATAGGATAAGACGGAAGACGTGGTCGATGTCGCCCCCGTAGGTCGACACGTTCTTGGGAAACCACTCAAGCAAGGCGATACACCCTCGTCGCGTCCCGTGGTCGGTCCGTCGCCGTCGATCGGGTGTTCGCCGGAGGCTCCCCTCGCGCGTCCGGCACCCCGGAGTCGGGTGCTAATACACCAGAATCCCGCGCCCGTCAAGGCCTGTTTGAAGGACTCGTCGGATCTCGCCCTGCCCGGCTATAATCAGCCCGCGCCACAGCATGTTCGGGACGGCGGGCGAGGGAGGGCCCCGTGGGTCTTCTCGACGGGAAGGTGGCAATCGTCACGGGTGCGGGCGGAGGCCTCGGACGCGAGCACGCTCTGCTGCTCGCGGGCGAGGGAGCTGCGGTCCTCGTCAACGATCTCGGAGGTGACCTCTCCGGAGCGGGCCGGGCCGAGGCGGCCGCCGATCGGGTCGCCGAGGAGATCCGGAAGGCCGGTGGCCGGGCTGCGGCCAGCTACGACTCGGTCGCCACGGTCGAGGGCGGACGGACCATCGTCCGGGCGGCCATCGACGCCTTCGGGAGGGTGGACATCCTGGTCAACAACGCCGGCATCCTGCGCGACCGGACGCTCGCGAAGATGGAGGAGGAGGACTGGGACGCGGTCATCGGCGTCCATCTGAAGGGGACCTACTGCGTCACGCGGCCGATGTTCAGGTATCTCAAGGAACGCGGCCGGGGAGGCGTCATCGTCAATACGTCCTCGACCTCCGGGCTTTTCGGCAATTTCGGCCAGACGAACTACGGCTCGGCGAAGGCGGGAATCGCCGGGTTCACGCGGTGCCTGGCCCTCGAGGGCAGAAAGTACGCCATCCGGGTGTGGGCGCTGGTGCCGCTGGCCGCCACCCGGATGACCGAGGACCTGTCACGCATGCGGGAGACGCGGTCCCGCATGTCCCCGGCCCTGGTGTCGCCAGCCGTGCTGTACATGGTGAGCGACCTCTCGGGGGACAGGACGGGGAGGGTCGTGTTCGCCGGCGGTGGACGCGTGGCCGAGCTCCGCGTCGTCGCCACTGCCGGTCTCGACCTGGGCTCCCGGCTGACGGCGCGCGACATCGCCGATCATGCGGACGAGATCTTCATGCCGGAGGAGAGGCTTAGCCCCTACGACCTAGGCCGGCGGGGCTAGGAAGAGGCCGCCGGCGACGAGGTCCTCCTGACTCGCCGGGATCCCCTCCCCATGCTCGAGCGGTCCCGGGACGACGTCGATCGGCGCGTCCGGATGGCCCTCATCGCCGACGGCGGGGGGGCGCCCGACACTCCGCTCGACATCCTCACCGAGTACGAGGGGATGCTGGCCTCGGGGGACCCGGGACACCGGTTCGCCGATTTCGACGAGGGGACCCCGGCGACCATCCTCTACAGCACCGGGACGACGTCCACATGCGGATCACTCCGATGTTCCACGTGCACGGCTGGGACCTCCCGTACGTGGCGACCGTGATGGGGGTGAAGCAGGGCTATCCGGGCCGCTACGCGACCGGGGACATCGCGAGCATCGACGAGAAAGGCTACCTCCCGATCACTGACCGGGTGAAGGACGGCGTCAGGTCCGGTGGGGAGTGGATCTCGCCGCTGGTCCTCGAGGACATCATCTCGCGGCACGAGGCCGTGAGCGAGGTGGCCACCATCCGCGTCCCGGACGAGAGGCGGGGGGAGCGGCCGATGGCCCTCGTGGTGCCCCGGCCGGAGCGCGCCCGCGACCTCACCGCCGAGAAGATCGGGGGGGGGGCACGTCAGGGGTCATGTCGAGCGCGGCATGATCTGGCCGTGGGCCGTGCCCCACCGGGTCCGGTTCGTTGAGACGATCCGGAGGATCAGCGCGGGCAAGATCGACAGGCGACTCCTGCGCCGGATGCACTCCGACATCGCCTGAAGTCGCATCGCCTGCCTGCGCCGCCGCGGTGCTCAGGGGGACGTCGGGGGGACCGGTCCGTCTCGGGTTGCGCATCGTGGAACGCAATCTCAAGTTGACAAACACCACCGATCACCGTAGAGGAAAGGCATCAATTCTAGGGGGGACCGATCAACACGCTGATCAGCGTAACGGACCCGTGCCCCTTCCCCCAGGGCCAGCCGGGTGCCACGCGTTCAGAGACAACCTCGGGAAATGCCGTTCAACCCCATAGGTGCCGGAGGGGTGTGCCCGGCGCCGCGTCGCTTTGCGGGAGGAACCGATGAGTTCGCCTGGCTTCTCGAGAACGATTCGCAGCATCCTGATCGCCACCCTCGTCACCGGGGGATTTCTGCTGGCCCCCATGGTCCGGCACTGGGCCGACCGGACGAGGAAGTCGGGCCGGGGCGCTCACGAGGATCCCCATGTCCTAGTCGCCCTGCGTCACGCGGAGCGCTTCCCGCGGTTCATCGCTGAGCCGCGGCCCGACGGGCTGTCTCCGACCGGCGGCGTCAGGCCGTCCCTTCCGGAGCGGGGTCGCAGGGATCGGCTCGTGCAGACGCCCTTCGCGTGGATCGAGCTCTCCGGGGCGGAGGATCTGCTCAGCCGGCTTCCGAGGGATCTCCGCGATCATCCGGGTGCGGAGGTGGAGACCGGCGCCGGGCGGATGACGCCGGGGGTGAACATCCTGCAGATCGACGCCCGATCCCTGAAGGAGCTCGGGTACGGGCGGATCGAATCGGCCATCCGGTCCGCCGGCGGCAGGGTCCTGCGGGCGGCCCCGTCGCGCGCCCTGATCGTCCGGGCCGACACGCCGCAGGCGCTGCGGGCGCTCGGCGGCCTGCCGTTCGTCGAGGCCGCCGGGGCCTATCGCGCCGCCTACAAGTTCTCTCCCGGCGTCGGCACGAGGCCGCTCCTTTCGCCGGAGCGCGCCGGGCGCCGCACCATGGACGTGCACGTTCAGCTCTGGCCTGGCGGGGACGCCGACCAGGCGGCCGCCCGCATGAAGAGCGTCGCGGGGGCGGACAACGTCCTGCGCGCGAGCCTCGACGGGTCGACCTACCTGATCCGCGCCAACCGAAAGCAGCTTATCGATCTGGCCCGTCTGCCGGCCGTGGCGGCGATCCGGGAGGCGCCCGAGTTCGTCCTGGCCAACACCGAGGCGCCGCCGACGGTGATGATCGGCAACGTGCGCGACAGCCTGAGGTTCTCGAGGCCCTATCATGACGTCGGGGTCGATGGCGGCGGGATCGATACGAACGGCGACGGACGCAGGATCAACGACGGCAGCGACGCCGTGCCGCCGCAGATCGTGGCCGTGACCGATAACGGCCTCTCGGTCGACTCCACTCAGTTCTCTCAGACCACCACCCAGACGATCACGCTCGCCAACCCCATCGGCCCGAGCCACCGCAAGATCCACTTCATCCAGAACGTGGCCGACATCTCGTTGTCGGCTTGCGACGCCATCCTGTCCGGCGCAACCACCCACGGCAACGTCGTGGCAGGGCTGATCGCCGGCAATCCGGGAGAGCTAGGCTTCGCCTACTCCAAGCAGATCGACCCGCAGGAGATGCCGCTGGTCGAGAACCTCAGCCTCGACGCTCTGGCGCGGGGGGCGCGGATCCTCATGCAGGACGCGGCGTCCCCCGGGCTCTGCACTCTGAACGAGCTGCGCGAGAACGGCGGCAACGTCCAACCCGGGTTTCTGATCGACCGCCTGACGCTGGCGATCTGCCCGATCGGCGGGGGGACAGGGGCCTGCGAAGGCGTGATCGGCGGCGGCGAGGATCTCCACCTGCACGTGATGCCGTTCGGGGTCCCGAACTTCGACAGCATCGTGTTCAATCTCGCCAACGGGACCTACACGCTCGAGGCGCAGCAGATCGACAGGTTCCTGGTGAACAACCTCGACTACATGGTCTTCGTGCCGGTCGGAAACCAGGGGAACCGTCCCGGAGAGGGGCGTTTCGACTTCAGCCCGACCTTGTGGCCCGACCTGTTCAACGGAACGGCGGCGGACAACGACCCGAACCTCGACATCCAGCCGCTGCAGGTCTCGCCTCCGGCCACGGCGAAGAACATCGTTTCGGTGGGCACGACCTTCGCGGACTCCGGCACCTTCTTCGAGGGCGAAGAGGACGTGGCGGCCTACAGCGCCCATGGCCCGGCGACCGCGGCCTCCCTGCGCACCGCCCCCATCGTCATGGCTCAGGGAGACGATTTCACCGGGTTCTTCGGGGCCCCGTACTTCCAGTCGATCGCGGTGATCCGCAGCCGGGACAACGACCAGAATCCGCCGGTGCAGAACGAGGTGGACGACCAGAACTTCGGCACCTCGTTCTCAGCCGCCCTGGCGACCGCCGCGGGGGCCCTGGTGCGCGATTACTTCGCCCAGGGGTTCTACCCGACCGCGGCCCGGGACGACGCGGACCGGATGCCTTCGATCTCCGGTAGCCTGGTGCGCGCGGCTCTGGTCGCGAGCGCCAATTTCTCCGACAGCACGAATGATTTCCCGGTGCCCGAACGGGTCCAGGATACCGACAGGATCCTCGCGAGCACCCGCGCGGCCAACCTCGGCACAATCGCGGGCATCCCCGTCGGGATCATGGGGAACGGCGTCCAGGGGTACGGCCGCATCCTGCTCGACCAGGTGCTGCCCCTGGCGAACTACCCGCCGACGCGCGGGCTGAGCGCCACCGGCAACCAGATCGAGTACCCGGCGCCGGGGCTCCTCGTCTACGACTATCTCGGGACGGGCGAGCCGCCCATCGACAACTCCGGCAACTCGGTGGTGGAGAAGATGTTCCGCGTGGATGGGGTGAACGCCGTCATGACGGGCGGCACGCGGGCGATCGCCAACGGACAGCTGCGGATCGCCCTCAGCTGGCCGGATCCTCCAGACCCGACCGGCGGCGGCGTGCTCATCAACGACCTCGATCTGGAAGTCGAATCGCCCGGCCCGGACAACTGCCTGACCGCGTCCGACACGAAGCCGGACGGAAGCCCTTGTCCGGCGAACGCCGCGGACGACAACCGCGCCTACGACGGCAACGTCTACATCTCCGGGCGTGGCCTGCCCGCCGGTCAGTGGTCGCTGGAGCGCGCCGTGAGCGAGACGGCGATCCACGATGACAAGAACAACATCGAGGCGGTGCACCTGTCGTCGCTCGTGGATGATGCGACGCCGAACCAGCTGGTCGCCGGCACCTGGCGGGTACGGGTCAAGAGGGGGGCCGCGGGGGTCCTGCCGGGGCAGATCGTCCTGATCGACGGGTCGAACGAGGACACGGACGGAAACGGCCGCCTCGATCCGGACGAGGTCGATCAGGACGGGGACGGCCTGCTCGATTCGGGAGGACAGCCGTTCTCGCTGGTGGTCGCCGGTCCGGTGTTCGGCATGGGCGGCCAGACCTGGAACGGGAAGACGCATGCGCTCCCGGCCAGCATCATCGCCCTGGACAAGTTCAAGTACGGGTGCTCGGACGATCTGAGGACCACGGTCTTCGACACCGACGGGACTACGGGCGCCGGCGATGTGACCTCCAATACCCTCCTGCGGGTCTTGGACCGCTCGGGGGCCGTGCAGGACGAGGAGCGGCTGAGCTTCGGCGCCGAGGGCGGGGGGCTGTTCGGCACCACCCGGACGCCGGTGAGGCTGGCCCGGCCGGCGATCCCGTTCAACGGCATCGTCGAAGGGGACGATGACCTCGCGCTGGTCGTCACGTACACCGACACCCCGAGATCCGCGGTGGCGCGGGCGCGCTTCGAGTGCACTCCCAACATCATCCGGTCGGAGCTCGACATCCTGGGCATCACCAACCCCGAGGCCTTCATCGGCGGCGGGTGCGACGGCGACCAGTTCCTCGACGCCGGCGAGCGCGTGACCTACTCGGTGGCGCTGCTGAACTTCGAGCAGGAGGATGACTTCACCGAGGTCGTCGCGACGCTGACGCCCAGGGGACCGGGCGCGGCGGCGATCCGGGTCCTCGACTCACCCAAGCCGATCGGTCGGGTTCCGGGCGGCCAGTCCACCGGCGTCACCTTCAGTCTGGAGGTGGATGCCGGCGTCGTCAGCGGGCTGTCGCTCATGGAACGGAGAGTCGACCTGGTGCTGGCGCTCGAGGGAGGCGCTCAGAACCTCGACCTGTCGCGCGCGACCTACACCTTCAGCCACGTGATCAACTCCGACCGGGAGGTCCTGCATTACTCGACCGACTTCCCCGACGGCGGCCGAGAGATCCGCGATTTCAACCGCAACCTCCAGATCGATCGCGCGGACACTTTCGATCCGTTCAAGCAGCTATTCTGGCCGGACGAGGCGATCACGTTCCAGAGCATGTTCGTGCCCGGGACGGCCACCGGCCTGATCACGAATACCCTGGGCGAGGACCTGAACGACAACGGCGTTCTGGACGCCGGCGAGGACGTGTTCGCGAACGGCGCGCTCGATCGGGGGATCCTGGCGGACTCCGGAGGTCCCAGCGCCGGCGACCTAGTCCCGTGGAGCTTCGATCGCAACGACGGCGGCTGGAAGGCGCTCCGGTCGCCGCTCAGCGTTCCTGGCGGTCTCGGCGCGAGCCCCCTGTGGGAGCATAGGACCGAGGGCCTGTGCGGGTTCCAGACCGCCGCCGGCCTGCCCGGCACGCTGGGCATTTGGCACACCGGGGACGGCGACCCGAGCACGCCGGGCCCCCAGGCCAGCGCCTGCGACAACTACCGGCTGCCGCAGGACCTGAGCACGCCGCCGCTCGCGGAGAAGATCCTCGACGTGCTGCACTCCCCGATCATCGCCAAGGTGCACCAGATCGACGACGCCCGCGGCTTCCCCTTCGAGGTCGAGTTCCAACGCCTGGGGTTCAACATGAACATCCAGACGCTCGATTACGCGGGCGGTCACGTCGATCTCGACACCGATATCGAGGATGACGACGTCAACTGCCTGCTGTGCAACTACACGTACGGGAATTTCCGGTTCCCGGACATCTACGCCCTGGCCGTCTTCAACCAGTACTACCAGGGGATCTCCCCGGCGAGCCTGGTGAACCAGAGGACCTTCGGGCCGCTCGTCGACCCGGACGGCTCCATCCTGCAGAACCGGACGTTCGACGGCGACGAGAGCGGCTTCTCGGCCTTCACCCAGGATTCCAACCCCGAGAGCACGTCTCCGATCCCGCTGGCACCTCCGGATTTCCATCCGTTCCCGGATCCGGGGGCGCCCCAGGTCTGCGTGGACGCGTGCGACCCGGCGACCGATCCAGGGTGCGAGTGCGAGCAGAACACCGACGCCGGACCCGGCCGGAATTTTGATCTGGTCCTGCTGGAGATGCGCGACGGGTTCATCTACATGAGCCTCGGCGGCGGCCAGGGAGAACCGATGGGGGCGCACGATTTCGGCCCGGTCGGGAACCGCTGGCAGATCGGCATCGGATTCTGGGCGCAGGAGACCGCGGCGGGAGGCACCGACTACGGGATCGGGATCGACGACGTTGTCCTGGAGTGGGACGAGGTGCACCCCGTCGACGAGGGGACGGATCGCGCCTGCGACCGCTTCGGCGGCGCGGGCCAGCCGGCCGGGGCCCAATGCGCCACCCTGGTCGTCGATCGCCTCAACATCTACGAGTGCAACGACACGGTGGAGGTGACGGTGAACGATCCGAACCGGGCGGGGCAGGGGAGCACAACCGTCCTGGCGACCACCGGTTCCGACGGACGGCCCTTTTCCACGGGCGTGACCACGGCCCTGATCCCGGTGAAGTCGTTCCAGATCCCCGAGGTAGGGAACACGGGAGTGTTCAGGGGCAACGTCACCATCGGGACGCTGTTCAACAACGACAACCTGCTGTTCACGAATCCCGAGACGGACGCGGTCCTGAACTTCTTTTACATCGACCCGCGGTGCGACGCCGACGCGGACGGGCAGGTCGGGGAGAGCGAGTTCGGCAACATCGACAACGACGGCATCGACGAGGGCGACAACTGCCCCCTCCTGTTCAACCCGGGGCAGGTGGATCAGGACCTGGACGGTGCCGGCGACCTCTGCGACAACTGCCCGTCCGTCGCGAACCCGGATCAGCTCGACTCCGACGGTGATCGTGTCGGAGATGTCTGCGACCTCGACGACATCGACTTCGACGGAGTCGTCAACGACCTCGACAACTGTCCGGACGTCTTCAACGCCGGTCAGGTGCCGGTCGCCGGCCAGACCACGAGGGGACTGGCGTGTTTCCAGACGAGCGACCGGGACGGAGACGGGGTCAACGACCGCAACGACAACTGCGTGAGGACGCCGAACGCGGATCAGTCGGACACCGACAATGATCGTATCGGCGACGTCTGCGACGGCGACTGCGTGAACGCGCGCGCCGAAGTCCTGCCCACGGGCTCGTGCAATCGAACCAGCGACACGGTCTGCACGGCCGACGCCGAGTGTCCGGTCACCGGGACCTGCGCGGAGACGCCCGGACAGCTGTGCACGTCCAGCACTCCGCAGTGCACGTGCGAGAACCTCAGCCAGGAGTCCTGCGAGCGTCTGGGCGTGGCCAACGACGGCGGCTGCGGCACGGTGCAGGACGACGTCGACGGCGACAGCGTGACGGATGCCATCGACAACTGCCCGACGATACCCAACCCCTCGCCGGTGCCGGGGACGACCCGACAGTCGGACCTGGACTCGGATGGCCGCGGCGACGAGTGCGATCCTCAGGGGACCGTCGACGACGACAACAACGGCATACCGGACGACGTGATCTCGTTCAACACTGTAGTGGCCTGCAAGAAGCTGCCGCTGGCGAGCTTCGTCGTCCTGTCGACGAGCGTGCGCGACATCGACGGTGACGGCGACCTGTTCGCGGACACCGGCGAGACCGCCCGCATGTCCCTGGCGGTGCGCAACACGGGGCCGGATCTGACCGGCGTGGACCTCATCCTCGGAACCGAGGACCCGGACATCTCATGCATCACCAGATCCACGATCTCCGTGCCCGCGTTGCCCAGCGGGGCGGTCCTCGAGACCGCGGCGCTCGGGGAGGCCGGCGAGTTCGAGTTCGTGGTCAACCCGCTCACGGAGACCATCAACCCGGCCAACGCCGAGAGGGGAACCTTCTTCCTGACGGTGTCGGCGAACGAGGCGGTCGGCACGTCGAGCAAGGTGACGGTGGAGATCCTCCTGGACCTTGATGTCGCCGGGGGCGCGCCGCCGCCGCGAGTCCCCGGGCCCGACGGCCTGTCCGGGACCTCTGATGACGGCTTCATCGTCGAGAACTTCGACACGGACCGAGAGGGGAACGACGGGCGGGTCAGCCTCAGCAGCCTGCCGATCGGGACGCCGAACAGTCTGAACGACACGATCGGGGTCACGGTCGGGACGGCCCAGGGGGGAATCAATTCGATCGATGCCGTGGGCTGCGGCGGGTTCCTCGTGCCGCCGGAGGACCCCGAGTGCCGGATCGACCCGGACAACGATATGGACTGGCATATCCACTGCCCGGCCGGCAGTTGCGACGGCGGCGCGCTCTTCGTCACTCCCGTTGGCGGCGAGCTGGCGGCGAGCGCGCCGAACTCCCTCCACTGGGGCGTCCACTTCGACCAGGGGAACGTCAACGGGGACACGGTGCACCACCGCGAGCTGGCGGCGTTCATGACCAACCCGATCAACCTGACGCTGTTCCCGAACCCGGGCGAGCTCGAGCTGTCGTTCTTCATGGTCGCCAGCATGATGGACGATCGAAACGTGAACGACTTCCCGGGACAGGCGAACGACTTCGGGGACGTCCAGATCCAGGTCGACCTCAACCCGCTCCCCGGGCCCGAGAACGACAATTGGGGATTCTGGGAAAAGCTGGTCCCGTTCGAGAACACTTACGACCACATCGCGTACATCTGGTCGACCTTCGGGACGTCTCCCACATACTGCAACCTGACGCCGACCGACGCGGGCCCGGACGCGACGGCGCCGCGCGGGATCAGGGAGACCCTGTGCTTCCCGCTCGGCATCTGGTCGGCCTGCGGGAACGCCTACGAGGACGACCCGTCCTTCTCCGTCTGCGATGGGACGGTCACCCGGCAGAACGTGTTCGGGAAGGGGTTCTTCGTCCAGACCAAGTTCAGCCTCGCCAACTTCCTCGGCCAGAGGGTCCGGATCCGCTGGATCGCCCAGGGCTGGGAGTTCGACTGCTGCTCGTCGTCGTACTTCGAGACGGGCGGCACCTGGGCTGACTTCCCCGGGGACGACGGCTGGTGGATCGACGACATCCAGCTGACCGGCGCCATCGAGTCGCAGTTCACGCCGCAGGCCGACATGGATCCGCCGGCTCAGGGAGCCTGCCCGGCCGACGCGTGCGATGAGACGGCCGGTGACGGCGGCTTTCTCGTCGACGTGGCCGTGTCCGATTTCGACGGCGACGGCCTGTTCGTGGCGGGCGAGCAGGCCACCATCTCGGCCGCCGGGACCGTGCCGGTCGGTGGATGCGTCGGCGGCGGGACCCAGTACCGCTTCTTCAAGGGCGAGGTACCGGTGCAGGACTGGTCGAGCACCCCGACCTTCGTCGATCACCCGTTACGCCCGACGACGTACCGCGCGCAGGTGCGCTGCAGCGTCGACCCCGCGTGCACGAGCAGCGCGTCGGCGACCGGGTTCAACACCGCGTCCATCCTGGTCTACAGCGGCGATGCGGACGAGATCGCCCTGTCGGCCTTGCACGACCGATCGACCGGTGTGACGACGATCGAGTGGCAGTCGGTCTTCCAGCCGCTCACGCTGACCGGCTACGACGTCTATGCGGGCCCGATCGACGTGAGCGGCGATCCGGCTCTGGGCACGCTCAGCGGGGTGTCGTGCCTCGCCTCGCGACTGCCTCAGCCCGCGAGCGCACCGGGCCCGCTGCTAACGGTGACGGACAGCGCGACTCCGACGCTCGGCACGGCGACCTTCTTCCTCGTGGGGTACGCCCACCAGACGCCGGCGGGCACGCGGTCGCTGGTCGGGCGTCGCAGCGACGGGACGCTGCGGCCCGAGCAGCCCCTCTGTCCGTAGCGAAGGCTTGCGGCCCACCGGGCCCGCGTCGTCGCGTTCACGAGCGCCGCCACGGCCCATCGACGGGGGTGCTGAACCTCAACGGCGCGCCGATCGCTCAGCGCCGGCCACCCTGGAAGCGCTTCCACCGCCTCCGGCGGCACCGGAGGTGCAGCGTCACGTTGACGTCTCCGTTCCTCCGCAGGTCTCCGCGTGGCGGGAGATCGCCGATCGCCACCGGGCCCGCGTTGCGTGATATACGTAGCCGGGCTCGACAGTCCCGACCCGAAGGCGGGCCGGCGGCCCGGGGCCGGTCCGCGACAGGAGGTCGAGCGAGTGGATACGGCCGTCTCCGGCGCAGCGATCGCCCGGCCGGCCCACGGGGCGGCCCGCCTCCAGCGGCCGCCGCACCGGGCCGCCACGGCAGTCGCTCTCTTCGCGATCGGCATCCTCGGCCCGCTCCTGACGCCGCAGCCGGCCCGCGCCCGGTCGACGCTGATCCGCGCCGGCCGTCTGCTGGACGTGCGAGCCGGCTCCGTCCGCGAGGGCGTGGACATCCTGGTCGAGGGAGAGCGGATCGCCGAGGTGGGCCGGGATCTGGAAGCTCCTCCGGGCGCGACGATCATCGACCTCGGTGGGACCACGGTGCTCCCGGGACTGATCGACTCCCACACCCACATCTGCCTCACTCCCGGCGACGCCGAGAGATCGCCCGTCCTCTACAAGACTCACACCTACCGGACCCTCGAGGCGCTCGCGGGCGCCAGGCGCGACCTGATGGCCGGGTTCACCACCCTGCGCGATCTCGACAACGAGGGAGCCGACATGGCCGACATCGCCGTGAGGGACGCCGTTCGGGCCGGGCTGTTCGAGGGGCCCAGGCTGTTCGTCTCGGGATGGGCGATCAGCATCACGGCAGGCCACATGAATCTCTCCGGCCTGAGGCCTTCGGTGGACCGGAGGCTGGACCAGCTCGCCATCCTCGCGGACAGCCCGGAGGCGATGGTCGCCGCTATCCGGGACCAGAAGAAGAGCGGCGTCGATTTCATCAAGATCTACGCCACCGGCCCGACCCACCTGATCGACAGGGAGACGCTCGAGCCCCTGACCCAGCTGAGCGTGGAGGAGATCCGGCTGATGGTGCGCGAGGCGGCCCGCTGGGGCATGGACGTGGCCGCGCACGCTTACGGCGGCGAGGGGGCCTACAACGCCGTGGTCGGCGGGGTCAGGAGCATCGAGCACGGGATGCTGCTGGACGACCGCACCCTCGACCTGATGGTCGAGCGCGGGACGTTCTGGAGCCCCACGATGACGGTCTACCTCCCCAAGGGGGACGAGGAGCCCGAAGAGACGGCCTTCCTGAACCGGCTCGTGGAGCGGCACCGCCGGACCTTCCGGAAGGCGATGAGCAAGGGCGTCAAGATCGCCTTCGGGACCGACGCCGGCTCCATCCCCCACGGCGATGGATGGCGCGAGCTGGAGAGGATGGCGGACTATGGGATGCCGCTGCTGGAGGTGCTGCGGTCCGCGACCCTCGCGGGCGCCGAGCTGCTCCGCATGGAGGACGATCTCGGGCGGATCGCCCCCGGCTACCTCGCCGACATCATCGCCGTCGAGGGGACGCCAGACCTGGACATCGAGGCGCTCCGGCGCATCGTCTTCGTGATGGTCGGAGGAGAGGTCGTGAGGCACGAGCGGAGCATGGCCGGGAGGCGGCGACGGCCTTGACTCACTTGCAAGGCAGAAAGCGAACGGCGGATTCCATCTCCTTCAGCACGCGTGCCAGGGCAGCCAGCGTCGCGTCGATCTCCTCGGCCGTCGTGTCGCGCGAGAGGGAGAAACGGACGGCGCAATGGGCCTCCTCGGCCGCGCGCCCCATGGCGATGAGGACGTGGGTCGGATCGGGCGAGCCCGACTTGCAGGCGGAGCCCGACGAGATCGAGATCCCCTGCTGATCGAGGGCCACGGCGAGCGACTCGCCGCGCAGCCCCTTGAGGGTCATGTTGAGCGTGTTGGGGAGCCGGCTCTCCGCATGGCCGTTGAGCCGGGCCTGCGGGAGCAGACCCCGGATCCCGGCCTCGAGCCGGTCGCGTAGCTCCCTGATGCGACCCCCTTCGCGCGCGCTGTGGGTCGCCAGCTCTGCCGCCTTGCCCATTCCGACGATCGACGGGACGTTCTCGGTCCCGCCCCGCGTCCGACCCTCCTGCCCGCCGCCGTGGAGCAGCGGTTCCAGCTCGACCCCCCGGCGGCGATACAGGGCGCCCACCCCCTTGGGGCCGTGGAACTTGTGGCCGGAGATGCTGAGCAGGTCGACGCCCAGCTCCTGCACGTCGACCGGGATCTTCCCGGCCGCCTGGACCGCGTCGGCGTGGAACAGGACCGCTCTTTCGTGCGCGACCGTGCACAGATCACGGATCGGCAGAACGGTGCCGACCTCGTTGTTGGCCATGATCACCGACACTAGGAAGGTGTCGGGGGCCATGGCGTCGCGCAGCGCGCGGGGGTCGATCCAGCCGTCCCCATCGACCTCCAGGTAGGTGACCCGGTACCCGATCCTCTCCAGGAAGGCGCAGGTCATCAGGGTGGCGGGGTGATCGACGCTCGTCGTGATGATATGGCCGCCCCGGCCGCGCCGGGCGAGGGCCACCCCCTTCAGCGCCAGGTTGATCGACTCGGTGCCGCCTCCCGTGAACACGACGCGCCGCGGGCGCGCGTGGATCAACGCCGCCACCTGACGGCGGGCCTTCTCCACCGCCTCCCGGGCGTCCCGCCCGAGGCCGTGGATGCTGGACGGGTTGCCGTGCGTCTCCCCGAGGAACGGGAGCATCGCCTCACGGACCGCGTCGGCGACCCGCGTGGTGGCGTTGTTGTCGAGGTAGATGCGCTTGATCGAGCCGCGGCCGTGCGCCGAGATCGTGATCGGCCCCGGCTCGCAGGCCGTCGCCCGCCGGCCCGCGACCCGGCGAGTCGCATCGGTCCCGGCCTCCACCCTCGTGACCTGGCACAGCAGCGCCTTGTAGACCGGGAAGCCCGAGATCTCGTCGTAGTTGCCGAGGTCGGTGAGCTCGTTGACGTTCGAGGTCCGCCACGCCCTGGGGCCGACCGGCGTCCCGCCTCCCATGTTGCACTCCACGGCCCCCCTTACGATGTCGTCGCTCACCCTGGCGCGGAAGCGGACGGCGCCGCGGGGAGTGCGCACCTCCACCAGGTCTCCGGCCTCGATCCCGCGATCGGCCGCGTCCCGCGAGTTGATCTCCACCGTCGGCTCCGGGTTGTCCTTGAGGAGGCCCTCGATCCCGTGGTGCTGGGAGCGGAAATCCGTGTGCGGGCGCGCGCCGGAGTTGAACACCAGCGGGTAGGCCGTCGCCAGGGAGGGATTGGCCAACGGCCCTTCCCTCGGCTCGGTGTACTTCGGCAGCGGCTCGTACCCGTATTCGGCGAGAACGGTGGAGTGGATCTCGAACTTGCCGGTCGGCGTGTCGAACCCGGGCCGGCCGTCAGGCCGCAGCCCGCCCTTCTCCCACTTCCTGTACTCCATCATCGGTGCCGGGAGCTTCACCGTGCCGCCGGAAGCCTTTACCTCCTCCAGCGAGAATCCCGAGCCCCGCAGCGCGAGGCGGATCATCTCCTCCTCGGTCTGAGGGAAGAGGTCGGCGTAGCCCAGCCGCTTCGCCAGCTCGGCCATGATCAGGTAGTCGTTGCGCGCCTCGCCCACCGGCTCGATCAGCTTCTCGCGGAGGCGGAAGATCGGCCCGTACACCATGTAGGAGTCGATCTCGAACATGGTGGTGGCGGGCAGCACGATATCGGCGTAGGCCGCATCGGCCGTGAGTTGCCGGTCGATGCAGACAAGGAGATCGAGCCGGGACAACGTCTCCCGCCAGACGGGCGTCTGCGGCCAGGAGGTGAGCAGCGACCCGCCGTGGACGATCAACCCGCGGATCCTGTACGGCTCCTCGCGAAGCACCGCGTCGACCAGCCCGCTGGCGTGGGACTCGTTGCGGTAGAGCGTATAGAGCGGGAACCTATCCCGGGCCACGGCGCGCTCGAGATCGGGGTTCTCGAGGTTGCCGGAGCGATTGATCGGGAAGTGGCTGTTCAGCATGGCGAGCCCCAGCCCACCCGGGACGTCGAGCTGCCCCGCCAGAGCCCACAGCGTGAAGACCGCACGGATCGCCTGAATGCCGCTGTTGGAGTACTCGAGGCCCGTGTACATCAGCGGGCTGCACCCCGTCGCGCTGCAGATGCGGCGCGCCAGGTCCCGGATGGTGCCCGCCGGCACGCCGGTGATCGACTCGGCCACCTCGGGTCGGAAGTGCTGGACGTACCTCTTCAGATCGTCGAAACCGTGGCACCAGGTCGCGGCGAAATTCTCGTCGTGGATGTCCTCGTCGATCATCACCCCGATCATGCTGAGAGCCAGGGCGCCGTCGGTGCCCGGCCGGACCGGTATCCACCGGCCGCCGGTACGGGTGGCGGTCTCCGTGCGCCGCGGGTCGATCACCACGATCTCCGCCCCGCGCTTCGAGGCCGCCTCGAGGCGATGCATATCGAGCGGGGGAGAGTCGGTCGCAGGATTGGCGCCCCAGACCACGATCATCTCGGCGTTCTCGAGATCGGTGAACATGTTGGTGAGCGTCCGGCCCATGGTGACGTGAGGGGCGATCAGGGCGAAGGAGACGTAGCAGAGCGCGCCCACCCCCATCGTGTTCGGTGAGCCGAAGGGGAACAGGACGCTGGAGGCCGACGACACCACCGTGCCCTTCGGCTGGAACATGTCGCAGAGCGACAGCTCGAAGGCGCCACGGCCGGTGTAGATGGCCACAGCCTCCGGCCCCGACTCGCGCTTGATGGCGTTCAGTCGCTCGACGATGAGATCGTAGGCCTCGTCCCATGAGACCCGCTCGAACTCGGAGGTCCCCTTGGGTCCCATCCGTCTCATGGGATGTCGGAGCCGGTGCCCGGAGTGGACGATCTCCGGCGCGTGCCGTCCCCGCCGGCAGATCATACCCAGGGGATGACCGTCCTCCGCGCGGATGTCGGCCAGCCGGCCGGACTCGAGGCCGACCTCCACCCAGCAGCCGGCCGGGCAGATGCCGCAGATCCCCCTCTTCCAGACCACTCCCCCTCGCTCCCGATCCACGTCTCGTCCCTGCTGAGCGGGGTCCCCCTCGACGAGAGGCCCGGCATTGCCTCGTGAAGCTTACCACGTCGGGAAGGACGGCGGAATCACCCCGCGCTTGCCTGTGGAGAAACGCCTTCTATATTTCAGCTCGGAGCCATTAATATGTAGGAGAAGCACTTCCGGTCCGCCTCGATTACGAAACGGGGATCGCGGACCCGCCACACCTTACAGACCGGTTCAGCAACAGGACCTCATGATCCTCGAAGGCATCGACCTGTCCTCCTACTTCTGGATATTCGTCCTATTCGTCCTGGTCGACGCCTTCAAGACCTTCATCGAGATCGGGAACCGTCCCGTCAGCCGCGCCTTCAGCAGCGACCTGACGAAGGTGACTGCGCTGATCCCGACGCACAACGGCCGAAGGGTCATCCGCCAGACCGTGGCCGACCTGCTGGCCGCGGGCATACCCCGGGACCAGATCCTGGTCATCGACGACGGCTCCACCGACGGGACCGCGGCCATCCTCAAGGACCTCGGCGTCCCCTTCCACACCATCCCCAACATGGGGAAGGTATCGGCGATCAACTTCGGCATCCACCGCGTACGCACACCGTACGTTCTGCTGCTCGACGACGACACGCGACTCGGCGGCGCCCGCGTCCCGACGTCGCTGCTGGAGAAGTACGACGCGGTGGCCTTCAACGTCATCCCGGACCGGCGCGATCGCCACGGCCCGAGGGGATCGGGCTTCGTGGCATGCCTGCAGCGCTACGAGTATTGCAAGTCGATGGAGATCGGCCGACGGTTCCAGGACGGCACCGCCAGCATCAGCTGCATCTCCGGCGCCATCGGTCTCTTCAAGAGGGAGCGCTTGCAGGCGTTCCACCACAAGCACACCGGCGTCTTTCAGGGCGAGGACCTGCAGCGGACCATCATCGAGCTGCTCAACGACGGGAACGTGGTGTTCGTCGATGAGCAGGTGTGGACGGTGGTCCCGGACAGGGTCACCGGCCTGGCCCGACAGAGGATCATCCACTGGTACCCGGCCCACTACCACATGTTCTTCTCGTACGTGGCGCTGCTGTTCAGGCGGGGCTCGCCCTGGCGGCTGCGCTACGAGATGCTCTACAACGTCTTCGTGGTCGTGTCCGAGCCGTTCCGTTTCTGGTCCCTGATGATGATCCTGTTCCGAGCGCTGTGGGCGGAGCTCGGCCTGCTCTACCTGCTCTACCTGCTGCTTGAGGCCTATCCCTTCTTCCTCATCCAGCGCAAGCTCGACAGCGGGTACCGTTATCTCGTGCTCCTGCTTTATCCGGCCTTCGGGCTCGCCAACGTCGTCCTGCGGGTGCTCTCCTGGTTCGTCTGGTTCTACAAGCGCTTCGTGACCAAGGAGATGCGACGCAGGACCGAGAAGGATCGCAGGTGGAGCGCGCCGGCGGACGCCTGAGGGACCCCGCCGGCCGTGCCGCCGTCGCGGCCCTGGTCGTGGGGCTCGCCTGGGCCGCGGGCGGGCACGCCGCGGCGCAAGCGCTGCCGCAGGACGATCGCCGGGAGGACCGCGAGCGCTGGCCCGCGGGCGGGCGCGGCCGGGCGATCGGGATGTGGGAGCGCTTCGAGGACTCCAACGATCGGCAGTTCGATCAGTTCTCGGGCTTTCTGGCGTACAAGCAGAGCCACGCCCAGGTCTGGAGCGGCGACTACTTCGACGGTTTTGAGATCGGCGGCTACCTGCGGGATTCGCGGCGCTCGACATACGCGGCCCTGTATCGCTTCCGCGACGAGTTCGACCATATCCTGCAATTCGACGTCGAGCAGGTGGCGCCGCGCGGGTTCGTGGTCGCCGGATCGCTGCGGCTCATCGACATCATTCACCACGACGAGAAGCAGCGGGAGGCGGCCGTGACCGGGGAGGCGGTCGGCGACGACTTCCAAGCGCAGTTCGGCGCCGGGTTCGACTGGTACTGGGGCGACTACAACTTCCTCTCGTTCCGGGCCATCAGCGACCCGCGCGAGGGCGGGCGCTGGTCCTTCGTCACCACGCACCGGTTCTCGAGGACCGAGACGATCTACGTTCAGCCCGCCGTCATTCTCCGAACCGACGGGTCCGCCAGCTGGTTCGTGCGCGGTCAATACCGGCACGTCCTGGTTGTGGTGGGGAAGTTCGACGAGTTCGACTTCACGGACGTCGACCGCACGATCTACTCCGCCGCGTTCGAGATCCGATTCTGAGTGTCTTCCCCTCGGGCGAGCTCCGGGATCGCCGCCGTGGCGAGCTCCGCGGCGTTATCGAAGCGCGTCGGGACGCGTCACGTGCCGGATCCGGCCGGGGCCGTCTCCCGCAGGGCCGCCCCGAAATCCTCCAGGAGGTCGGAGGTGTCCTCGATCCCGACCGAGACGCGGATCAGAGCGTCGCTGATCCCGAGACGCCTCCTTTCCTCCGGCGCCAGGGAGGCGTGTGAGGTCGTGGCCGGCCGGGTGAGGAGGGTCTCGATCCCGCCCAGGCTGGGGGCCACCACCGGGATGCGGACCGCTCGCATGAAGCGCTCCGCCTGATCGACCCCACCGCGCGTCTCGAAGCTGAGCATCCCGCTGAAGCCGTCGAAGAGATCGACGGCCCGGCGATGGCGCGGGTGGGACTCGAGTCCAGGGTAGTTGACTCCGGCCACGGCGGGGTGTCGCTCCAGCATCCGGGCCAGCTCGAGAGCGCTCCGGCCCTGCTGGCGCACCCGGAGGGCGAGCGTCTTGAGGCCGCGGTGGAGGAGGAAGCAGGCGTGGGGGTCTAGCGCGCCCCCCAGATGATCGAGCTTCCGCCGCACCCGGTCCACGAGGTCCGCCCGCCCGACCACGGCCCCGGCGACGATGTCGGAGTGCCCGTTCAGGTACTTGGTGCAGCTGTGGAGCGACAGGTCGAAGCCGTGCTCCATGGGGCGGAAGCTGACGGGGGTGGGGAAGGTGTTGTCGACGAGCGACACCAAGCCGTGCTCGCGCGCGAACCCGGCCACGGCTTTCAGGTCCGCCACCTGCAATAGCGGGTTGGTCATCGACTCCACGTAGATCGCCCGGGTGTTGGGGCGCAGCCTGGACTTCCAGGAGCCGGGGTCGTCGCCGTCGATGAAGTCGAAGGAGATGCCGAAGCCGGGGAGATCGCGGGCGATGAACTCGTGCGTCCCGCCGTACAGGGTGTTCTGGGCCAGCAGGTGGTCGCCCGCCGACAGCACGGTCAGCAGCGAGGTGGAGATCGCCGCCATGCCGCTGGAGGTCACCAGGGCCGCTTCGGAGTTCTCCAAGCTCGCCAGCTTCCGGTGCAGCGCGACGTGGTTGGGCGTGTTGTTCAGCCGAATGTAGCGCAGGTCGTGGTAATCGCCCTCGCCCGTGTACTCGTACATCGCCGATTGGAAGATCGGCATGGCGACCGCCCCCTGGATGCGCGGCCGCGGCTCGCCCGCGTGGATCAGCCTGGTGTCGATGCTCCTGAACTCGTCTCTCATCGAGGCCCCTCCCCGGTCGCCGGTGGTCGATTGTCCTGCTAAGCCTCCGCATTCTACTGGAAAATGCCCTACTTTAGTGCGGACGCGGATCCGTCAAATCCTTTAGATTCACTGGGTTCCTTCGAGATCCAGCGGTTGTGGGCCCGGGGCGACCGGCGCGAAGGTGCAAGCGCGGGATTTCGCGGTGTCCGGGCCGGCGGGGGCCGTCCGATCACCACGCTCGTAGGGCATTTCTCATTCTATTACAGGCGAGGATCGGGCGCGGCGCCGAACGAGCCCGAACGGCTCCGTACAGCAGCATCCGTGTCGGCTTGCCGGGCCAGGCGGCGGAGGCGACGTCCGCCGGCGACGAATGGTCAGCCCGCCGACCCCTCGGCCGCGTCGGGGACGCGAATCCCCATCTCGGTCAGGGAGGTGATCGTGCTTCCGGTGGACGGGACGTGAGCCAGGTTCCCGCGTGCCGCCCTGGAGTTCGCGATCACGAGGTTGGGGTCCGGGTCCGACAGTTCGGGCTGCAGGGCGCGTATTCCGTACACTATCGAGCCGTCGGGACATTCCACGCCCGCGGCCATCACCTTCAGGGCGCGCTGGATCACCCTCACGGACACGGTCGCAGGCTCGGGAGCCTCTCCGCCGGGAGGAGAGCAGTCGTCGCAGCCCAGACGGGAAGCGATCGCGGAGACGAGCGTCTCCGACAGGAAGGGGACATTCCAGAAGAGATCGTGGATGTTTCGCTCCACCGTCGCCGCTCCCTCCTGGAGGCTCATTTCCTGCAGCCCCGGGCGGACGTTGACGTACGCCTACAGCCCCTGGAGAGAGTTGCCGAGGTAGAGGGGTTTTCCCATCCGTTCCCTCATCACCTTATACCTGGCGTTGTCCACCTCCGGCGCGCGACAGCGGATATCCGCGATTTCGTTCCAGGGTGTGCAGGGGGCCGTATCGAGGGCGTTGGAGAGCCTCCGGACGGAGTCCGAGCTTCGAGCCGCCACGGCGAGGAAATGGCCATATGAATCCTGCCGCGCCTCGATGCACACGACTTCCGTCACGTAGGCGTTGATATGGTCGACGATCTGCTGACGGAGCGTGGGCGGATTGATGGGGAGGGCGGGAATCGGGGCCTGGGGAATCAGAACATGGTGACAGTCCGTCTCGGCGACTGTGAGCAGAAGACACAGCGGAAAAGGCGCCCGGGGGGGCGCCGTCGCCACCCCCTGGCCGACCTCATGCCTGTCTCTAGCCGCACACCTTGCACTTCTGACAACCCCGCGAACCGGAGTTGCAGCAGCCAATACCGCCGACCTGTATGGCGGCCGGATTCCCGATGGTACCGCCGGCGGCCGAGCGGGTGAAGGTGGCCTGCGGACGTTCGGGGTGAGTCGATGGGCCAGGCGCGCACACGCGAGGGAGCGAGCGTGGTTCGGAGCAGGCTTGTGCCGGCGGGCGAGGTTGTATACAATTCTGTATACAATGCGCCCGGCGAAGAGCCCCCCGACGCTCGTCCTGGACTGGCGTGCGCCCGAGCCTGTCTACGTGCAGATCGCGCGGCGGATCCGGGACCTGATCGCCTCGGGCGACCTGGAGCCCGGCGCGCCGCTCCCGCCGGTGCGAGCCCTGGCGTCCGACCTCGGGGTCAACCTGAACACGGTGGCGCGAGCCTACCGCGCGCTCGAGGAGGAGGGGTTCCTTCGGATCCGGAAGCGCTGCGGAGCGGAGGTGAGGCCGCCCGCGCCGGCCCCGGCCGCCGGCACCGAGGAGCGGCTGCGGGCGGGGCTCAGGGATCTGCTGCTGCGGACGCGTCAGGCCGGCCTGCCGTCGGGCACCCTGCGGCGCGTCGTGCACAGCGAGATCGAGAACGTGTCGGCGCCGGACGGGCGGCCCGGCGGCGGGAGGAGGGAGCCATGAGCGCGCTGACGATGCTGGTGTTCTCCCTTCTGGAGGTGTTGGCCATCGGGTTGATCCTGTTGATGGTCCCACGGGTCGGTCGGAGCGGGCTGCTGTTCGGGGTCTACGTCGGGGAGGAAGTCTCCTCCGGAGCGGAGGCGGAACGGGTCCGCCGTTCCTACGACGCCGGGATCGTCGCGTCGATGCTCGTGGCGATCGGCCTGGGCATCGCGCTGATCCTGGCCGCGGATCTGCCGCCCAACGGCCTCGTCGCCGCCTCCGTGCTGGTCGGTTTCCTCTGGTCCTATCTCGACGCTCATCGGAAGGCGGGGCGGATGGCGCCGGAGATCCGACCGCCGGAGGCCGTGGCACCCCTGATGGTGCAGCCGGCCACGCGCTACGTCCTGCCCGCGGTGTCCCTCTGCCTGGGGCTCGGCGCCGGCCTGTTCGCGATCTCGTACGCTTGGTCGCATTACCGCCTGCTCCCTCCGACGGTGCCCGTCCACTTCGGCCCCACGGGAGAGCCCGACGGGTGGGCCGAGCGGTCTGTCGCCTCGGTCATGCTGATGCCCTTCATGACCCTCGTCATGAGCGTCATCCTGGGCGGGGCGGCGTTCCTGACCGCCAGCGCCAAGCGGGCGCTCCGCCGGGACGACGGCACCTCGCTCGTCGCCCAGGAGCGCTTCCGCTGTGCCATGGTGCGCCTGCTGTCGGGCGTGTGCCTGCTGGTGACGGCGATGCTGGCCCTCGGCTCGGTCTCGTCCGTGCAGGCGGCGCTGGGAGAGAGGTCGGGGCTGCACCCGCTGTTCCCGGTCCTGGCGATCGCCAGCGGCGCGTGCGCCCTCGGCGGCGTCATCTACGTGGCGTTGCGTTATGGTCAGGGGGGCGCGCGTCTGGAGCGACGGGCGGCCGGGGCGCCCCTCACCGACGGCCTCGCCGACAACCGGCGCTGGCGGCTCGGGATGTTCTACGTGAACCGGGACGACCCGTCGATTCTGGTCGAGAAACGCTTCGGCGTCGGCTACACCGTGAACCTCGGGAACTGGAAGGGGGTCCTGCTGCTCATCGGTATCATCGTCGTCCCGCTGGGCCTCGTGCTGCTCGCGGCCTTCGCGCTGTAGGCGGGCCGTCCCCGTCAGGCCCGCGGGGACGCGGCCGCTTGCTTGACCAGCACCTCAAGCGGCCTGGTCGCTTCTCCCACGTAGAACGAGCGGTGCGGGAACGGGATCTCGATCCCCTCGGCGTCGAACGCCTTCTTGAGGCGCCGCCGGTACTCGCGCCCGACGTTCCACTGCTGGATCGGGTGGGTCTTGATCCGCGCCTTGATGGTGACCTCGGAGTCCTTGAAGGCGTCGACGCCGAAGACCTCGAGCGGCTGCAGGATGTGGCGCGAGAACTCGGGGTCCCGGCGCAGCTCCTCGTCGACCCGCTTCATGACCTCGACGACGCGGTCCGTGTCCTCCTTGTAGGCGACCCCGACGTCGAGGACGTAGCCCGACCACTCCTTGGTCATGTTCGAGAGGGTGTTGATCGTCCCGTTGGGGAAGACGTGCACCACCCCGGAGAGGTCGCGCAGCACGATGGTGCGGAAGGTGATCGCCTCCACCAGTCCTCCCGTCCCATTGACGATGGCGACGTCACCCACCCGCACCTGGTTCTCGAGCACCATAAAGAAGCCGCTGATGAGGTCCCGCACCAGGTTCTGGGCGCCGAAGCCGACCGCCAGTCCCAGGATCCCGGCGCCGGCGATGATCGGCGCGACGTCCACCCCCATCTGGCTCAGGCAGACGATCACCGCCACGGTCCAGATCAGCACCGAGCCGAGCGTGCCCAGCAGGCCCGTGAGGGTCGAGATCCTCTTGGCCCCCGCCCCCGGAACCCTCTCGGTCTTCTCCGCCTGCTTGATGAGCGCGCTCTGCAGCCGCCGCAGCGCGGCGCGCATCAGCCGCACGCCCAGCCAGGCGCCGATCAGGACCAGCAGGATCCGCAGGCCCACCCGCCAGCCCACCGCCAGCGCGTGCTGGATGAATGCCCCTACGTCCTCGGAGAAAAGGCTTTCCATGAGGGCTCCTCCTGTTCGGTGTTCAGTGCAACGCGATCCGCCGCCCGCGCCGCTTCCAGGGCGGGTCGATCCGCTTGGGCGAGCGGGCGTCGGTCCGGAGACGCCCGGAGCGGGCCTCGGGGCCTTCGCGGATCCACCAGGGGGGCGGCATCTCTCCGGTCGCGGCCGCCGGGCCCGGACGCCCGGCTCCCGGGAGCTGGAGCCCGGATTCTTCGTGGCCTGGCTCTCGAAGCGGCCATTATACCCGCCGCCCGTCGGGCGCGATGGGACGAAGCCACCTGCCGTGACGCGTGAGGGTCCGGCGCAAGGATCAGGGCGGGGGCGGCTTCTCCTGCGCGGCTCCGGAGCGCATCGGTCGGTCGTCGAGCGGCTCGAAGGAGCCGCGGTCGATCGTCCCGGTCGCGGCCAGCAGCCGCAGCTGGGCCGTGTTGTAGGCGGTGATCGCGCGCGCCAGGTTGAAGCGCGCCCGCGCGAGGACGTCCTGCGCATCCAGCACCTCGAGCGCGATCGCGGTGCCGGCCTTGAAGCGCGCCTCGCTGAGACGAAGGTTCCGAGCCGCGGCCACCAGCTCCCTCTCGGCCAGCGGAATGCTCTCCCGCGCGGCCCGGAGCTCACGCTCGACCTCCACGACCTCGCCGCGCGCGCGGTCCTCGGCCTCGACCGATCGGAGCCGGGCGGCCTCCTCCTCCGCCCGGCGCTGCCGGACCAGGCCGATCTTCTCGAGCGAGAAGTTCCAGACCAGCAGCGCCCGGAGATCGGTGCGCCCCTCGAGGTCGTCCACCGTGTCGCCGATCTCGACCTGGCCGACCTCGGCGCGCAGCTCCGGCGACCACAGGTCCCACCTCGCGGCCCGCGCCTGGTTGGCGGCGGCGTCGGCACGCCGCCGTGCGGCCTCCACGTCGGGACGTGCCGTGACGGCCGGGACGCTCCTCTCGTCGCCGGCGGCCGAGGGGAAGCCCGTCGGCTCCAGACGGGCGTCGAACGGCCGCAGAGGTGTCCGGGGATCGAGCCGCAGCGCCAGCGCCAGCCGCCTGCTGGCGTCGTCTCTCAGGTTGCGCGCCCGAACGAGCTGCTGCCGGTCGGAGGCCAGCTTGGCCTCCGCCCGGGCCACATCCGAGCCGAGGCCCAGGCCGGCCCCCTCGCGCGCGCTGACGATGCCCAGGAACTGCCGGCTCCCGTCGATCAGTTGCTCCGCGATCTCAACGCCGACGCTCGTCAGCATCAGCTCCTCGTAAAGCTCCGCCACCCGCAGCAGCAAGCGCTGCTCGACGCTCAGGGCGCTCAGGGTCGCGGCCTCCAGCTCCTTGCGCTCGGCGACCGCCTGATGGATGCGTGCTCCCAGGTTCGCCTCGTAGACCAGCGCCACGCTCCCAGCGAAGGTGTCGAACTCGACATCCCTGAGCTTCCCGAAGCTCCCCTGCACGCGGCCGTCCTTGCTCCCCGCCAGGGCGCCGACCCGGAGCGAGGGCATGAGCGCTCCCCGCGCGGCCTCCCGACGGCCGCACGCCACCTGCCGCTCGACCCGCGCCAGCGCCAGCTCGGTGTTGTCGCTGAGCGCGATGTCCAGAGCCTCGGTCAGGCGGATTGTCCGGAAGGGTGCTTCACCCGGCCGCTTCTCGGCGGCCCCGAGCTCGACCGCGACGTCCTTAAGCTCCTCAGGCAGGTCGGCATCCGCGGCGGGCCGGGCGCGGGTGGGTGTGAGGGCGAGGGCGCCGGCGAGCACCGGTGCCCGCGTGGCGACCGGAGCCGCAGCCAGCCACGCGCAGACCGCAGCGACAAGGGGCGCCCACCGGGATGCCGCCCGGCGAGGGGCGAGAGGCGTCCCCCGATGGATGCGGCGCAGCCGCGGCAAGTCCTTCACGGCTCCCCCCCGGGCTCCCGGACCCGAACCACCTGGCCGTCCCGCAGACCAGGGGGAGCGTTCAGGACCACCGGCGTCCCCCCGTCGAGGCCCGCGCCGATGGTCACCGTCATCCCATCGTCCCTCACGATCCTGACCTCCGTCCGGTGGACCACCCCGTCCCGCACCGTCCAGACGTATGGCCTTCGGGCCTCGTGATGGAGCGCGGAGGCCGGCAGGGTCAGCGCCGTCTCGTCCCCCTCGAGCCGCAGCCGCACCGAGGCGTACATTCCCGGCCGCAACAGCCCCTCCCTGGCATCGATGTCGATCTCGGCTCGCATGCTGCGGGTATCGTCGGCGAGCACGCCGGCGAGCCTGGATATCTCGCCGGAGAAGGTCCGGCCGGGCAGAGCGTCGACCGCGACCTCGGCCCGCAGGCCCACCCGGACGCGCGGGACGACCGCCTCCGGGATCGACAGCACCAGCCGAAGCCGGTCGGGGTTCGCCACCTCGAGGACGGGATCGCCTCCCTCCGCGCCGGCGACGATCAGCGCCCCGGGGTCCACGAACCGCCGGACCACGACGCCGTCGAACGGCGCCCGGATCACCGCATAAGACATCAGGGCGCGCAGGTGGGAGAGCTTGGCCCTGCGCACCTCGATCTCGGCAGCGGCGATGTCCACCCTCGACCTGGCCACCTCGACCTCGGCCGCCGCCACATCGACATCCTGCTGGGTCACGGCCTGCGGCTCGCTGGCCTTCAGTTCGGAGAGCCGCCGGTAGGTGATCTCGGTCAGCTCGGCGGCCGCCTGCGCCCTGTGGTGCTCGGCCGTGGCGGAGGCGAGATCGGCCTCGGCGCGGCCCAGCTCCGCCTCCATCTCGGGCACCTGCAGCTCGGCCAGGGGCGCATGCCTGCCGACCCTGTCGCCGATGTCGACGCTCATCCGCGCCAGATACCCGGTGACCTTGGCGTGCAGCAGGGCGCGCTCGAACGGCTCGAAGCTGCCGGGGAGGACGACCTCCTCCGGGCCGGCGGCGGACGGACGCACGATCTCGACGAGCGGTGGCTCACCGCGGGGCTCACCCTCGTCCCCCGCGGCGAGCGCGCCGGCGGGGAGGCCAAACGCCGGGCCGACCAGCAGGAGGACGAGGATCGGCGCCGCCGTCGCGGCCCGGCGCGAGGTCTTGAAGATCAGGTAGAGGCAGGGGACCACGAACAGCGTCAGCGTGGCGGCCCCGAGAGCGCCGCCGATGATGGCCCGCGCCAGGGGAGCGTTCGCCTCCGCGCCGCGGCCTCCGATCGCCATTGGCAGCAGCGCCAGGATCGTGGTGAGCGAGGTCATCAGGATCGGCCGCAGGCGGACGCGCCCGGCGTCGCAGACGGCGTCCTCAGCCGACGCGCCCTCGCCCATGCGGCGGTTGGCGAAGTCCACCAGCAGGATGCTGTAGGCCACCACGAGGCCGGTCATCATGATGATGCCCATCGCCGCCATGATGCTCAGGTGGGTTCCGGTCAGGTAAAGCGTCAACCCGACCCCGATGAGCCCGAGGGGCACGGCCAGGAGCACCACCAGCGGCTCTAGGAAGGAGCGGAACTGCACGACGAGGACGAGGTAGACGAGGATCACGGCCAGAAGGAACCCCTCCAGAAACTGGCGCACGGACTCGCGCATCGTGGCCACCTCCCCCGTCAGGATATAGCCGTACCCTTTGCCGACGAACTGGGGACCGGCGACCTCGTAGTACTTCCCCCGGTCGGAGCGCCTCGGCGCGGGGAGGAGCTCAGCAGACGCGTCGAGCCGACGCTCGATGCGTGAGACGACCGAGCCGATGTCGTGTCCGGGGAGCGCGGCAGCGTAGACGTCGATCACGCGGGTGATGTTCCGGTGGTTGATCACCGCCGGGCCGACCTTGCGGGTCATTCGGACGAGGGTCCCCAAGAGCACCGGCGCGGCGCCGTCGTCCCCGGTGATCGGGACGTCGAGAAGCGTCTGCAGCGATTCCAGATCCTCCTCGGCGTATTGGGCTCCAATGAAGTAATGATTGCCGTTGCGTTCGTCGATCCAGAAAGCCGGGTCGAAGCCGATGCTCGAGTTGGTGGCGGTGACCATGTTCTTCATGATGTCGTCGACGTCCACCCCGGCGAAGGCCGCCTTCACGCGGTCGATCTCGAGGTCGATGATCGGGTAGTCCATCCGCTGGGCGATCCGGACGTCCGTCGCCCCCGGCACGGAGGCGATCTCCCGCGCTACGATCGAGGCGATGCGGTGGGAGGTCCCCAGGTTGCTGCCCGAGACCTGCACGTGAATCGGCGCGGGCTCGCCGAAGTTGAGCGCGGCGGTCAGCATGCCGCCGGTGTCGAAGGAGAACTCGACCCCCGGGAACCGCTCCCGCAGCAGGCCGCGGAGGCGATCGACGTAGTCGAAGGCGCCGGGCAGGCCGCGCTTCTCCTTGAGCTGCGCCAGCACGAACGCGTCCATGGGACCAGTGTTGGGCGTATAGGCCGCGGGCCAATCCATCAGCACGCCGATGTTGGTGATCAGCATGCGGAGGTTCGAATCTGGGTGCCGCTCGATCCTCGGATACTCCGGGTCCGGTTGTCCGATCTCGTCGATCAGGACGCGCTCCACGTCGGCAAGCGTGGCCTCCGTCCTCTCGATACGCGTGCCGGAGGGGAGGCGGATGTAGATCCGGAACTGGCCCGCGTCGACCTGGGGGAACAGCTCGCTGCCGGTCAGCCCGAGGAGGGCGACCGACAACAGAAACAGGGCTCCCACGCCGGCGAGCAGAGGCCGGCGCAACCGCAGGACCCGCCGCACCAGCCGCGCGTAGGAACGGGCCAGCCGCTCCGTCCAGGCGGCGGCGCCGGCCTCGCCGCGGGCCGGGCCGAGGAGGCGGGCGCAGAACGCCGGCACCAGGGTGATCGCGAACAGGTAGGAGGCGCCCATGGCCAGCGTCGCAGCGGCGGCGACGGGGCCGAACAGGTACTTGGCCATCCCCGACAAGAAGGTCACGGGGAAGAACACCACGCAGAACGTGAGGGTGGCGATCAGGGCCGGCACGGCGACCTCTCTCGTGCCGGTCAGGGCCGCGTCGAACGGCGGCTCGCCCTGCTCGACGTGGCGGACGATCGCCTCCACCACGACGATCGATTGGTCGATCAGGATACCGACCACCAGCGCCAGCCCGCCGAGCGTCATGGCGTTGAGGGTCGCCGAGGAGAAATACAGACCGGTGACCGACGCCAGGACGGCGAGGGGCAGGCAGATCAACACCACGGCCGTGGATCGAAGGCGTCGCAGGAACAAGAGGACCACGAGGCCGGCGAAGGCCGCCCCGAGGAGGCCCTCGATCTGGAGCGCCCGCAGCGATCCGCGCACGTAGACCGACTGGTCGAGGACCACCTCGAGCGCCAAGTCGCCGGCCTTGGGATCCATCTCGCGCAGCCGCTGCAGGATCCGCTCCAGATTGCGCCGGATCGAGTTGACGATCTCGATGGTGTTCGCCCCGGGCTGCCGGTAGATGGGGATGTAGACCTGTCGCCGGCCGTTGATGCGCACGACGTTGGTCTGGATCTGGCTGCTGTCGCGCACGTTCGCCACGTCCCGGACCAGGACCGGGGCCCCGTTGCGCACGGCGATAGGCAGGTCGTTCAGCTCCTCGACCTGCGGCGGCATGGAGTTTGCGAAGATCTGGTAGTCGAAGTTCCCCGCCTTCAGGTTTCCGGCAGGGATGTACACGCTCTGTCTCTTCAGGGCCTGGACGACGTCCATGGGGGAGAGTCCCCGGGCCTCCAGCTTGTCGCGGTCGACGTAGGCGAGGATCCGGCGAAGCTTGCCGCCGTACACGGCGGGGGCGATCACTCCTCGGATCGACTGCAGGCGGTTGCGCAGCTCGAAGTAGGCGATGTCGTACAACTCCTTCTCGTCCATGGTGGGGCTCGACACGCTGACCAGGCACAGCGGCACCGAGGCCGTGGGGTCGAATGGCATCACCATGGGCGGGATCGTCCCAGGGGGCAGGTAGAACATGTCGCTCACTGCGTAGGAGGTGACCTGACTCATCGCCGTGTCCAGACTGATCCCCTCGCGGAAGAAATCCTTGACGACCGACACGCCCAGCATCGCCTTGGCCTCCTGATGCTCGATGCCGACCGACTGCCCGGTCCAGCGCTCCAGGCGGCTCATGATGTCGCGCTCCATCACCTCCGGCGGCATCCCGGGGTAGAACGTGACGATCTGCACCGCGGGCGTCCTGAAGATAGGCAGGAGATCGGCCGGAATGCGCCGATACGAGGCGATCCCCAGCACCACCGTCGCGAGCCCGGCGACGACGATCAGGTAGGGATTCCTGAGCGCCAGCCTGATCATGAGAACGATTCCCCTCGACCGAGGGAGTGAGGCTCCCCTCGGACAACCGCATGCCGGATCAGATGGGACCCGTGGGATCCATTATAGCGGCAGGACGCGCGGTTCGGCCGGCCCGTGCCGCTTCCCGGTCGAATCGCGCGCGGATCGGGCCCGAGCGGCTATCCCATCCGGGCGGCGATCTCGGGGAGGCGACCGGCGAGCAGCTCCGCCGCTGGACGGGTCGTCTCGAATCGGCCCAGGACGAGCCTCAGGACGGCCGTGATCGGCGCCGCCAGGAGCATCCCGGCCGGCCCCCACAGGAGTCCCCAGAAGACCAGGGCCAGCAGGATGGTCACGGGATGGAGTTCCAGCCCCTCTCCCATCAGCTTCGGCTCGATGCCGTTGCCGACGATCATCTGGACCAGGCCCGGCAGCGCGACGACACCGACGATCGTCCAGGGGCTGTCGAATTGAACCACGGCCACGGGGATCGGGAGAAGCGTGGAGACGATTGAGCCGATGCCCGGGATGAAGTTGAGGAAGAACGCCATCACGCCGAAGACCAGGGCCAGGTCCAGGCCGAACAGCGCCAGGATGACGCCCACGAGGATGCCGGTGAGGGCGGAGGTCGCGAATTTCGTGACGATGTAGCGGCGGATCTTGCGATCGATCTCGGCGTAGATCCCCTCCCTGAGGCGCCGCGGCTCCCGGCCCACGAGCAGGTAGATCACGAACACCAGCACCAGGATCCCCGTCGACAGGAGATCGACCACCGTCCCGGCGGTGCTCTTGAGCATGCTCAGTACCGGGAGCTTCTTGAGACCCTCGATCATCGGTTGCTGGCCGAGATCGATCTCGAGGCGGTCGAGGATCGAGAAGGCGCTCTGTGCCAGCCCGGCCATCTTCTCGCGATAGATGTGGGCGCTGTCCGCCAGCCCCTTCGTCGACACCGTGATCAGCAGCACCAGCAGGGTCATCAGGGCGAGCACCACGAGCAGCGCGAAGAACACCGAGAGCAGACGCGGCATCCTCAGGCGCGCCTGCATCATGTCGACCAAGGGCGAGACCAGGTAGGCGATGAAGATGGAGAGCACGAACGGGATCATCACGCGCCGCGTGTAGATCAGCGCGACGGCGATGGCGACGGCCGCCAGGATCATCAGCGAGGCCGTTCTCAGCCAGGACTGCTCTTCGCGCAGTGTCGTCATGATCGGTCTCGGTCCGGAACGCGGGCGGCCGCGGGCGGCTCCGGGGCCCGGCGGGCGCGAAAGTAGGACAGACGCCCGTCCCTGTCAAGCGCCGGCGGCCCTCGGCCCCGCCCGCCTCGGCGGCGCATGTGCCCCCCGTTTGCGCGTCCTGTTCGGCGGCATATAAGTAATGGGGATGTCGGGCGACGGGGGTCCCGTGTTACGAAATCGTTGCAGGCGGGCTGGCGCGGCAGGTGGTCGAGAACGGTTCGGGGCGGCGGGCGCGCTCGGCTGCCTGATCCTCGCGGCCGCGGCGCTCGGTCCGGCCACCCTGCTGGGGGCGGAGAGGTCGCGGTCGCGGGCCGAGCACGCGCCGCCGGACGAGGACCGCGAGGCCCTCGAGAGACGCCTCGGGGAGTTGGAGCGGGTGGTCGCAGCGCTGAGGGCCGAGATCGCGAGACTGCGGGCGGCCGGCAGCCAAGCGGACGCCCCCCCGGCGAGTGAGCACGCCATCCGTGGCCTGGAGAGGAAGGTCGAGGCGTTGACCCTGGAGATCCTCCGCCTCAAGGCCGAGAGGACACCGATCCCCAGGACGGGGAGATCGATCAACGGCTTCGGCCCGGCCGCGTCGAAGATCTTCCGGGCGAAGCGCGGGGTCGTGATCGGGGGCTATGGCGAGATGCTGTACCAGAACTTCACCACCAGGAAGGACGACGACACGCCGTCCAACGCCAAGAGCCGGGCCGACCTCGTGCGGGCCGTGACCTACGTCGGATACAGGGCCGATAGCCGGTTCCTGTTCAGCACGGCGATCGAGATCGAGAACGCCGGTGGGGATGGAAGCCCCGGCTCGGGTGACGTCTCCCTCGAGTTCGCCTTCATCGACTTCCGGGCGACGCCCCGGTTCGCGGCGCGCGCCGGGCTGGTCCTGATCCCGCTGGGCTTCCTGAACGAGCAGCACGAATCACCCGCGTTCCACGGAGCCCGGCGCCCCGAGACCGAGCAGCGGATCATACCGACCACCTGGCGCGAGAACGGCGCGGGCGTCTACGGTGGGTCAGGGCCGGTCACCTACCGGGCGTACGTGGTCAACAGCCTCGACGCCGGAGGGTTCTCGCCAGACGAGGGGATCCGCGGCGGCCGGCAGCAGGGAGGCCAGGCGAAGGCCAGCAACCTCGCGGTCACGGGTCGGCTCGACTACGCGCCTCGGCCGGGCGTGCTGGTGGGCTTGTCGGCCTTCACCGGCAAGAGCGGGCAGGGCACGCCCGGCTTCCCGGGCGGACGCCTCACCATGTGGGACCTGCACGGGGAATGGGTCTGGCGCGGGCTGCGCCTGCGGGGGCTGTTGGTGCGCAGCATCCTGAGCGATGCCCGGGAGATCAGCCTGGCGATCGACCCCTCGGGCTCAACCGCGATCGGCTCACGCATGAAGGGGTGGTACTTGGAGGCGTCGTGGGACGTGCTGGAGAGGGTCGAACACACGCGGCAGCGGCTCGTCCCTTTCTGCCGCTTCGAGGACCTCGACACGCAGGCGCGGGTCCCGCGAGGGCTGTCCCCCGACCCGGCCAACGACCTCACCGTCCGGACCTGCGGCCTTACCTACCGACCGATCCCGGACCTGGCCATCAAGCTCGACGCCCAGAACTTCGACCAGCAGGCACACACCGCCGTCGATCAGGTCAACCTCGGGTTCGGGTATTCCTTCTGACGACGAGGGCCCCGGGAGATGGGCCCCCGGATCCCACGCTCAGGCGAGCAGCGGCGCCACCTCGCGGAAGGCCCGGAGCGAGGTCTCCACGTCCTCCTCGGTGTGCTGGACCGACACGGTCCAGAGGTCCTCGGCACCGTTCCCCTGGACGATCACCCCGCGGTTCAGCATCCCGAACCAGAAGGTGGGCCAGACTCCGTGGCGCCCGCGCAGGAAGTCCTTGAGCGAGGACGGCCGTCCTCGGTTGAGGAACAGACAGCCGCAGGCGCCGATGCTGACAACGTGGGCGTCGATCCCGACGCTGCGCACGATCTCGCGGTACCCCTCGGACAGCGCCCGGGCGATCGCGAAGATGCGCTCGTAGGCCCGCGGCGTCAGCACCTCCGTCAGCGTCGCGAGGGCCGCCGCCAGGCTGAGCGGGTTGGCGGAATACGTGCCGACGTGCGTCACCCCGCCGGTCTCGATCATTCGCATGAGCGCCGCCCGGCCGCCGAACAGGCCGATCGGGAAGCCGCCGCCCATCGACTTGGCCATCGCCACGAGATCCGGGGCGACCCCGAAGTACTCCCCGGCGCCGAGCGGCCCCAGCTTGCAGCCGAGCTTCACCTCGTCGAAGATCAGGACCGCCCCCTCCCGGTCGCAGATCTCCCGCAGCCCCTTCAGGAACCCGTCGCGCGGCAGGAGCACACCCAGGTTCAGGCAGGCCGGCTCGACGATCACGGCGGCGATCTTCCCGGGGTTACGCCGGAAGCACGCGCGCACGCTCTCCAGATCGTTGTACTCGGCCACCACCGTGCGGTCGGTGAAGGACTTGGGCACGCCGCTGGTCCACAGGGAGCTCGCGATCCATGCGGGATTGTCGGGCCGGACGCTCGTCGTCGCCTTGCCGATCATGAATTCCGGGGCGCTGCCGTGATAGCAGGCGTCGAACTTGAGCACCACGTCGCGGCTCGTGGCCGCTCGGGCCAGCCGCGCGGCGAAGTAGGTGGCCTCGGAGCCGGTGTTGACGAAGCGCACCGTCTCGAGCCGGAAGCGTTCGCAGACCACACGGGCGAGGCGGTCCAGCAGAGGGCTGGGGAAGCAGGTCAGGGTGCCCCGCTCCATCTGCCCCCGGGCCGCGGCCAGGACCGCGGGGTGGGCGTGACCCGTGAGCATGGTCGTCTGGGCCAGGGCCCAGTCGACATACGAGTTGCCGTCCACGTCCTCGACCCGCGAGCCTCGGGCGGTGCGGACGTAGATAGGATAGGGGTCCATGGCGCGGAAGTTGGTGCCAACGCCTAGCGGCACGCGCCGGCGGGCGCTCTCCCACTCCCGGAGCGAGCCCGGGGTTCGGCTCCTAAAGCGATGCAGCTCCTGCTCGCGCCGGCGGGCCTGCGCGCCGCTAGGCGGCGTTTCACGATTCGGGACCGGATCGGGAGCCATGAAGGCAGCCTCGCCGAGCTGATTCCCGGGCCGCTGAGACCTATGGGTGGACCGGCGCCCCTGGAGGGTTCACGACGACCCCGTTTGCGGATGGGCTCATCGTAACAGCGCCGTTGCACGGGGGTCAAGACGAGTCGCCTCGCGGGTTCCGAGAGACAAAGCGCGCGGGACCCCGGCGGCCGGAGACGGCGGGTATAATGCGCCTCTCGGCGGAGAGCACGGTTCACGGTGCCGGAAGGGTCCCGGGGTGCCCCGGGCCCGAGCCGGCCGGATCGGGAAGGTGTCCATGAGCGCGACCGAACAGATCTACGAAGGGTCCTGCCTGTGCGGGAGAGCGCGGTTCCGCGCGACGGGTCCGCTCGGGCCCATGACCCACTGCCATTGCACCGACTGCCGCAAGAGCCACGGGGCGGCCTTCGCGACCTACGTCGAGGTGCCCCGGGAGAGGTTCGCCTACGTCGCCGGGAGTGACCAGCTGCAGACCTACACGGCGGAGTCGGGCACGAGGCGGGCCTTCTGCCGGCACTGCGGGTCGATCCTGATCAGCGAGGCCGAGACCGACCTCCAGTTCGTCTACATCGCGGCGGCGACGCTGGACACGCCGGTGCTGCAGAGGCCGGAGAGCCACATCTTCGTGCGCAGCAAAGTGCCCTGGCTCGAGATCCGGGACGGGCTGCCCCAGCACGCCGCCTATCCCGAGGACCAGGCCTGAATCTCTCCCCGACGGTCGCCGCCGTCGCGCGCCGGCGGCGCGGTTCCGCGGCAGCCGGGGCGTCGAGGGGAGCAGAGGAGACGAGGGGATATGTCCGAGGAATCGATCGACCGTGCCTTCACCGCCAGGAGCCCGTACGGCATGCTCGCGGAGCCGACCTACTCCGGCGCCCTCAGCTTCATGCGCCGCAACTATACCAAGAACCTGAAGGGGGTCGACGTCGCCGTGACCGGTGTGCCGTTGGATCTCGCCACCAGCAACCGCCCCGGGGCCCGCTTCGGGCCGGCGGGGATCCGCAAAGCCTCGGCGCAGCTCGCCTGGGGCCCTCCCTGGCCGTGGGGGTTCGACCCGTTCGAGAAGCTGGCGGTGATCGATTACGGGGACTGCGACTTCGACCCGGGCCGCCCGGACCGGATCCTCGCCGCGATCGAGGAGCACGCGCGGACCATCCTCGACGCCGGAGTGTCGATGCTGGCCCTCGGCGGTGATCACTTCATCACCTACCCCCTGCTGCGCGCACACGCGAAGGTGCACGGCCCCCTGTCGCTCGTGCACTTCGACGCCCACACCGACTCGTGGAGCGAGGACGAGTGGCGGGTGGACCACGGGACCATGTTCTTCCACGCGATGAAGGAGGGACTGATCGACCCGGGACGATCGGTCCAGATCGGCATCCGCACGCACAACGAGCGGACCCACGGTTTCACCATCCTCGACGCCGAGCGGGTCCACGATAGCCCTCCCGAAGCGACGGTCGCCGAGATCATGGCGGTCGTCGGCGACAACAAGGCCTACCTGACGTTCGACATCGACTGCCTCGATCCGAGCTGCGCCCCGGGGACCGGGACGCCGGTGGTCGGCGGGCTGACGACCATGCGCGCGACCCAGATCCTGCGCCGGCTCGGCGGCGTCAACTTCATCGCCATGGACATCACGGAGGTGGCGCCGGTCTATGACGTCGGGGAGATCACCGCGCTCGCCGCGGCGACCCTGGCGCTCGACTACCTCTGCCTGCGCGCCGAGAAACATCGGAAGACGAAGCCCCCGGGCTCCTGAGCGCGCCGGGGCACAGCCATCCGGAACGAGACGCCTCGTGATGGATCACACGTGAACGGGCTGCGACGGGGGCTGAGGCCGATCCCGCTGCTGGCCACCATGTACGTCCTGCTGTGCGGCGGACCGTTCGGGACGGAAGAGATCGTGCCCAGCGCGGGTCCGGGGCTCGCGATCCTGGTCATGACGCTGATGGCGTTCCTGTGGGCGGCGCCGTACGCGCTGATCGTCGCTGAGCTGGTCACGAAGATCCCGGTGCAGGGAGGCATCTGGCAGTGGTTCCGCGCCAGCCTCGGCCCCTTCTGGTCGTTCCAGCTGACCTATCTGGACTGGCTGACGTGGGTCCTGGACGCGGCCCTGTATCCGCCTCTCGTGGCGGCCTACCTGTTGACCGAGGTGTCGCGGCATCTCGACCTCGACCTGGGTCACGGGTTCAACTGGTCCATCTGCCTCGTCGTGATCTGGGCCTGTACCTGGCTGAACATCAGAGGGGTCAAGGAGGTCGGACGGCTGTCGCTGTGGATGGCCGTGGCCCAGATCCTGCCGGTCCTCGCCATCATCGTCCTCGGCTGGGAGCACCTGCGCCTTTCGAACCTCTCCCCCTGGATCCCGGAGGGGGAATCCTTCAGGACGGCGCTGCACGCCGCGCTCGTCTGGGCCCTGTGGAACTACGCGGGCTACGGGGCCCTGGCGGCCGCGAGCGAAGAGATCGTCGAGCCGGAGAGGAGCTACCCGAAGGTGCTGGCCGGCTTCCTGCCGCTGTCGATGGTGGTCTACATTCTCCCGCTCGTCGTTGCGCTCGGAGTGACGCCCGACTGGACCGCTTGGAGCACGGGACACCTCGATAACGTGGCTGTGGCCCTCGGGGGCGCCGTGCTCGGAGGGTTCGTCGTCCTCGCCGCCCAGGTCTCCAACATCGGCCTGTTCAACAGCGAGCAGCTGATCATCTCGCGCGTGCCGTACGCGATGGCCCGCGAGGGCGTATTGCCACCCTGGCTGACGCGGCTTCACCCGCGCTACAGGACGCCCACCGTGATCCTCGTCCTGCAGGGTGTCGCCTACAGCGTGCTGACCTATCTTTTCGACTTCAGGGATCTGCTCGAGTTCAGCACCTGGCTGGCCCTGCCCACCTACATCCTGACCTTCGTGACGCCGATCATCCTGCGTTGGAGGCGTCCTGAGCTCAGGGGCTCCTTCGAGATCCCCGGCGGCTGGCCCGTGCTGATCGTCACCGCGGCGGTTCCGACGCTCATCGCGCTGTACGTGTTGCTCACGGTCGCGGCCACGCACCTGGCCTGGGGACTGGGGTTCATCGCGCTCGGGCCCGTGATCTACGCGCTGGCGGGCGCCGACGCCAGGCGACGCGCCCGCCGCCACGATGGTGTCTGAGCAGTTCTCTCGAGAGAGGGAGTCGAGCGCCTGCAGCCGGAGGCCCGAGACCCGGGGCGCTTTGGCCGGCCGTGTCGGGCGCGCCGTTCCCGCCGGCGCCGCCGCCGGCTCACGCCGGGGGCTTCAGTGGATATCGATGTCGGCTGTGTTATCTTGGAGCCGGGAGAGGGTGAGACAGCGTCGGCAGGTCCAAACCTGCGGAAGGACGAGGACGGCGGTGGGCGCGTTCCGTGCGCCGGCACCGTCGAGCGGATGCGGGGCAACATCTTTCCATGCACGTGAACCAGGCAGCGCAATATGCCCTGCGCGCTATGATGCATCTGGCGTCGGTCCCGGCCGGCACGCCGGTGCGGGCGCGGGACCTCTCACGGATCACGGGTGTCCCGGGCGCCTATCTGTCGAAGATCCTGCACCGCCTGGTGGCGAGGGGACTGCTGCGGGCGAGCAAGGGGCACGGCGGCGGCTTCATCCTCGCGCGTCGGCCCGCGCGTGTCCGGCTCCTGGACGTCTTCGAGGCCGCCGGCGGATCGCTCGAGCGTGATCTGTGCGTGTTCGGCAGCGGCCGCTGCGACGCCGCGAGCCCCTGCCCGCTGCACCAGTCCTGGACCGAGCTGAACGACGCCTTCTACGCCTGGTCCAGCCGCACCACGCTGGCCGACCTGACGGGCCGTCCTGCGCGTGGGAGCCCCCGGGGGCGCTGACGCGGTGCCCGGCCCCGGGGGCGGCCGGCCGCGCGCCGGCTCCCGGTCAACGCGGAGGGCAGCGGCGGAGGGAGTCGGGGAGCGGACCCGCGAGGCTCACCGCGACGACCAGCGCGGCGCTGATCAGCACGGCGGCCGCCTTGATGTCCAGCAGAACGTTCAGCGCCGCCACGTTCCTCCAGAGCACCGTCGCCGTCATCCCGCCCAGCATCCCCGCCAGCGCACCGCCGCGGGTGGTGCGGCGCCACCAGAGCGCAAGCACGAGCGGGGGTCCGAACGACGCTCCCAGGCCGGTCCAGGCGTACGCCACCATGCCGTCGATGAGCTCGGAGCCGTGGAGCGCAGCCATCGCCAGGGCGAAGGCCACCGACGCCAGCAGGATGGTGGCGAGCCGGGACAGTAGCACCAGCCGGCCCGGCGACGCCCGGGGCCGGAACAGCCGCACGTAGGTGTCCTCGATCAGCGTCGATGTCGCGACCAGGAGCTGGCTGTCGGCGGTCGACATCATCGCGGCCGTCGCACCGGCGATCATCAGCCCCGCCAGAGCCCCCGGCATCAGCTCCTTGGCGAGCAGCGGCATCACCTGCTCGGGGTCGGCGAGACCCGGTCCGAGGATCGCCAAGCCGACCACTCCGATGAGCGGTGCGCCCCAGTAAGAGATCAGCACCCACGCCATGGCGATCAGCCCGCCCCGGCGCAGCTCCGACGTGCGCTGGATCGCCATGTAGCGGGTCAGGAGGTGCGGCTGGCCGAGGTAGCCGAATCCCCAGGAGAGGCCGCCGACCACGACTCCGAACAGGAAGGCACGCCCGACCTCGCCACCGCTCATGCTGAGGTAATCCGGCCCGCGCGTCGAGACCGCCTCGACCAGGGCCCGAGGCCCGCCCAGCCGGATCAGGCCCACCACCGGGAGAATGACCGCCACGGCGCTCATCAGCAGACCTTGCACCAGGTCGGTCCAGGCGACCGCCAGGAACCCTCCCATGAGGGTGTAGAAGACGACGACGGCCGCGCCGATGACGATCCCCCAGTGCGGCGCGATCCCGAACGTGGCGTTCAGGATCTTGCCTGCGCCGTGGAGCTGCGCCGCCACATAGGCGGTATAGAAGAGCAGGATCGCCACCATCGATACGATCCGCAACAGGCGCGTCCGGTCGTCGAACCGCAGCTCGAAGTAGTCGGGCAGCGTGAGGGCGCCCATGCGAGCCGTCTCGCGCCGCAGCGGAATGGCGATGAAAGTCCAGGAGAACAGGATGCCCGAAGCGATCCCGATCACCGACCAGTACTCGGTAAAGCCCAGCCCGTAGGCGGCCCCGGGCAGCCCCAGCAGGAACCAGGCCGACTCGCCCGAGGCGCGCTCCGAGATCGCCGACACCAAGGGGCCGAGCCGGCGGCCGCCCAGGACGAAATCGTCCAGGGTCTTCATGTAGCGGCAGGCGGCGAGGCCGACGCCCAGCACGACAAGCAAGTAGAGCAGGAGGCCGGCAAGGATCCAGGGGTCGCCGCTCAATCCTTACCCCTGTCGCGGTTGAACCGGTAGGCGAGAGCGGTCAGGCCGACGAGGAGCAGCCAGGATCCGATGATGACGGCCGAAGTGAAGACGGGCATCCGGCGCGGCCTCAGTGCGGCTCGCCGAGCGCTCCGGGGACGGCACCGGGGCCCCGGCGCCGAGCCGCGCCGGCATCGGTCCCGGGCGCCACCCCGCCGGGGACGGCGCGTCGCGCGTCGCGCATCGGGGGCCTGGCCATGTCATTGCCTCCTTCGTCCTTGGGGAGCATTCCGGGCCACGTCCCGGACAGGGGCGGCGCGGCCCGGAAAGACTACGACATTCGGGGCGCGGATGGGAGACGCGCGTGCCGCCGATCCTCCCGCCGCGGGCGATCCGGCCGGAGGCCTCGGATCAGGCGGGCGTCTCGCTCGCTCCGAGCGGCTGGGCGCAGTTGGGACAGACCTTCCAGCCGCTCGCGATCGACTGCGAGCATTTCGGGCAGCGGGCGCCGAGCGGGGCGCTGCAGAAGGGGCAGACGCGGAACTGGGGCTGGACGGCGGCGCCACAGCGCCGACAGGTCGCGGGCTGCAGCTCGCCGCCGAAGCCCGGCGCCGTCGCGGCGGTCGCCGCCGGCGATGGTGCTCCCCGGGTGACAATGAGATAGACGACCAGACCGACTACGCAGGTGAACAGAACGAGCGCGCCCCACAGAAGACCGTTCATGCCACGTCGGTTCGCGTCCAGGCCCACCCAGACCGCCAGCGAGACCTGGATCAGCGCGCACAGCCCGAGGAGCCACAGGCCCGGCAGGACCCATGGGGCCCGGATGGGGCCGAGCAAGCCCCAGGAGTAGAGGCCGTGGCCTTCGGCGCCGACCCATCCGAAGGCGGCGGCCCCGAGCAGGCCGATGAACAGCAACCCGATCACCAGGCAGGGAAGAGCGCCGCACAGAGTCCAGCGCGACAGATCGTTCATCGTGGGACCTCCACCGGTCGAGAACGCCGCCCGGAAGGCCGCAGGAACATCACCGGCAGCGTCGCGACCGAGCTCAACACCGTGTAAGCGAGCACGAGGATCAGCGCGAGAGCGGGCGCTCCCGGACCGACCCGGGTTCCGGCCATCACCAAAGACAGCGCCGTCACCAGACCGACGAACCACAGCGCCCCGAGGACGACCAGCGGCAGCGGAGGAGGGCCCGGGTGCGGGACGCCCCGCCACCGCCGGATGAGGGCCCGGGCCCGGGCGTCGAGGCTGTCCGGCGGCCGGACCGCGGCCCGTTCGGCGAGCCTCTCGAAAAGGGATCGGATCGCCGCGATCTCCACGCGACACCCCGGACACGCCGCCAGGTGCCCCCGGTCGAGCTGCTCCTCGCCCAGCGCCGCCCTCCGACGCAGGTCGGCGCAAGCCGCTTCACTCATCGGACCACTCCGCGAGCCTTCGTCTCAGCGAGGTCACGGCACGATGCACCATCGTCTTCGCGGTGCCCTCGGGCACCTTCAGCGCGGTCGCGATCTCGGCGTAGCTGAGTCCCTGCTGATGGCGGAGCAGGACGGCGGCACGCCGCTTCGCGGGCAGGCGGGCCAGCGACGCGCTGAGCGCGCGGGCTGCCTCGCGCGCCGCGCTTGCCCGCTCGGGATCGGGACCCACGGCGGGGATCCTGTCGACCACGCGTTCCGGGGGGTCGGCGGAGGGCGCGTCCAGCTCCGGCCCCCAGCGCACGGCCGCGCGCCGCCACCGGTCGGCGCTGGCGTTGGCGGCGACGCGGAACAGCCAGGAGCGGAATGAGCCCCGCTCCGGATCGAATCGCTCGATGCCTCGCATCACCTTCACCCATACGTCCTGGAAGAGATCCTCGGCGGCCACCGCATCATCCGACAGCCGTAGCAGAAACCCATACAGCGGGCTCCTATGGCGGTCATAGAGTGCCTCCAGTGCCTGGCGGTCGCCGCGCCGGGCGTTCCTGGCCAGGCGCAGGTCAGGGTCGGTCATCTCTCCCGGCGCCTCCCGGATCCATCGTACGCGCGAGGCCCCGATTCCGTTCCGCGGCCCGACGGGCGGCCGGATGTGATCTCCCCGGCCCGCCGGGCCCGACGGCGATGTACAATCGCCCGGATCCGCCACGAGACCCCCGGGAGCCGATGGACCCCGTCAGCGACGCGAGGAGCCTCACCGTGGCGCGCGGACCGCGCGGAGCCCTCCTGTGTCTCGTTGCCGCGCTCGGCGCCGGGGCCGTCGCCGTCCTGACCTCGTGCGCGAGTGAGCCCGAACGGCCGGCCGGCGAGGACGCGACGGTCGCCCGCGCGACCCATGAGCGCAGCGCGGCCGAGGAGCGGGCGGCGTTCCTCACCGTTGAGAGGGGTGCGGGGGCGCGCCGGATGGCGGCTCGCCTGCGCGACATCATCGGCGGGCTCGACCCGGTCCAGAACCAGTTCCTCAACGCCGAGCGGGCGGCCTTCCTGCGGAAGGCGATCGAGCGGTCCCGCATCCCGGCACAGCGGATCATGCTGACCACCAATCTCGCCGACGAGCTCCTCAAGCAGGGGGAGGTGGAGGAGGCGATTGCCCTCACCGAGCCGTTCCTCGGGCCCGGCGGCACGGGCGGCGTCCCGGGCCCGCCGGCCGAAGTGGTCCGCGAGTTCCTGGCCATGGCCTACCTGCGGCTCGGTGAGACCGAGAACTGCCTCGTTCGGCACCGGGAGCACGCCTGCCTCCTGCCGATCCGGGGGGACGGGGTGCACACGAGACAGCGCGGCTCGCGAGCGGCGATCGAGCATCTGACGGCGATCCTCGAGGACCGCCCGGACGACCCGGGCGCGATGTGGCTGCTCAACATCGCCCACATGACCCTGGGGGAGTATCCCGACGGGGTCCCCGAGCGCTGGCGGATCCCTCCCGAGAGGTTCGCGGCTGAGTACGAGGTCAAGCGCTTCCGCAACGTGGCGCCGGCCATCGGCCTCACCATCCGCGGTGAGGCCGGGGGAGGGATCATGGAGGATTTCGACGGCGACGGTCTCCTCGACCTCATGGTCTCGTCGATGGGGGTGCGCGACCAGATGCGTCTCTTCCACAACAACGGGGACGGGACGTTCGAGGAGCGGACGGAGGCCGCGGGGCTCGAGGGGGAGCTCGGCGGCCTCAACATGGTCCACGCCGACTACGACAACAACGGCTACCCGGACGTTCTGGTGCTGCGCGGCGGCTGGATGCGGTCCGGAGGGCGCTTCCCCAACTCGCTTCTGCGGAACAACGGCGACGGCACCTTCGAGGACGTCACCGAGGAGGCCGGCCTGCTCAACTTCCGCCCGACCCAGACCGCCGCCTGGGCGGACTATGACAACGACGGCTGGCTGGACCTGTTCATCGGCAACGAGACGATGGAGGGCGACCCGCATCCGTCCGCCCTCTACCACAACAACGGTGACGGCACCTTCACCGACAGGTCGATCAACCTCGGCGACACCGCGCTCGGCTACGTCAAGGCGGTCGTCTGGGGCGATTTCAACAACGACGGGCGGCAGGACCTGTTCGTCTCGGTCCTCGACGGCGACAACCTCCTGTTCCGCAACGACGGTCCGAGGAACGAGCGGGGTCCGGGCGGTGAGGACTGGCGGTTCACCGAGGTGGCGCGCGAGGCGGGCGTGGTGGGGCCGCGCAACAGCTTCCCCTCATGGTTCTGGGACTACGACAACGACGGGTGGCTCGATCTCTTCGTGGCCGGCTACAAGACCCTCCAGTGGGAGAAGCCCTGCCGCCTGACCGACTGCGTCGGCCGCGCGGCGGCGATGTACATGGGGCGGCCGCAACGGATGGAGGTCCCGAGGCTGTACCACAACGACGGCGACGGGACGTTCTCCGACGTCACGCGACGGACGCGGCTGGATCGGGTCGTGCTGCCGATGGGCAGCAATCTCGGCGACCTCGATAACGACGGCTGGCCCGACGCCTACTTCGGCACCGGCGAGCCGAACCTCGCGACCCTGATCCCGAACCAGCTGTTCCGCAACGACCGAGGCAGGACGTTTCAGGACGTGACCGTCTCCGCCGACGTCGGCCACCTCCAGAAGGGCCATGGGGTGGCGTTCGGAGACATCGACAACGACGGGGACCAGGACCTGTTCGCGGAGATGGGCGGCTTCTTCGGGAGCGACGCCGCCTACAGCGTCCTGTTCGAAAACCCGGGCCACGGCAACCATTGGGTCACCCTCAGGCTGGTGGGGCGGCGCTCCAACCGCTCGGCGATCGGCGCCCGGATCCGGGTTCGGGTACGTGAGCCGGGTGGAAGCCGCGACATCTACGCCACCGTTGGGACCGGCGGCAGCTTCGGCGGGAACAGCCTGCAGCAGGAGATCGGGCTGGGGGCGGCCGCCGCCATCGCGCACATCGAAGTGACCTGGCCGGCGAGCGGCGTGCGACAGGTCTTCCGTGACGTGGCGATGGATCGGGCCTACCGGGTGGTGGAGACCGCTACGGAGCTGGAGCCCTTGGAGGTGACCCGCTTCCGGTTCCCGGCGGGGCGATAGGCGCCCCCGCTCAGGGCGAGGTGGTGCCGGGCGCGCGGTCCTTCCGGCCCCGCCCCCAGCCTTCTTGCGTGGGAAAATGCCCTACTTTAGTGCGGACGCCGACATGTCAAGTTCTTTGGATTCAGTGAGTTCTTTCAAGATCCGACGGCTGTGGCCCAGGGCGACCGGCCTCGAGGCGCAGGCGCGGGATTTCGGGGGGTCGGGAGCGGCAGGCGGCGTCCTATCACCACGGTCGTAGGGCATTTTCCATATGATAACCTCGCGCGGCCGCGGTCTCCGGCCGGAGATCGCGAGGTCCGGCCCCCGGTCGAATCGAGCCAGGAGGAGCCGAGGTTGACCAGGACGAGGGTCCTCGGGGGGACCGTGGCCCTGTGCGCCGGGGCGGCGGGAGTCGCGTTCGCATCGGGCTACGCCGTCTACGAGCAGGGGGCGGAGGCGATGGCCAACGCCGGGGCCTTCACGGCCAGGGCCGACAACGCCAGCGCCCTGTTCTTCAATCCGGCCGGCATCCTTCGGCTCGAGGGCATCTGGCTCGACGTCGGGACCACGACGATCCTCCTGACCGGGTCGGAGTTCGAGTCCCCGTCGGGCGTCGGCTTCGACCAGAACGACACGGCCGTCTACCCCTCCACGGCCTACTACACCCAGAAGATCAGCGACCGCCTGGCCTGGGGCCTCGCGATCACCTCGCCCTTCGGGCTGAAGACCAAGTGGGACGAGGATTTCGAGGGACGATTCATATCTCGGGAGTCGAACATCGCGGTGGTCAACTTCAATCCGAATTTGGCCTTTCGCCTGGGCCGCGACTGGACCGGCGCGTTCGGCCTCGACTACGCCCTCGCACAAATCCGGGAGCTGTCGAGGAACATCGATTCCTCCTCGCTGTCCGCTTCGGACTGCTTCACGAGCCTGGACGGTGACGGGGGCGACATCGGCTGGAACGCCGCGGTGCAGTGGGCCCCGGAGAACGGCTGGCGCTGGGGGCTCTCGTACCGCGCCGAGATGGAGCCGGACGTCGGCGGGGACGTGGAGTTCGAGGGCATCGCCGGGGCCGTGGCCTCGCTGTTCTCCGATGGTCCCGCCTCGGCGGACCTGCCGCTGCCCGCCACCATGAGCACCGGCCTCGCCTATGTCTCGGGGGGGAAGTGGGAGGGGGAGTTCGACGTGGTGTGGACCGACTGGTCGACCTTCGATCGGCTCCGGATCGACGTCGAGAACGAATCTGCGCTGGTGACGGATATCGATCAGATCGAGGAGTGGGACGACACCTTGTCGTTCCGCGCCGCGTTCTCCTATCACGTCCGCCCCCGGCACGAATGGCGGGCAGGGGCCTACTTCGACCAGAACCCGGTCCCCGACGATCACATCCGTCCGCGGCTGCCGGACGCCGACCGGACCTCGCTGCAGGTCGGCTACGGCTACAGGGGCCCCGGGAGGCTCCGGCTCGACGTCGCCTATCAGGCGCCGTTCTTCGACGACCGGCCGGCGACGGGCGACCCCGGGTCGGGTATCGGCATGGCGCCGGCCGGAAGCGGTCCCGATCCCGTTCAACCCGGTGGGTACGGGAATTTCACGAGCCTGGTCGGCGTCAGCGTGAGCTGGGTCCTGGAGGGCCCGTAGGAGGAGAAAGCTGGCGATCCGTACCCTCTGCGACATCCTGGAGAATCTGGAGCGCCGGTACCGCAAGCCGGCGCTCCTCCGCTACAAGTCGGGAGGCGAGTGGAAGGAGATCTCGACCGAGGGGTTCGTCTCCACCGTCCGCGCGCTCGGGGCGGGCCTGATCTCCCTCGGCGTGCGACGCGGGGACCGGGTCGCGATCCTCTCGGAGAACCGTCCCGAGTGGACCGCGTTCGACCACGCGATCCTCGGGATCGGCGCGGTCAACGTGCCCATCTACCCGACTCTCCACGCCGGCCAGGTGCGTTACATTCTCGACAACAGCCAGTCACGCGTCCTGATCCTGTCGACCCCAGCACAGCTCGAGAAGGTGGCCCCGGTGCTCGGGGCGCTGCCGCGGCTCGACAGGCTGGTGGTGATGGACCCGCCGGAATCCTTGCCTGCCGGCGCGATGTCCTGGGCCGACCTGCTGAGGGATGGGGAGGCGGCCCTGGCGGTGAGCCCAGGCCGCTTCGAGGAGGAGCGCTCGAGGGTCGCGCCGGGGGACCTGGCGAGCGTCCTGTACACGTCGGGGACCACCGGCGAGCCCAAGGGGGTGATGCTGACCCACGGCAACTTCGCCTCCAACGTCAACGCCACGCTGAGCGCCATCCCGTTCTCGTCGGGTGACGAGGCCCTGTCCTTCCTGCCGCTGACGCACGTGTTCGAGAGGATGGTCGAGTTCACCTATCTCGCGGCGGGGGCGACCATCTCCTTCGCGGAGTCGATCGAGACGGTGCCGCAGAACATCGCCGAGATCCGGCCGACGGTGGTGGCCAGCGTGCCGCGCCTGTTCGAGAAGCTCCGCGCGCGCGTGCTCGACACGGTCCGCTCCTCGCCGGCCGTTCGGCGGTGGATCTTCGCCGGCGCGCTCGCCGTCGGGCGCCGGCGTGCCCGGGCGATGCTGGCGGGCCGACCGGCGTCGCTTCCCGTCCGCCTGCTGCACCCGCTGACCGACCACCTGGTCTTCGCCAAGCTGCGCGAGCGGATCGGGGGTCGCCTCCGGTTCTTCATCTCCGGGGGGGCCCCGCTGGGACGGGAGGTCGCCGAGTTCTTGTACGCCGCCGGCATCCGGGTCCTCGAGGGGTACGGGCTGACCGAGACGTCGCCGGTCGTCGCGGTGAACACGCTGGAGCGGACCCGGCTCGGCACGGTCGGACCGCTCATCCCGGGCGTGGAGGTGCGCATCGCGGAGGACGGTGAGATCCTGGTCCGCGGGCCGAACGTGATGAAGGGGTACTTCCGCGACGAGCAGGCGACCCGTGAGGCGATCCGTGACGGGTGGTTCCACACCGGAGACATCGGGCACCTCGACCCGGACGGGTTTCTGGCGATCACCGACCGCAAGAAGGAGATCCTCAAGACCTCCGGCGGCAAGATGATCGCCCCGCAGCCGATCGAGAACCTCCTCAGCGGCGACCGCTTCATCTCCCAGGCGGTTCTCATCGGAGACCGGAGGAGGTTCGTCTCGGCACTGATCGCCCCCGACCCCCGGTGGATCGAGTCGTACGCGAAGCACAAGGGGATCGCCTACTCGAGCCCCTCCGAGCTGCTGGAGAATCCTCAGATCCTTGAGCTGTACCGTCGCCGCATCGAGGCAAGGATGCAGGGGCTGTCCAACTTCGAGAAGGTCAAGAAGTTCCGGCTCCTGCCGCGCGAGCTGTCGCAGGAGACGGGCGAGCTGACGCCGACGCTCAAGATCAAGCGGCGCGTGGTCGAGAAGAAGTACGCCGACCTCATCGAGTCGATGTACCGAGAGTGAGTCAGCGCGCCGGTGCGTCGGGCTTCCTCTTCCTGGAGCCGTTCTACGGCGGCTCGCATCGATCCTTCGCCGACGGCTGGACCGCCCGCTCCCGCCACCGCATCGATCTCATGACCCTCCCGGGCCGCTTCTGGAAGTGGCGCATGCGCGGAGCCGCACTCCACTTCGCGAGGAAGGTCGCCGACCCCTCGTGCTACCGCGGCCTAATCGCCACCGACCTGATGAGCCTGTCCGACCTCAAGGCACTGTGGGGCGCCGACTTTCCGAGGGCACTCGTCTACTTCCACGAGAACCAGCTGTCGTACCCGCTGCCGGAGGGGGAGTCGATCGACTATCAATTCGGCTTCACCGACATCACCACCGCCCTGGCCGCGGACCGGGTGTTGTTCAACTCCCGGTTCCAGCTCGACGGATTCTTCACGCGACTGCCCGACTTCATCCGGGTGATGCCGGAGCACCGCCCGGGGTGGGCGGTGGAGGCGATCCGGTCGCGGGCGGGCGTGCTCCACCCGGGCTGCGACTTCCCGGCGGGCCCCCCGCGGCTCGTCGCGCGGGATCGCGCCGAGCCTCCCCTCATTATCTGGAATCACCGCTGGGAGTTCGACAAGCGCCCGCGGGTGTTCTTCGCCGCGCTCGACGCCGTCCTCCGGCGAGGGCGCGACTTCCGGCTGGCGCTGCTCGGCGAGAGCTTCCAGGTCGTGCCGAAGGAGTTCGTCGCGGCCCGGGAGCGGTTCGGCCGGCGCGTCGTCCGGTACGGCTTCGTGGAGGACCGCGCGGGGTGTTACGAATGGCTCCGCCGGGGCGCGGTCGTCATCAGCACCGCGGAGCAGGAGAACTTCGGGATGTCGGTGGTCGAGGCGGTGCGCTGCGGATGCTTCCCGCTCCTGCCCGACCGTCTCGCCTACCCGGAGCTGCTCGAGCCGCGCTTCCACGCCGGCTGTCTGTACCGCGACGATCTCGACCTGGTCGAGAGGCTCGACGCGCTGCTCGCCGTACCGCAGGATCTCGGGGCCGAACGGGAGGATCTGGCCGCCTCGATGGAGCGCTTCTCGTGGGACCGGGTCGTCGGGGCGTTCGACGCGGAGCTCGACCGGCTGGCCGCATGAGCCGCGCGCGTCGGTCGATCGGCGCCGGGGGCCGGGGTTGGCGGAGAGGGTGGGATTCGAACCCACGTGGGGCGGGTTAGGCCCCAACCCGCTTTCGAGGCGGGCCCGTTGCGACCACTTCGGTACCTCTCCGGACAGGATTGTACCTTACGGCAGGGCGCGCCGGCATCGGGATACGGCTCGCCGCCGCCGGAAGAAGTCCCTCAGCAGCTCGGCCGATTCTCCGGCGAGGACCCCGCCGCATGCCGGGAAGCGGTGGTTCAGTCCCCGGAGCCGACGGCTCTTGAGGAGCGCGACGGCGCCGATCTTCGAGTCGGCCGCGCCATAGACAAGCCGGCCGATGCGCGCCTGGACCATGGCGCCCAGACACATGAGACAGGGCTCCAAGGTGACGCAGAGGGTGGTCCCGCCGAGCCTGTAATTGCCTAGGCGCTTCGCCGCCCTGCGGATCGCCACGACCTCCGCGTGGGCCGTCGGGTCGCGGCCGCCGATCGGGCGGTTGGCGCCCCGGCCGACGATCCGGCCCCGCTGCACGACGACCGCCCCGATCGGCACCTCCCCACGTCTCGAGGAGTTCCGGGCGACGCGGAGGGCCTCCCGCATCCAGGCCGCGTCGTCCCGGTCCCGCCAGCCGCAGACCGGCGCCCGACGGCTGCGGCGGCGCCTCCCGCGCATGCTCTCCTCCCCTAAGGACGCTCGATCCCGATGTCGGAGTCTAGCACGTCGTGCGGAGCAAAAAGGAGGGGCGGCCCGGTCGGCCGCCGTGTCCTCGATCTCGAATCCCGCGCGACCTCAGGCACGGCGAGACTGTCCGGGCCGGCGGTCGGCCGGCCCCTACTCGACGATCAGAGTGCCGTTCGGGCTGCGCTTGAAGCCCCACTTCCGCGTGCAGCGGAAGGGGAAGGTGCCCTTGCGCCCGGCGACGAACTCCACCACGGCGGGGCTGGTCCGGGTGACACGGTCCTTGATGCCGAAGTCCTTGAAGCGGATGCTGTAAGCCGCGTCGCGGCTGACGAAGGTGATCCGCACTTTCTGACCGCTCTTCACTCGGAGGGTGTTCGGCGCGATGTCTCCCTCCTGCGCGGTGACGTGGAACCGCTTGATCTGCCCGGGCGCGACCGCCCGGGCCGAGATGACCTCGCCCTTGCGCCCGGCGCGGTCCGATCCGGAGCGCTCGCCCGCGACCGCGACCGTCGAGGCGACGAGTGCGATGGCGAGCGGCAGCATCGATGAGCCGAGAGACCTAGAACGCATCTTCCCCTCCTCCTGGCCCCGGCAGGGCCTCGTCTTCGGGAAGGCGGGCCGGCATGACGGGGTGCGAGACCAGCGGTCAACTTAGGGGCGGGAGCCCGCGCCGATCAAGCACCTTGCGGATTTGAAACCAGCGGCCGGCCGGGCATCAGCGCCGGCGCATCTCGCCACCGCCCGAACGCCTCGACGGCGGCAGAGCAGCGTGAAGCGACACGGCGGCGGCCAGGGCGAGGGCGCTGCGCCGGAGGTCGGGGCAGATGAGCTGGCCGGGTGATGAGCAACCCGGGAAAGTCCACGGCGCCGTCCGTGCCGCGTCCCGTGGGGGAGGACGCGGGCCGGCCCGGTCATTCGGCCTCCCCGGGCGGCCGGTGCGTGGGAAGCCCGGAGGGGCCGGTCGCCTGGTCATCGACCGAGCCGGCCCGGATTCAACTAACAGAAATGTACTTCGATCGCATCCGCTGGCCGCCGCGGCCGGCCGGAAGGCTCTGCTCATTCACCGCAGGCGGAGCGGATCGTGCTCAGCAGGCCGGCGTAGGGAGCCGCCCGTCCAGCGGGATCGGGCCCCGGGGACGGCCGGGGTCACTTGACCCGGCCGCGGGCGGACCTAGATTTTCCGGAGCGCGGCTGCGTGCAGGGAGGGCCCGTCATGGAATGCAGACAACCAGCTCTGGTAGCGATCCTCGCCTCGGGCCTCGTCCTGTCCGGCTGTTCCTCCAGCCCGAGGAAGTACCTGGCGGACGACGCCAGGCGACAGGAGGTCATCGAGGCGCTCGTCTCGGATCACGTGATGCGGGAGGAGGTGATCGACCGCTTGGTCGGTCCGCCCAACGACCGGGCCGCGGTGATCGACCGCATCCTCAAGGACGACGACGCGACGGGCCACCTGATCCAGAGGATCCTGAGGGACGACAGGGGGAAGGCCCTGGTCGCCGGCCAGGTTGCGGCAGACAGCGGGGCCAAGACCTTCATCCGGATGCTGATGCTGACCGGCGTGATGGGAGACTCGATCACCCAGAAGCAGGCGCAGGCGCTCGGGCTGGGCGCGGCCTTCGCTTACGGCAACCAGCGCCGGACGATGGGCGACCTGAAGCGCGTCGGCGAGAGGATCGAGGCCTGGGCGAAGCGGCGCGGCGGGCGCTACCCCGTGTGTCCCGACTTCGGCGCCCTGAACGGCTGCCTGTCGAACAAGCTCGAGGACGGCAAGCTGGAGGGCATCCGCATCACCGACGCCTGGGGCAACCCCTTCCAGTACCACTCCAATCGGGAGGGCACCGAGTACATCCTCGTCTCCTACGCCACCGACGGGGAGTACGACGGCCTGGGCAAGGTCGGTCCCACCGAGTCGTTCGACTGCGACATCGTCTTCTCGAACGGCGACTTCATCCAGTGGCCGGGCTACTTGCGCAAGAGCGAGATCCGTTAGGGGGACGCGCCCTTCCGGCCGAGGACGGTCTCCGATCCGCTACAGCACGCTCAGGAAGGCCAGGAGATCCTCGATCTCCTCGTCGCTGAAGGTCTCCGTGGAGCCGAGGTCTTTCAGGTACTCGAGCTTCGCGGGGAGCAGCGATCGCAGGTTCGGGTAGCGGCCGTCGTGGAAGTAGGGCGCGGTCGTCGAGACTCCCCTCAGCGAGGGGACGTTGAACGGCCCGCCGCTGCCGATGTCCTCGTTCTCCCTCTTTGCGAAGGTCGGGGGCACGTGGCAGGCATTGCAGGAGGCCTTGAAGAAGACGCGATAGCCCCGTTTCGCGGCCTCGGGAGCGGCGTCGCTCGGCGACCCGTCGGCGTTGAGGTTCGGGTTGTCCGGGAACTCGAGCGAGTTCAGGTAGGCGATCAGGTTGTCGAGCTGCTCCTCGGTCGGCTCCGCCCCCTTCATCCGGCCGACGATGATCCCCCTGATGTTGTCCCTGAGGGTCTTGCCGCCGCCCCAGGAGTAGGGTGCCGTGTCCGCGAGACCCCAGAGGAGCGGAGTGCTCCGCCCCCTCTCGTCCCCATCCTCGACGAGCTCGAGTCCGACGTAGGTCTTGTTGTTGGTGTGGCCGCCGCGTGGGTGGCAGGTCGCGCAGGCGACCTCACCGCTCCCGGAGAGGCCCGGATCGTGGAACAGCAGCAGGCCGGCGCGGATCGGGTCCACGGGCGCCTTCTCCGGGGGGGCCTGCGGCGCGCAGGCGGCGGCCAGCGCGAACGCGGCCGCGAGCAGCGGGAGACCGAAAGCTCGGAACAGCCTCATCGGTGGGTTCCTCCTTGGCTTTCGCCTGCCCGGGCGGGCCGGCGGCCTCCCCGGGCCTTCGTCTGTCGGGTTGACGGGAGCAGAGTCTACGACGGGGGCCGGCGGTCCCGCTAGACCCCCGTCCGGGGACCGTGAGATCGACCGCGCTGGGCCCCGGCGCGCAGGGGTGCCGGAAGCGCCATCAGGGCGCGGACCGCCGCGCGCCGCGATGCCCGAAGCGTCGCAGCTGAGCGCGAATCCCGACCGCCAGCGCCACGGCGCTCGCGGCGAGCCCCGCGCCGAACAGGCCCCACCGGAAGGGGGGAGGCGCGGCACCCTCGAGCGCGGCGCGGAAATCGATGACGAACGAGGAGATCACCATGAGCCCGCCGGCGATGACGATCGCCCAGAGGGGACGAGGGTAGCGCAGCACCGTCCCCCCCGCTTTCAATCGCAGCAGCACCGACGAGGCCGCGATCATCATCGCGGCGACGAGAACGGGCGCGAGCACCGGGGCGACCCACGGGACCGGAATGAGGAACAGCACGTCCGGCGTCAGCAGCGACGGCGGCCAACGGAGAAAGGCCCACAGCCAGGCGTAGTATAGGATGTCCCAGATCCCGAACGTCAGGCAGAAGAACAGGAAGCGCTCCCAGCGGTCCTCGCCGGCCATCGCGCCGGCGGCCAGAAGCATCACGATGGTCGCGGCCTCGCGGCCGATCTCGATGGCCGCCAAGCGGTCGAGGATGATCACGATCGGGAAGCGGAAGCCCTCGGGATAGTACAGCTCGCGCAGATAGACCACGACGGCCGCTTCGAGATAGGCCATCGCCAGGGCGAAGAGGGCTAGCCAGACGATCCGCCGTCTCATGTTCTACTCTCCGCCCCATCGTAGCAGAAGCGCCGGGTGGAGGATCGACGGCCGGGCCGGCGTCGGGGCCCGGGCGGCGCCACGCGTGAATCGTCGGCGTCGAGGCCGCGTGTCCTGGTGTACGATCCGGACAGGCCGGCACGATTCCAGGCAGCCTTAGGAGGCACGGAGAGGGACGCTGCAGCCTTGGCCAACCGCGCCGTGACCCTCGCGCTTACCGGAACCATCCGCGATGACGGCCGCCGCCGGGCGAGGCAGCGCGAAAGGAGCGGGCGATGAGCGAGCCAGAAGCCGACCTGCAGAGCGTGGTGGCGCGGCTGGAGGGAGTCGTGAGACAGAACCGGCGGCTGAGGTACGCGGTGGCCCTCATCCTGCTGTTTCCGGCTCTCGCCTGGCTGAGGGGGCTGGGTCTCCTGGGAGGGAGGAGGATCGAGGCGCAGGAGTATGTGCTCCGCGACACCAGCGGCACGGTCCGTGCCCGCTGGGGTCTGCTTCCCGGCGGATCGCCGATCCTGGCCTTGTACGATGCCGAGGGCGACCGGATGCGCGCCGCTCTGAGCCTGTTCGACGATGTCCCCAGTCTCACCCTGTACGATAGGGACTCGAAGGCGCGCGCGTCGCTGAGCGTGTCCGGCGAAACGACGCTCCGCCTGTTCGACGAGACCGACGCGATTCGCGCGCAGCTGGGGGTCGGACGGCGTGCGCCGGCGCGGGCCGGGGGGCCCGCGCAGCAGCCGTCCTCGTGGGTGGCCCTATTCGACCGGGAGGGCCGGGCGATCTGGTCCGCACCGTAGGTCGGCGCCGTGACGGCGGATCGTGCCGGACGAGCGGGACGCGACCCCTCCGGCGTCGTGAAGGTGCGGGGCGATGTGGCTGGTCCGGCTCCTGAGGTTCGTCGTCATCGCGGCGCTGGTGTCGCTGGCGTACGGATTCTTTTCCGCCCTCATCGGGTCTCTGTCCGGTAGATCTCCGCAGCGAGGCCGGAGGTGTCCGCGTTGCCGAGGCACGGGATGGGTCGCCGTCACGGGAGCCGTCAAGAGAGCGTGCGAGTGCGGCACCATCCCGGCTGACCTGCGGGGGCCGGTCATCGACCAGGCGGGCAATCGCGAAAGGGGGAGAAGCGATGCGAATTCTGGCTAACGCGTTACTGGGCATCGGCGGATTGGCTTTCGTGATCGGCGTGCTCACGCGTCTGCTCGACACGCTATGGCTGTTCTACCCCGGCACCTACTGGCGCGGTGCGGTGGGATGCGCCGCTTTCTCCATGGCTCTGGTGCTGATGGAGATCCGGGACCGGGCTGCGCAGAAGGCCTGAAGGCCGCCCCGGTCCTGGGGGGCCGGCCTCCGCGCGGCTCGATCTCCGGCCCGCGGCCAGGAAGGGTAACCCTGGTGAGGATCCTGCCGATAAGTACTTAGAGGTGCCGAGGGGGAGCATCCGGACCGCCTCGAGCCGTCTCCCGGGACAGTCGCGGTCGGGCCGAGGCGATCCGGCCCTTGACGCCGGGCGAGAATTGCGGTAGGTTGCCCGCAACTAGCGCTTTTCCTTCTCCAAGCTCATGAGATTCAACGGGGATCGGGGGGACGGCCGCACTCTAGGCCTCAGGAGCCGCCGGGGCCGTCTGGGTGCGATCATCGGCGCCGTCGTGGTGAGTGCGTCCTTGTGGCCCGCGGCTGGGTCGGACGGTCCCTGGTTCGTCGTCGTCGACCGTATCCCTGACGTCAACCCACCGCGGATGTTCGCGGAAGACGAGTTCATCGTCGTCCTGACCCGCGCCGCCCGCCGAACCGTCGCTGTTGGCACCGACCCTTCCGGGAGGCCCACCGCCAGCCTGCCGGACCTTCAGGATGCGATCGAGCGCAGCGGCGCGGTGCGCTTTTCACGCCAGTTCCCGACCGCGAAGCCTCGTGCGGTGGGCTCGAGGTATCCGGACCTGACGGGGCACTACAAGGTCAGGATTCGACGCGGGGCCGATCTGGACCGCGCGATGGAGGCGTTCGCTCGCGATCCGCACGTGGATCACGTGGAGAGAATCGGGATCCACGTCATCGATGTCGATCCCAACGATCCGTTCTACAAGGATCCTCCGGTGTCCACCTTCCCTCACGATCAGTGGCATTTCTTCGATCGGGACTCGGAGAAGTTCAGCATCCAGGCGGATCTCGCCTGGGAGATCGAAGCGGGCGGCTCCGCCGTGGTGGTCGCGATCGCCGACACCGGGGTGCGCTATTTTCACCTGGATCTCGGCGGTGACAACCCGGTCTGGGGCCCCGATGAACCGCAAACCGATGGGAATATCTTCATCAATCCGGGCGAGCTCCCGGGGAACGGCCAGGACGATGACGGCAACGGGCTCGTGGATGACACGATCGGCTATGACTTCGTCGCCAATACGAAGAGCTATTTCTGCTTCTGCGTCGACGCCGACTGCAACGGGAGAGACAACGATCCGGATGATTCCAATGGTCACGGCACCCACCTGTCGGGAACAGTCGCCGCCATCACGAACAACGCCCGGCTCGTGGCCGGGATCGCGGGCGATCTCAGCGACGGGACGGCTTCGGGCGCGGGGAACGGCGTCAAGATCCTGCCGCTGCGGATCGGCTGGTACGCGCAGTGCTTCGGTTACTTCACGGGTGTGGTACGCATGGACTATGCCGCGGAGGCGATGAACTACGTCGCCGAGCTGGTGGAGGCGGGCGTCAATGTCGCCGCATTCAACGCCTCCTGGGGCTCGTCGAACACCGGAGGCATCGATGCCGCCACCGACAACCTGCTCGCGCACGATGTCATGCTCATCCACTCCGCGGGGAACTCCGGTGCCGACAATCCCGGCTACTTGGGTGGCAAGACGGGCGTGATGAACGTTGCCGCCACGGACCGCGGGGGCGCCGGCGCGAGCTTCACGAACCACGGGGCGTGGGTCGACCTCGCCGCCCCCGGCGTCGACATTCTGAGCACCTACCGCAATCCCGACGACCCCAATCCGGATGCCCACTACATCGCCGTGTTCAGCGGGACGTCGATGGCCGCCCCTCACGGCTGTGGCGTGGCGGCGCTGCTGGAATCGTGTGACCCGACGCTGTCAGGGCCGGCGAAGTTCGACATCATGGTGACGAACGTCCGGGCGTACCTCGATCCGGGCGGTCGCGACCTCGGCTCGGGCATCCTGAACGCCAAGCTGGCCCTCGAGGCCGCCGGCTGTGGCGACACGCCGTGCACGGTCGATGCCGACTGTGAGGACGCGGATGCGTGCACCACCGACGGTTGCGGGGCGGCCGCCGGCTGCGTGCACGATCCGGTCGCCTGTCCTGCAGGCGAAGTCTGCGTGAGCGGCCTGTGTGAGCCTCAGACGTGCGATGAGGACGGCATCTGCGAGCCGGGTGAGGACTGCATGAACTGCCCGGGAGACTGTCCCCTCGGCAACGGAGCCGCCTGCGGCAACGGCCTCTGCGAGGCGGGCGACGGTGAGGATTGTCTCTCCTGCCCCGCGGACTGCAATGGCAAACAGAGCAGCAATCCGACGGGCCGCTTCTGCTGCGGGGACGGTGAAGGCGAGAATCCGCTCCCCTGCAGTGACCCGATCTGCACGAGCGCGGGCTTCGGCTGCACCGATGACCCGGCCGCTCCTGCCTGTTGCGGCGACGGAGCTTGCGAGGGGAGCGAGACCAGCGCGAGTTGTCCGCGGGACTGCGGTGCGCCCTCCTTCTGCGGCGACTTCCTCTGCGACCCGGGCGAGGATCGGTGCACCTGCATGGTGGACTGCGGCGCGCCGCCGGAGGTGGAGGCCAATTGCACCGACGGCCTCGACGCGGACTGCGACGGACTCACCGACTGCAACGACGAGGACTGCCGAGCCGCTTCCGCCTGCGCCTGCACGCCGGTAGGTGAGCCCTGTTCTTCCGACAGCGACTGTTGTTCGCTCAGGTGCCGAGGCAGGGCCAAGGCGCAGACTTGCAGAGAGTGATGGCTCTTGGCCTGCTTCCCGCCCGTGCAGAGCGGCGAGACGGGTTCCCCTGGTGGAGGGAAGGCAGGACTCGAGCCGACCCGATCGGCAGGCCCATCTCGAGTGAGGTGGGAGGCGGCCACGCGCTGAGAAGCTGGTGCGCCCAGCAAGATTCGAACTTGCGACCTTCGGATTCGTAGTCCGACGCTCTATCCATCTGAGCTATGGGCGCACGTCCCGGCCGGGGGTCCCCCGCGAGGAGCCGAGTTTACCACAGCGGAGGGCGTGGGCTCAGGATCCGTCGCGCTGTGCCCGCCAGTAGGCCTGCCCCGACTCCGGAAGGGTGTAGACGGGGTCGTAGTACGCGTAACGCCGGGTGAGGGCGTCGGGGTCGTCGGCCTCCAGGCTGGTGCGGTAGTTCTTGGTCCAGTAGGAGATCCCCTTCTCGCGGTCGTATCCTCTCACCTGGTTGACCCAGCGCTTGCCGACGAGGGGCACGTCGCAGACGATGCGCGGCGTGGCGAATCCCGGCAGGTATCCCATGATGTCGTGCTGCAGCTTTTGCGCCTCGTGCACCGCCAGGCGCCAGTGCTCGGCGTTCGGGATCATGTCGCACATGTAGAAATAGTACGGAGTGATCTTGGCGTGGTCGAGCAGCGTGAAACAGAGCTCCAGCAGCGTGTCCGCGCTGCTGTTGACCCCGCGCAGCAGGACGCCTTGGTTGCGGACGTCGCGGTAGCCCATGTCGAGCAGCCGCCGGACCGCCTTGCCGACCAGCGGGGTCAGCGAGTTCGCGTGGTTGACGTGCGTGTGGACGGCGATGTCGACGCCCCGCTCCGTCGCCTTCCGGATCAGCCTCTCGAGTCCCCTCAGCACGTCGTCCTGCAGGAAGTGCTGCGGGATCCCCATCAGGCCCTTGGTGGCCAGGCGGATGTCGCGGATATGGGGAATATCGAGCAGGCCCCACACGAAACTCTCCAGCACAGATATCGGCAGGTTGGCGATGTCCCCGCCCGAGACCACCACGTCGCGCACCGACGGCATCGTGCGGAGGTGGTCCAGGATCCGGGCGTGGCGCCGCCGCTGCGGTGTCTCGAACCGCAGCTTGTCGACCTGCGGCGTGTCGTTGCCGACCAGGTCCATCCGGGTGCAGTGGCCGCAGTACTGGGGGCAGGTCGCCAGGACCTCCGCCAGGACCTTCGTCGGGTAGCGATGGGTCAGTCCCTCGACCACCCACATGTCGGCCTCGTGCAGACTGTCGCGTGACGATCTCGGATGGCTCGGCCAGTCCGGGTCGCGGTCGTCGAAGGCCGGCAGCATGTACCGGCGCAGCGGATCGTTCCACAGGTCCCGTTCGTTCATGGTGTTGAGCATCTGGGGCGGGATCAGAAGCGACATGGTGGCCCGCTCCCTCTGATCGAGCTCCACGCTTCGCAGGAGGGAGTCGGGGATGAGTTCCCCGAAGACCTCCTTGACCTCCCTGAGGTTATTGACCGTGTGCTTGCGCTGCCACAGAGCGCTCTCCCACTCGGCCCGCGTGACCTCCCGGTAACCCGGAAGGCGCCGCCAGTCAGGCTCGACCCACTCGCGCCCGAGCGGGTAGGGGAACGGCTGCTCGGCGGGACGCACGGCCCGCACCGCCGCGGTCACCCGCGGGGTCAGGGTCGGGGTCCTCTTGCCCATCGTCGCCCTCTCCGCCCTTCTCTAACTTGAGCGCCACGCACCCGGGCTGAGTCGATTGTTCCAGATCGTGCAATGCTGTTCCCTGGACCGCTTTATTGTCGCAGGTTCGGGGGGATCGTCGCAAGGCCCGGAGCGTGCGTGTTCGTCAGGCTGTCCCGGTGCCCTCGCCCACGGATCTCCGGTCCTGCGTGGCCGCGCGTCCGCAGGTCTCCGGGGAGAGGCCCCATGGCCTCCAGGAGATGACCATCGCTGTCCCCGCCGATGCGGGGGTCCGCCCGAGGGCCTCGACTCGTCGACGCGCGTTCGCCAGAGAGCTCCGGAGCCGGGAGTTCCGGATTGACAAACCCGGAACGGGGGCGTACTAAGCTCATCAGCCACTCGGTCACCCGCAAATGCCGACACCTCCGCCGGCGGCTGAGCCGTCGCGCACGCGCCGCGGGACCGTCCCGCGGAGCATTCCCGACCGTTACTCCCGGCCGCCGCCGGGGTTCTCCTCGCGGGGATCTGCGCCCTGACCCCGATCGGCGACGCCGCAGCCCAACGGGGCTTCCCGACGCCGTTCACCGTCGTCCGCGCGGTGTACCGCGACCTGAAGGGCGACGGGGACATGTTCCCCGACACCGGTGAGCAGGGGCGCGTCGTCGTCACCCTGAAGAGGAACGGCCCCGCCCTGACCGGGACCACCTTTGTGCTGACGACCTCCGACGCGGACGTCACCTGCATCAGTGAAGGACGTGTGGATGTCGGGGCGGTCGACGAGGGGCAGGTCATCACCATCGGCAGCCTGGACCCGGCGCAGCCCGGCTTCACGTTCGTCGCCAGCGATACCCTGGAGACGCTATCGCCGATGGACCCCGCCCGGGTCGAGCTGTGCCTGAGGTTCGTGGCGGACGAGACCTCAGGCGTCTCCGACCCGATCTGCTTCGACCTGCTCGCGGACCTCGACGCCCCCGCCGGCGGCGCTCCGCCGCTCACCCTCGGGCCGGACGGGCTGGCGGACACCGCCGACGACGGCATCACCTTCGAGAGCTTCGACGTCGACAAGGATGGCGACGGGGTCTTCGGCGTGGCCGACACGTTCCTGCAGCCGCAAGATGTCGGGGACGCCCTGGTCTACTTCGGGCCACCCGGCCATTACTTGCGAGGCAGCGACTCCGGCGACCGGCTCAACACCGTGGCGACCGTGCCCTGCGGCGGCTTCGATGACCCGGCCGCCGGCAATCCGGCCTGTGCTCTCGACCCCGACTTCCCGTTCGACTGGCATTTCCACTGCCCGCCCGGCGCCAGAGACTGTCCCAATGACGAGATCCTTCCTGGCGGCACGGCCCCCCGGACGTGCGTCGGCGGTTGCTCGCACGACACTCCGCTCAACGGCGAGCTGGCCCTCAGTCCGCCGAATTCGCTGCACATGGGGGCGCATTTCTCCCCGGAGGACGCGCTGGCGGGCGACACGACGCATCTGCGTGCCGTTCAGGCCTTCGTGTCCGCGCCCGTCAACCTGACGCCGACACCGAGGCCTGGCGACCTCGAGCTGTCGTTCTTCCACATCGTCGATCTGGTGGACACCGGCCCTCTGAGCGGAACCGACGGCACCTGCCTGGACTGCGCCGACGTCCAGATCCAGATCGACCTGGATCCCGACCCGGCGGTCGACCTGTGGGGCTTCTGGGACAAGCTGGCGCCCTACCAGAACGTCTACGACAGTGTCGCGGACGACGGCACGTTCGGCGTTACCTACTGCCTGTTCACGCCTGCGGACACCGGGGCGGCCCTGCCCGCGCCGCGCGGCGCCCACGAGACGATCTGCTTCCCGCAGGGTGCCTGGTCGAGCTGTGGGAGCGACAGCGGCACCGGCGCCGCGGCTACGGGCGACTGCGAGGGGCCGGGGCTCGTCGATCCGTCGGGCGCCGGCGTGTGGGTGGAGAGCAGGTTCGACCTGGGCGGCTTCCTCGGCCAGAGGGTGCGCATCCGCTGGATCGGGACCTCGTGGGTCTTCTCCGCGGGGGCTTCCTCGTACTTCGATGTGGGCGGCGGCTGGGAGACCACGGAAGGGGACGACGGCTGGTGGCTCGACGATGTCCGGGTCGCGGGCACGATCAGGGCGCAGACGCCGCCCGTGCCCGACACGTCGCCACCACCGCAGGCCAGGTGCCCGAAATGCAGCGACGTCGACGGGGACGGCTACGGGGACCCGGGGCAGGCATCGTGCGCCGGGGGAGCCGAGACGGATTGCGATGATGTCAATCCCCGCGTGTTTCCCGGGAATCCCGAAGTCTGCGACGGCGTCGACAACGATTGCGACGGAACGGTCGAACAGAGGGATCGTGACGGCGACGGGTTCCAGGTCTGCCTGGACTGTGACGATGCCGATCCGGCGAGGCACCCGGGCGCCACGGAAGTCTGCAACGATATCGACGACGACTGCAACGGCCTCGTCGACGATGATCCCGCCGGTCTTGACTCGGATGATGATTCTGTACCGAACGCGTGTGACAACTGCCGCTTCGCCTTCAACCCGTCGCAGGCTGACACCGATACCGACGGCAACGGCGACTCCTGCGACAACTGCGAGCTCGATCCGAATCCCGACCAGGCGGACCTCGACTCCGACGGACGCGGCGACATCTGCGACAACTGCCCCGGGGTGCCGAACCCCGGCCAGGAGGACGCCGATCGCGATGGGA